>DATGXA010000081.1:0-6705 GCA_035299125.1 Opitutaceae bacterium
GGGCTGCAACGAGCGCAACAGCCGCAACGTGCCCGCGAGGTCGATCGCCTCGACCACACCGCCCACGCCGGGGGGCGGCGCGCCGGGAAGGTAATTCACACCGCCGAAAAGCAGCGGCGTACCGGCTCGCATACGGTCCCGGTGGCGAAGCGCGAACTGGTAGGCGAAATCGTCGACCGCGAGCACCGCCACCGGCGCGCACATCGCGGCCTTGCTGACGAAGTTCGCCAGCATGCCCGGCTCCCGCTCGGGCTGCGGGTAGCGTTTCACATCGAGCTGCAGCAGCACCAACTCCGCCTGTGAACCAAGCGTCTCCTGCAGCCCGGCGACCACGCCGTCCTCCCACTCCATGCCGACATGGTACGACAACAGCACGAGCACCGCCGGCCGGGGCGCGGGCCCCGCCGCGTTCGCCGTGCGCAGCAAACCCAGGCAAAGCAGAACGGCGATCCCGCAAAACACGCGGCACCGCATCGCGGGCTTGTTGCCCACGCGCGCCGTCGAATCGGGCGTGCTCGAAAGGAGCGACATCGCAAAAGGTGCGGCTGAGGCGCGCGATCAGTCGCGCCGAGTCTGGACACCGCCGCTAATCGGCCATTCCTCTCCGGCATTGAGCGCCATCGTGCGACACGGGCCGGGAGTTGCGCCGCGGCGCTTTCGCATACCACTCCTTGGCAATGCGCTCCCGCCGCCCTCGCCTACCCGTCCCGCTCGCCGCGCTGCTCGGCGCCGCGAGCGTATCCGCCGCCCCGGAAAACTCCGTCATGAAACCCGCCGATCCCTCCGCCAACCCGCCCGCCGCCTGCTCCCTCTCCGACCGCTCCGCATGCGGCCTGCCCTCCCAAGCCGTGATCGACATGAGCAAAACGAAGGTCCGCCGCACCGAGGCCGAGTGGCGCGCGCGCCTCACGCCGGCGCAGTACCGCGTCGCCCGCCGACAGGGCACCGAACCGCCGTTCGAGAACGCGTACTGGGATTTCCACGGTGACGGCGTCTTCGTCTGCGTCGGCTGCGACGCCCCGCTCTTCGACACGCAGCACAAGTACAATTCCGGCACCGGCTGGCCGAGCTATTGGCAGCCGCTCGAACCCGCCTTCGTCGGCGAGACGACCGACTCCAGCCACGGCATGGTCCGCACCGAGGTGCACTGCGCCGTCTGCGGTTCGCACCTCGGCCACGTGTTCGACGACGGCCCCGCGCCGACCGGCAAACGCTACTGCATCAACTCCGCCTCCCTGAAGTTCCTCAACCGTTCCGAGTACGCCGCTTGGCTCGCGCGACACGGCGGCCCCGGCGGTTCCGCCGCGAAATAGACGCCCACCGCCGGCGTCGCGCAGCCACGCGCGAGTTGCGCGCGGCCGCCCTCAACAGGCCAGCAGGACCTTCAGCCGGCGCAGCGCCTCGTCGTGCATCACGCGTACACGCTCCTCGCTCACGCCCAACGCGCGGCCGATCTCGAGCATGGTCATCCCCTCGCAGTAAGTGAAAAGCAGGACGAGGCGCGGCAGATGCGGCAGGCTGTTGATCACGTCGATCGCGTGGTCGGTCGCCGCCGTGCGCTGCGTCACGGCATGCGGGGAGAGGATCTCGGGGGAGGCCATGTTGCCCCTCCATTCGCAACGCGCGTGCCAGCGCATCGGGGCGTGCCACAAGATGTTGGGATTCAGCAGAAAAGCGTCGCGAGCGCGAAAACCCGACCTGCTCGCGCGAGAGAATCGTCACGGCCGAGCAAATCTTGCCGAGCGGCTGAGGCAGCGTTTTCCGCGAGGAGTTCGCCGCGGTCGCGGCGGGGGCATTCCCCCTCTGTCCTCCTTACAGGCGGGCCCTCTGTAGGTCGGGCTTCACGCCCGACTTTCCGAGCGAGTGGGGCGTAAAGCCCGAGCTACGGTGGATGCCGGAATCGTTCACGCATGCTCGCCTGAATCGCTCGTCCGGAACTCGCGTTCACTCGCGGTTCCTTCCGCTGGATCGTCGGCTCAGCCGAGCGCCGGCAGCTGGAGCGTCTCCATCGCCTTGCGCAGGTCCTGCATGAACATCGCCGCGCCGCCGCCGTTGACCACGCGATGGTCGAACGTGAGCGACATCGTCACGACCTCGGCGGCCTTGAACGTATTGCCCGTGCGGATCATCTCGTGGTGCGAGGTGCCGATGAACAACGTCGCCATCGACGGCGGCACCACGATCGGGATCGCCGCCCGCACACCGAAACTGCCGAGGCTCGAGATCATCAGCGGCGCCCGCACCTCCACGATCTTGCCGCGGCGCGCCTCCTCGATCACGCGCACATAGGTCGCGTGGAACTCGTCCCACGTGAGCCGGTTCGCCTGCGGGATCACCGCGGTCACGAGCCGGTCGCCCTCGAGCGCCACCGCCACGCCGAGCTCGAAGTCCTCGACCTCGACGATGTGCGTGCCCTTGAGCACCAACCGGCGGAACGACGGGTTGAGCACCATCACCTGCGTGACCGCCCACGCCACCATCGACGAGGGCGAGGGCGCGTGTTTCGGATCACGCAACTTCGCGATCTGCCGGGCCGCGCGGATCGCGCTCCAGTCGATCGCCAACTCCATCGTGGCCGGCACGACCGGAGAGAGCCGTTGCGTGATCGCCGGCGCGAGCACCGGTTCGCGCGGGATCGCTCCGGGCGGCGCGCCGATCTCGTCGAGCGAGACGACGCCGGCCAAGCCGACGCGTTTCGCCAAAGCCGCCTGCTCCGGCGAGGGCTCGGGCGGTAATTGCACTGCGAGTTCTCCGGCAAACTTCGCCGGTTTGCTCGGCTTGCCCGCAGGCGCGGCGATTTCGCCAGCGTCGAGCGCCACCGTACGCCAATCGACGCCCTCCGGCGCGAGCACGCCGATGACCTGGCCGACCAGCACCACGTCGTCCACCTTGGCCTTCCAGCCGACAAACGTGCCCGCATGCGCCGCCTCGATCGGGTAGACGGCCTTCTCGGTCTCGACCTCGCACAGCGCCTCGTCGGCCTGCACCGGATCGCCGGGCTGCTTGAGCAACGACACGACGCGCGCATCGCGGATGCCCTCGCCCATAATCGGCACCTTGAGCGGTTCGCCGGCGACCTTCGCCGGCATCGCGGCCGTGGCGGTGATCGTGGCGATCGGCGGCACCGGCACATGCGCGCGCGGCGGCGGCACGACGGTCGCACGGGTGAGCGCAGCGGTCATCGTCTGGCGCAACGCGGCCAGCACGCGCGCGGTGTCGGGCAGCGCGGCGTATTCGCTCACGGCGTTGAAGCCGATCATCACGTTGCCCTTCGAGACGAGCACCGGCGGACAGACCATCCGGCTGAAAACCTCCGGCCGCTCGCTGAGTTCGGTCACGATCATCTGGCCGACGGAGCAGTTGACGGTGTCCTCCTGCACGACGACGAGGCGGCCGGTCTTGCGCACCGATTCCGCGAGCGTCTCGCGGTCCCACGGCACGATCGTCCGCAAGTCGATCAATTCCACGCTGAGCTCATCGTCCAGCGTCTTCAAAGCCTCGGCACAGAGCTCGACGGTGTTGCCCCACGCCACGAGCGTCACATCGGCGCCCTCCTGGCAGAGGCGCGCGCGGCCGAACGGCACCGGCACGACCGGCTCCTTCGATTCGTGTTCGGCCCAGAACATGTGCTTCGGCACGAGGAACAGCACCGGATCCTCCGCGTGCATCGCCGTCCAGAGCAGGCCCGCGGCATCCGCCGGCGTGCTCGGCATCACCACGTGCAGGCCGGGCAGGTGCGCGAAGAGCGCCTCGTTGGTCTGGCTGTGCCAGAGGCTGCCGCCAGGCAGGTAGCCGCCGCACGGCGCGTAGATCACGGCCGGGCAGGTCCACTGGCCGTTGGTGCGCCAACGCAACGTCGCGAGATTCGTCGCGAGCTGGTTCCAGCCCGCGCAGATGAAATCGATGAACTGGATCTCGAACACCGGTCGCCAACCATAGCTCGCGAGACCGCATGCGATGCCGAGGATCGTCGACTCCGCCAGCGGCGAGTTCACCACGCGGCCGGGGAAATCCGTCGAGAGCGTGCGCGTGAGACGGAAGACTCCGCCCTTCGGATCCTCGACGTCCTCGCCGAAAATCAGGCGACGCGGCTCGGCCTTCAGCCCGGCGCGCAATGTCTGGCTGATCAGGTCGCCGATGCGGTATTTGCCGGCCGGGAACAACTCCTCCGCGAGCTCCGGCGTGTCCGCGGCGAACACGTTCACCTCGGTCTCGTCCGGTCTCGGATCGGCGGCCTTCTCGGCGCGATCGTAGGCGGCGCGCACCTCGTCGCGCACCTCGGCCTCGAGTTTCAGATACGCCTCCTCCGAGAGCAGGCTCTCCTCGATCAGCTCCTTCTTGAAGACGAGGATCGGGTCGTGCTGCGCGATGCGCGCGAGATCCTCGGGCGAGCGGTAGAGCTTGTGGTCGTCGGAGCTCGTGTGGCTCGCGAGCCTCTCCGTCTGGATCCAGATCAGCGCCGGGCCGAAACCTGCGCGGAGCTTCGCGATCGCCGCGGCGGCGGCCGAGTGCACGGCAATCACGTCGCGCCCGTCGACGACCTGCCATTGCTCGCGCGCGAGCACGCCGAGCGCGTACGGATTGGTTTTCCGCGTCGGCGTGCTGATGCCGTAGGCGTTGTCCTGCACGAGCATCAGCACCGGCAACTTGCGCTCCTGCGCGAAGCACACCGCCTCGAAGAAATCACCCTGTCGCGTGGCGGCGTCGCCCGTGCTCGTCACGACGACGTTTGTCTTCCCGTCCATCTGCAGGCCCCATGCGATGCCGCACGCCGGCAGCATCTGCGCGGAGGTCGGCGTGGGCACGCTCCAGATGTTGTGCTTCCGCGAGCTGAAATGCCCCGTAAGCTGCCGCCCGCCGCTCGACGAGTCGCGTTTGCCAAAATACTCCAGCGCGAGCTCGTACGAACTCACGCCGCGGGCCAGCACCAGCGCGCGGTCGCGGTAGTACGGACAGGCGAAATCGTTCTCCTGCAGCAACAGCCCGATCGCCGCGAGCGCCTCGTGCCCCATGCTGGCGACATGGAAATGCCCGCGGCCCTGGCGGTTCAGACTTTCCTGCCGCAGGTCTCCCTGGCGGCTCTCGAGCATCAGGCGCAACAGCCGGAGCTTGGTGGCGGAGTCGAGCGCGGGAGCGTGGGCGGCGCGCGCGGATTTCGTCACGGAGGAGTTCGTCGCGGTCATGTCGGCCGAGGAAGCGTTGCCCGCGCGTTGTTGGCAAACTGTTAGTCGCGCGCCCCGCCCCGCCTTTTCACGCCTCAACCGCGCGCCTTTCCCGCACCTTTCCCCACCCAAATTCACCGCGCCGATTCCCCGAAATCCCCTCTCCGAACCGCATCTCCCGCATGTCAACGATTGATTGACATGCAGCGGAGCTCCGCCGCGCCCGCGAGGCTCATCGCCAAAGCCGGGTGAGCGAACCGAAACCCACCGCCTCGGAGAACAGCTCCGGCAACGGCCGGCCCTCGCCGAAGCTCCGCCACGCGCGGATCACGCCGGCATGCGTCACCAGCAACAACCGCTCCGGCCGCGCCACCAACAGCTCCGCGCGCACCGTTGCAACTCGCGCCAACAAATCCTCCGCCGACTCGCCGCCCGGCGGCCGGGTCCGCCACGGGTCCGCCATCCACGCCGCGTGCACGGGCCCAACGAGCTCGTCCCAACGGCGCCCATCCCACTCGCCCATGTCGAGTTCCGCCAACCGTGGCTCGATCCGCACCTCGGCGTCCGTGAGCCGCACCGCCAGTCGCCGGCAACGTTCCGCCGGACTCGACCATACCTCGCGCGGCACCCACGGCAGACTCGCGCGCACCGCCTCCGCCTCTTCCTCGAAACTCTCCGCCAGCGCCACATCTGTGCGCCCGTAACAAAGCCCGCTCGGAATCGCCACGCGCGTGTGCCGGATCAGGAAGCCGTTCATCGCAACGCACTCCTTCCGCAGCGAAATCCACCAGAGCATCGGCCAGCGCCGCGAGCCCGGAAGCCTCGGCGGCTTTCGCCACGACGTACGCTCGCGCTGTCCGCCCAAGCCGCGCTCATCGCGCCACCCCCAGCAGCACCAGGTAGAACACCAACTCACCGAGCTGCTGCGCCGCGCCGAGACAATCGCCCGTGTAGCCGCCGAGCCGCTGCCGGTACCAACGCGCCAGTGCGACGCGCAAGATCACCAACGCCACCGCGCCCCACCAGGCCGCGACCGGCAACAACACCAGCGGCACCAGCGCCGTCGCGACGACTATAACCAGCCGCCCGCCACCCAGGCGCACCACCAGCGCCCGCGATTTCGACGGCCCCTCGGCGCGCGCGTAGTCGAGCGTCGCCATGAGCGTAGCCGCCATTCCGCGACTGAGCGCGTGCCCGGCGACCAGCGCCGCCGGCACGAGTGCGCTCGGCAGGCTCGCGAGCGCCTGCCATTTCAGCCCGAGGAGCAGCACGAGCCCGAGCACGCCGTACGCGCCGATCCGCGAGTCCTTCATGATCTCGAGAATCCGCTCGCGCGTATGCCCGCCGCCGAAGCCGTCGCAGACGTCCGCCCAACCGTCCTCGTGCAACGCACCGGTAAGCACCACGCCCGCGACCAGCGCCAGCCCAGCCGCGAGCGCCGCCGGGAAAACCAGCGTTGCCAACCACCACCCCAGCGCCGCGAAACCGCCCACGAGCGCGCCGCACAGCGGGAAGTACGTGATCGCGCGCCGCAGATCCGGCG
>DATGXA010000082.1:0-7975 GCA_035299125.1 Opitutaceae bacterium
ACGGCGCCGATCGCGCTGGTGTCGGCGAGCGAGCCGAAGCCGAGGTAGACGCGCTGGCCGCCGACGCTGGCGAAATCGTTCGTGCTGAAATACGAGCCGCGCGGGTCGAGGTCGGTCTTCTTGAACGCGAGCAGGTAGAACGCATCGAATGACAACGCCTCGGTCACGCTGAGCGAGCCGGAGACCATGGGCACGGGCTTGAGCGCTTCGCGCAGTTCGGAGCCCGGCGTGCGCAGGCGGGAGACGTCGACGGGGTTGATGGCGTTGATGCCGTTCGGGATGAACGTGCTTTCGCCCCAGCTGAGGACTTGGCGGCCGAAACGGAGGTTCGCCGGCATCGCACCGACCTCGAACTGGTAGCTCAGATAGGCATCGAGCAGGCTGAGGTCGTGTTCGACCTTCTTGCGACCGAGTGTGCTCAGCGGGACGCGCTGATGTTCACCGCGGCCAACCTCGGGATCGTAGAAATAGGTGGTGCGGAAGAACGCCGCCCACTTGCCCCACTTCAGCTCGAGGTCGTGGGTGCCCTTGAAGACGGTGGAATAGAAACCGCGGTCGTAGTTGAGGTTGCCGTCGTCGCCGTTCACGGAGGAGGCAGTGCCGGGCACGCCGTCGACGGTCGCGCTGGTCGCGTAGAGATCGGGCGAGGGACCGTTCAGCCGGTAGGCGGCGCCCGCAGAGAGCGTCGAGTCGAAGCTGCCCTCGAGTTCGCCAAACTCGAAAGTGAACGCATGGGCGGACGCGGCGAACAACGCGCCGCCAGCGAGCAGACAGCCGGTGCGCAGGAGGTTTGGGCGGTGAATCAGTCCGGAGTGGGATCGGTTCATGATGGGCTCAAGGGCGACGGAATCGAAAGGCGCGACCGTCGGTGCGCGTGGTTGTTTGTGGGGTGGCCGGAAGCCAAACGGCGACCGAAACGAACACAAGGCGGAAGGCTGGAGCCGCCGGCCGCGGCCGAGTTTCAGTAGCCCGCTTGGGCAAGCGCTGCGCCGGCAATCAGATCGGCGGATGGGCGGCGCGGGATGGCTTTTCGCAGGCGAGCGGCGCGCGCAGGCGGTGGCAAACAACCATTGCGCAGCGACGCGTTTCGCGATGACTTCGCCGCCATGGCTTCCGGCCTCGGCGAGTTCATCCACATCAAGGGCGCCCGCGAACACAACCTCAAGAACCTCGAGGTGCGCATCCCGCGGGGGAAGCTGGTCGTCGTGACCGGCGTGTCGGGCTCGGGGAAGTCGTCGCTGGCCTTCGACACCCTCTACGCCGAGGGCTACCGCAAGTACATGGAGAGCCTCTCGGCCGCCGCGCGCCAGATGCTCGAGCAGCTCAAGCGGCCCGATGTCGATTTCATCCACGGCCTCTCGCCGGTCCTCGCGATCGAGCAACGCACCGGCGGCGGTTCGCCCCGCAGCACGATCGCGACCGTCACCGAGATCGCCGACTACGCGCGCCTGCTCTGGGCGTTGAAGGGCGAGCAACGGTGCCCGAAGGACGGCGGCCGCGTCGTCCAGCACACGCTCGACGAGTGCGTGGAGCACCTGCTCGCCGCCGCGGGTGGGCAACGGGCGATGCTGCTCGCGCCGGTGCTCACGGCGAAGGCCGCGGTATTGCGCGACGAGTTGCCGCGGCTGCGGCAGCGCGGTTTCCAGCGCGTGCGGCTCGCCGGGCAGATCGTCAACCTCGACGACCGCAACCCCATCCCCGCCGGCCTGAAGGAGGCGACGGTCGAACTCGTCGTCGATCGTCTCGTGCTCAACGCCGACCAGCGCAGCCGCCTGGCCGACTCGCTCGAACTGGCGTTCCGCGAAGGGCAGGGGCGGGCGCTCGCGCTCACACAGGCCGGCAACGACGCGCCGTGGGTCGAGCACGGGCTCAGCCAGAGCCTCGCGTGCGAAATTTGTGGCGACGTTTTCGAGAAGCTCACGCCGCGACACTTCTCCTTCAACCACTCCGAGGGCGCCTGCCCGACCTGCGGCGGCCTCGGCCGCGCGCTGCGTTTCGACGAGGAACTCGTCGTGCCCGACCCGGCGAAGTCCGTGCGCGAGGGCGCGCTCAAGCCGCTGCGCATCGGCGGGAAAAACGTCATCATCAAGAACAACGCCCTGCTCAAGCAGCTCGCCGAGCAGTTGCCGTTCGATCCGGAGAAACCGTGGCGCGAGCTGCCCGAGGAGACGCGCCACGCGCTTCTGCACGGCGCCGGCGAGCGCCTCTTCACGTTTCGCCTGCGGCGCGGCGACGCGGCAGAGGCGAAACCGTTTCCCGGCGTGTTCGCGCTGCTCGACGAGGCGCGCCGCACGACCAGCAGCGACGGCTTCGCGGCGCGGTTGGCGACGTTCCAGCTCTCGTGCGACTGCCCCACCTGCCACGGCGCGCGCCTCGCGCCGGCGAGCGCGGCGGTGCATGTCGCCGGGACGCGGTTACCGGATTTCTTCGCGCTCGATGTGGAGCAGGCCCTGGCGTTTGTCGCCACGCTCGGCGGCGACAGCGCGGGCGAGGCGGGCACGCCGTACGGCGAGGTCGTCGGCGGGATCCGGCAGCGGCTGCATTTCCTCAACGAGACCGGGCTCGGCTACCTCACGCTCGACCGCGAGTACTCGACGCTCTCCGGCGGCGAGGCGCAACGCGTGCGGCTGGCGACGCAGCTCGGCATGGGCCTGACAGGCGTCGTGTACGTGCTCGACGAGCCCAGCATCGGCCTGCACCCGCTCGACAACGAGCGCCTGCTCCAGTCGCTCACGGAGCTGCGCGACCGCGGCAACACCGTGGTCGTCGTCGAGCACGACGAGGACACGATGCGCCGCGCCGACTGGTTGATCGAGCTCGGGCCCGGCGCCGGCGCCGAAGGCGGGCGGCTCCTGTTTTCCGGTACGCCGGCCGACTGCATGCGCGCGCCGATGGCGCAGTCGACCACGGGGCCATTCCTCGCGCGGAAGATGTCGGTCACCAAGGACGCGAAGGATTACCCCGCCGACGATCGCTGGCTCACGATCCGCGGCGCGCGCGAGCACAACCTGCGCGACGTGACCGCGGCGTTCCCGGTGGGCGTGCTGACGTGCGTCACCGGCGTGAGCGGCTCGGGCAAGAGCACGCTCGTGAACGACGTGCTCGCCGCCGCCGCCGCGCGCCGGCTCAACGGCGCGAAGCTCATCCCCGGCAAGCACAAGGCGATCGACGGCTTCGAGCACTTCGACAAGGCCGTGATGGTCGATCAGGAGCCGATCGGCCGCAGCCCGCGTTCGAACCCGGCGACGTTCACCAAGCTCTTCGACCAGCTCCGCGATCTCTATGCGCAAGTGCCGCTGGCGAAGGTGCGCGGCTACAAGGCGAACCGGTTTTCGTTCAACACCCGTGGCGGGCGCTGCGAGCGTTGCCAGGGCGACGGCCAGATCCGCCTCGACATGCAGTTCATGGCCGACGCGTACACCGAGTGTCCGAGTTGCCGCGGCCAACGCTACAACCGCGAGACGCTCGAGATCCGTTTCCACGGCTACTCGATCGCCGATGTGCTCGCGATGTCGGTGAGTGAGGCGCGCCAGCTCTTCCGCAACTTCCCGCGCATCGTCGAGAAACTGGACACGCTCGAGGCGGTCGGCCTCGGCTACCTCGCGCTCGGGCAGTCCGCCACGACGCTTTCCGGCGGCGAGGCGCAGCGCATCAAGCTCTCGCTCGAGCTCAGCAAGCGTCAACAGGGCCGCACGCTCTACATCCTGGACGAACCCACGACGGGGCTGCACTGGGTCGATGTGCAGAAGTTGCTCGATCTGCTCTTCAAGCTGCGCGACGCCGGCAACACGATCATCGTGATCGAGCACAACCTCGACGTGATGAACCTCGCCGACTGGCTTATCGATCTCGGTCCCGGCGGCGGCCGCGCCGGAGGCGAGCTGATCTACGCCGGCCCGCGGGAAGGCATCCTCGACGAGCCGCGCAGCGTCACCGGACAGGCGCTGGCGAAGTGGCGCCAGCACGCCGAGCCGTAGGATTACGGATTTCGGAATGGGCGGACGAATGCGGACAGTGGCGCCGTACTCCATAGTGGGAGAAGCGCTCGCGGCGACCGACGGTGGTGCGTTCGTTCGAGTCGGGGATTGTGGCGGGCCGGCTGTTCACGGCAGCGTGGGAGGCGATGAAACCACACCGACTTCTCGCCGAGACGCGGCTGCCGAGCGGGGCGGCGCTCACGCTGCACGAGCACGACGGTTCGTTCTGCATCCGGCTCGGCGGGCGGGAGTTGATGCACTCGAAGGCGGCGGCTTCGGAGTTGGCGCTCGGCGAGGTTGGCATGGCGAAGCTGGCGTGCGGCAAACCGGCGACCGTGCTCATCGGCGGGCTCGGGCTAGGGTTCACGTTGCGCCGCGTGCTGGAGTTGAGCGGGCCCGAGGTCGCGGTGGAAGTGGCGGAGTTGTTGCCGGAAGTCGTGGCGTGGAATCGCGAACACCTCGGCACGCTGAACGGCAAACTGCTCGATGAGACGCGCGTGACGATGCGGGTGGGGGACGTTTTCGAAATCGTCCGGCGCGCCGCGCCGACGAGCTACGCGGCCATTCTGCTCGACATCGACAACGGGCCCTCGGCGATGGTGCAGGCGGCGAACGCACGGCTCTACGACGCACGCGGACTCCGGCTGTTGGCGACGGCGCTCGCGGCCGGCGGCCGACTCGTCGTGTGGTCGGCGGGCGAGGACCGGGCGTTCGAGCGGCGACTGGCGCAGGCGGGTTTCCGCGTGCAAACGGTGCCGGTGAAGATCCACGCCGGCGCGCGGCAAGCGGCAGGGCGGTTGTTTGCCGGAGACAAGGTCGCGGGCGCTGCTGGCGATGGGGACTCGGAGGCGAGGAACCGCGACGGATGCAGATGAACGCTGATCGGACGCGCGCGCGGTAGCTTACGCGGTGGGCGGCACCGGGCTCTTCCGCGTTCATCAGCGTCCGTCTGCGGTTTCGCCTCCGGGCGCCGCGGGCTTCGTTCTTCCGGAAATTTTCCTTTCCGTCGCGGGCGCGGAGCGGGCAACGTGGGCACGATGAGCGCGCTCCTTTCCCTGCAAACCCAGCTCGAGGCCGGCACCGATCTCACGCCGGCGCAGGTGGCCGATGCCGTTGTGGAGTTGATCGCCGCGGAGGCGCCGGCGGAGCAGAAGGAGTTGTTCCTCTCCGCGCTGGCGACGAAGGGCGAGAAGCCGGCCGAGGTGGCGGCGTTTGCGGCGGAGTTCCGCAAACTCGCGCGTGATCCCGGCGTGGCGCAGTGGGCGCCCGAGGCGATCGACATCGTGGGTACGGGCGGCGACCACGCGGGCAGTTTCAACATCTCCACGGCGACGGCGTTCGTCCTCGCCGCGGCGGGCGTGAAGGTGATGAAACACGGCAACCGCTCCATCACCTCGAAGTGCGGCAGCGCCGACCTGATCGCCGCGATCGGCGTGCCGCTGGAAGCGCCGCTCGACCGGCTGCAACGCTCGCTCGCCGAGTTGAATTTCTGCTTCTTCTTCGCCCCGGCGTTTCACCCGGCGTTCAAGGAAATCGCGCCGGTGCGCAAGGCGCTCGCCGCGAAGGGCCGGCGCTCGGTCTTCAATATTCTGGGACCGCTGATCAACCCCGGCCGGCCGGCGTTCCAGCTCTTCGGCGTCTATGCGAAGGCTTGGGTGGAGCCGCTGGCGAACGCACTGCACGACCTCGGCCTGACGGCGGCGCTCGCGATCCACGGTCGCGTGCCCGGCACCGATCGCGGGCTGGACGAATGGTCGACCGCCACGGAAAACTTCTGCGCCGGTGCGGGCCGCCTCCGCGGGCCGCTGACGCCCGTCGATCTCGCCGCGACCGGGCTCGAGCCTGGCCGGCTCGAGGAGCTGCAGGGCGGCGACGCCGCGGCGAACCTCGCGATCTTCGAAGCGCTCCTGGAGAACCGCGCTCCGCGGACGATCGCCGACACCGTCGCCCTCAACGCCGGCGCCGCGCTCTGGGTGACCGGTCGGGCCAAGGACCTCGCCGCCGGCGTCGCGCAGGTGCAGGAGCTTCTCCGCTCCGGCGCCGTGAAGCGTCACGTCGCCCGCACGCGGCAGTTCTGGGCGGGGTGAGGGTGCTCCGAGCGCTTGGTTGGGGATGCCCTTCGATCGCGACAATCACTGTCACGGCAATCCAACCGAGCCCGATGCCTTCGTCGGAGCTTCGCGGAGCCCTACGGCTAGTTTCTCCACAAGATCGAGATATCTCGGGTTCTCGCCCGCGCGAGTCTCATACCCGATGATGAGGTAAACGACACGCCTTTGCGCCACATCGGGCGGGATGATCAAAGCTATCGAAGTGAACAACCTCCCGACGGGACCCGCTTGCGGTCGGTCGAACTCGAAGCAGCGCACCTCGCCGACAGGGCTGGTGAGCTTCCTGTCTCGGGCTGGGACCAGACGCACCTTTGACCGTTTCCCATAGATCGCGTCGTGGAACTGAAGGCCATCTGCGACCACCAGGGCCTTCGCCAGTTGGGCGTTGTCTTGTGAGGCGAACTCTTCCTTCAACCGAAAACGGAACACGTACAGCTCAGCCGCGCCGGAGCGGAATTCTTCGGGCTCATTCAAGCTATAGCGGACGCATCCCGCCTGCTGATTTGCTGCGGCGGTCCAGCCCGTAAAGAGCGACAGCGTCACGGAATATGAGCCAAGGTCGATCGTTTCCGGTATCTGTACGGTCCTGCCGATCACTGCGGATGGGACTGTCGCTAGAAGAAGTACGAGCACGCGAAGGTGGCGTGGAAGAAGCATGGATGGTGGCCTCTTGGGTGAAGGAGGATGGGGGCAGCTCCAGTATGGTCATTGGAGTATTGGATCTGTTGCAACACTGGGTTTGCCGCGGCGCCCCCCCGGACTCCGAGGCAACTAGAATTTCCTCGCGACCTCGGGCCAAACCCCACCCGAATGAACCAGCTACAGCTACACCACATGAAACGTCTCTACTTCGGCACCGATGGGGTGCGCGGGCGCTTTGGCGACGCGGTGATGAATCCGGACTTCGTCCGCAAGCTGGCCAACGCCGCCGGGCGGCACATGGCCGCCGCGCTCGGCGCGGGGCCGAAGATCGCGTTGATCGGTCGCGACACGCGCGAATCCGGTCCGGTGCTCGAGGCGGCGGTGGCCGAGGGACTGGCGTCGGCCGGGTGGGGCGTGGGGTTGCTCGGCGTGTTGCCGACTCCGGCGGTCTCGCTCGCGGTGCGCAAAGCGCACGCGCAGCTCGGCGTGGTCATCACGGCCTCGCACAATCCCGCCGACGACAACGGCGTGAAGTTTTTCGCTAGCACCGGCTTCAAGCTGCCCGATGCCGAGGAGGCCGCGATCGAGGCGTTGCTCGAGGTGGCCGGACCGGTAGTCGACCGCGGCGACATCGCGCCGGTGCGCGATGCCAAGCTGCACTACATCGCGCAGGCGCTGACGCGGTTGCCGGCCGGTGCGTTGGCGGGCTGGAAGATCGTGTTGGACACGGCCAACGGAGCGACTTGTGAGACGACGCGCGAGGTGCTGACCCAACTCGGCGCGGAGCTCGTGCTGCTCGGCAACGCGCCCGACGGGCGCAACATCAATGCCGGCGTCGGCAGCGAGCATCCGGAGCAACTCGCGGCGCGCGTGCTCGAGACCGGCGCGCGGCTCGGCATCGCGCACGATGGCGACGGGGACCGCGTGGTGTTCTGCGATGAAAACGGCTCCGCGCTCGACGGTGACGAGGTGATGACGTTCCTCGCGCTCGGAAAACTGAAGCGCGGCGATCTGCCTGGCGGCACGCTGGTGGTGACGGTGCAGAGCAACCTCGGCGTCGATGCCGCGCTCGCCGCGGCGGGTGGGCGCGCCGTCCGCACCAACGTGGGCGATCGCTACGTGAGCGAAGCGCTCCAGCGCGAGGGCGCGGCGCTCGGCGGGGAGTCGTCGGGGCATTTCATTTTCCCGCGCGTGTCGCCGGCCGGCGACGGCCTGCTCGCGGCGCTCGCGGTGCTACGCGTGATG
>DATGXA010000083.1:0-10965 GCA_035299125.1 Opitutaceae bacterium
CACCCCGCCCTTCGACAAACCCGCCACCAAAGCCACCGTGGCGAGCCCGATCCATTGCGCAGTCGTGAGCTCCATCATGGTTGGTTTTCAGCAGTGAACGTGCCGCGCTCCACGCGGAAGACGGTCCACGCCGGCGCCGCGCCGCCCGGCGGCTCGGTACCGGTCGCAAACACCTGCGTGCCCGGTTCGATCGCCGTCCAGAAACGTGCGCGTCGCGCCGCGTCGAGTTCGCCGAGCACATCGTCGGCGAGCACGACCGGGCGCACACCGGAGCGTTCCCGGAAATGGGCGAACTGCGCCAGGCGCAACGCGAGCACGAGGCTGCGTTGCTGACCTTCGGAGCCGAAATCGCGACTCGAACGGCCGTCGAGCGTGAGATCGATGTCGTCGCGGTGGGGCCCGCGCGTGGTGGATTTGAGCAGTTGGTCACGCTCGCGATTCGCAGCGAACAAATCGGTCAGCGCGGCTTCATCCTCCTCGGCGACATCGTTCTCGTAAACAAGGTCCGCGGACTCGAGCTGCGGCGCGATCGTTGCGTACGCGGCGCGCAGGCGAGCGCCGAGGTCCGCCACGCCGGATGCGCGAGCGCGAATCACCGCGGCGCCGGCGGCCGCGAGCGGTTGCTCGAACGCGGCGAGTTGCGCGGCATCGGCGCGGTCCTTGAGCAGACGGTTGCGGCCCTCGAGCGCACGATGGTAGCGCTGCAACGCATCGAGGTAGGAGGAATCCATCGCCGCGAGCACGAGATCGAGCCAGCGGCGCCGCGCGGCGGGGCCGCCGCGGATGAGCTGGTTGTCCTGCGAGGAAAACAGGACGGTGGGAAAGCGCCCGAGGAAATCGCCGAAGCGCGCCACCGGTGTCGCATCGACCTGCACGTCCTTGTCGTCGGGTCGCAGCCGGATGGTGACGGCGGTCGCGCCGAGGCGCTCGTGTTCGAGTTCAAAACGCAGCGCCGCCTCGGGCTGGCCGTGCGCGATGAGCAGGCGGTTGTCGCTCTGGCGGAACGAACGCAGCGCGGTGAGCAGCCCCACGGCCTCGAGGAAGTTGGTTTTCCCCTGTGCGTTGGACCCGATCAGGGCCGCACCCGCCGGCGCTGGTGCCAGCTCCGCCCACGCGACGTTACGGAAATTCTGAAGCGCGATACGGCGGAGATGCATGCGGCGCGCGATTGCACGCAGCGATCTCGGCGCAGGCAAGCCACGGCTCGCCCGCTCGTGTCATCGGCTTTTCCAGTAGACGTTGGCGATATCGCCGACCTCGGCCTCCGGGATGTCGAAGACGATCAGGATATCCTTCGTCGCATTCGGCAGGAGGCGGACTTTCGTGAGCACATCGCCCCGCTCGTTCGTGAAACGCGAGACGCGATAGGCCGCGCCGTTGACGTTCACGCCGACGAGCAGATCGCGACCGATCTCCTGCAGCGCACCGGAGCGATTGGCCAGCGTGACGGTGGCGGTGGCGCGTCCCGCCGGGCGCACCGAAAGAATCTCCAATGTCGCCCCACCCTGCGCGGCCGGTTGTCGCGTACCGGTCGCCGCGGCGGACGGACGATTTTCGGCGGATTGGGCGAGGCGCGCCTTCTCGGCGGTCGCGGCCTCGGCCTGCGCCGCGGCTGCGGCTTCATCGTACGGATACTTCGCCTGCAGCTCCTCGGGCAGACGTCGTTTGTCGATCTGCTGGATGCCCTCGGCCGAGCGGATCGTGACGTGCGTGGCGTTCTGCGAGAGCACCTTCACGACGGTGACGGTCGTGCCGTCGGCGAGCGTCCATTGCTGATCCTCCGCCCGAACCGGAACGGCCAACGCGAGCAGGACCATGAAAGCGAGGAAGCGAGTCATCGGCGACAGAGTGCCGGACCGATGGCGACGCCGCAACGGCCGAGTCGCGCCGCGGGACGGGCACTGCGTTTTTCGAAGGTTTTTCCGAAACGGGGATGGCGGTTGAGCGGCGTAGGACCAGTCGGGGGCGCCACGCCCCCAACGAGAGCAACGACGCGATCCGCGAAAGCCATACACCACACGACTCGAGCGAAAAGCCCCGGCGACGATCGCTATTCGGCGCCGCCGAGTACGCTGGCACCAATCTCGGTCTGCACCTGCGCGAGCGCGGCGAGCAACGCCGCCCAGTCGGCGGCCGAAGTCCCCCATCCCGAACTGAAACGCAACGCGCGCCGCGCCTCGGCCGCCGGCACACCGAGCGCTTCGAGCACGGCCGAACTCCGGCCCTGCGCCGCGGAACACGCCGCCGCGGTGGAGACCTCGAAGCCGCGCTTGTCGAGCTTCAGCACCCAGCGCGGCCCCTCGCCCGCGGGCAAGATCACCATCGAGGTGTTCCAGAGCCGTCCGACACCGCGGCCGACAATCTGCGCGCCCGGGAATGTCTCGAGCAGTCCGGCCTCGAACTGATCCCGCAACGCGGCGACGGTGCGCGCTTGGGCGCAGGCCTTTCTCTCGGCTTCGAGGAGCGCCGCACCGAGCGCCGCGATCGAAGGCCAATCCTCGGTACCCGCACGCCGGCCGGCTTGCTGGCCACCGCCGACCAGCATCGCGAAATCGCGCGGCGCCTCCGCCTCGGGCACGAGCAGAAAACCGACGCCCTTCGGGCCGCCGAACTTGTGCGCGGAGGCGAAGAGGTAATCCGCCGCGCCCAACCCGCTGGCCGAGAGCTTGCCGAGCCATTGCACGGCGTCGCAAACGTAGGGCACACCGACATCGCGACACGCCGCGGCAATATCGCGCCAAGGCTGAAGCCCCCCCGTCTCGTTGTTCGCGGCCATCACCGCGATGGCGGCGATCCCGCCGGCGGCGAGCCGGCGCTGGAGCGCGGCGAGATCGATCACGCCGGCGGCGTCCTGCGCCAGCCATTCGACGCGCTCGGCAAAATGACGTGTCGCCGCGGCCCGGACGCACGAGTGCTCGGTTCGCGAGAGCAGCAATCGTCCAATCGGGTTCGCCCGCGCGAGGTGCGCCAACACGGTATTCGCACTCTCGGTCGCCCCAGAGGTGAACACGAATCTCCGGGGGGCCGCACCGAGGAGTTCGCCGAGTTTTTCCCGTTGTTGATCGATCAACGCCTGCACCCGCGCGGCCGAGCGGTACCCGCCGCCCGGATTCTGCCAGTCCTGGCGCTGGGCGACGAGCCACGCCTCGCGTGCGGCCGCCTCGAGCGGAGCCGTGGCGTTGTGATCGAAGTAGGCCATCGCCGCAAAATGTCCCGCAAGGCCGCGGGATCAACCTTCGCGTCAGGCGCGCGCGGCGGACACCACACCGGACCCGGAAAAGAAGATGCCCGCGACCGCCGTGAGCCAGAAAAGCCAATTACATCCCCTATGCATATTCACTTTTCCTACCTTGAACGACGATCGCGGGCAAAGCCGACAAATACGAAAGAGCCGAGCAGCCGATCAGGCTGCAGAAGAAGGGCCGTGGGCGTGGCCAACGGCGCACAGGGCAATTAAGCGTCGTGCCGTTGTCGAGGAAAAGTTTGCCGTGAAAATTCGTGTCATATGACACCAACGCAGACCAAGACGCATCGGTCATCCTCACAGCGGTAACGCCATCTCCAGAATCTGATGCCCATTCAACGCGGTGAACGCCGCAGGAGTTGCCAGCGCGTCCGAAGGTCCGGGCGAACGAAGTGCCGGACGATGAAAGACGTCTTCTGCGCCGGGCATCTCGTACCCACAAAGCAAAGGCCCGGCGCCTTGCGGTGCCGGGCCTGGAAGCTGTTCGGAACGGGCGTTTCGAAGAAACGTCCCGACCTCAGAGACGCTCGAGAAGGATCTCGAGTGTGCGCTTCGTGCTCTTCGTGATGACGGTGCCGGGGCCGAAGACGGCGGCAGCGCCGTTCTTGAAGAGGAAGTCGTAGTCCTGCGCGGGGATAACGCCGCCGCACACCACCACGATGTCCTCACGGCCGTGCTTCTTCAGCTCGCCGACGAGCGCGGGCAACAGGGTCATGTGACCCGCGGCCAACGAGCTCATGGCGACGACGTGCACGTCGTTCTCGACAGCCATCTTCGCGGCTTCCTCCGGAGTCTGGAAGAGCGGTCCGATGTCGACGTCGAACCCGAGGTCGGCCATCGCGGTCGCGACGACCTTGGCGCCGCGGTCGTGGCCATCCTGGCCGAGCTTGGCGATGAGAATACGCGGACGGCGACCTTCCTTGCCTTCGAACTTCGTGACGAGTTCGCGCACGGCGGCGACTTCCTTGTCCTCTCCGAATTCCTTCTTGTACACGCCGCTAATCGAGCGGATCTGGGCCTGATAGCGACCGTAAATCTTTTCGAGAGCGTCGGAGATCTCGCCGAGGGAGGCGCGGGCCTTGGTGGCCTCGACGGCGAGCGCGAGCAGGTTGCCCTTGCCCGTCTTCGCGGCCTCGGTGATCGCGGCGAGGGCGGCTTGGCACTTGGCCTCGTCGCGGCCGGCGCGGAGCTCCTTCAGGCGCTTGATCTGGGCCTCGCGCACGGCGGTGTTGTCGACCGTGAGGATGTCCAGCGGCGCCTCCTTCTCGAGGCGGTACTTGTTCAGGCCGATGATCGTCTCCTTGCCGGAGTCGATCTTGGCCTGACGACGCGCGGCGGCCTCCTCGATGCGCATCTTCGGGATGCCGGCCTCGATCGCCTTCGCCATGCCGCCGAAGGATTCGACTTCGGCGAGGTGCGCGCGGGCCTTCGCGATGAGCTCGCGGGTGAGATACTCGACGTAGTAGCTGCCACCCCACGGATCGACGGTGGCACAGATCCCGGTCTCCTGCTGGAGATAGAGCTGCGTGTTGCGCGCGATGCGGGCCGAGAAGTCGGTCGGCAGCGCGATGGCCTCGTCGAGGGCGTTGGTGTGGAGCGATTGCGTGTGACCGGTGGCGGAGGCGAGCGCCTCGAGCACGGTACGCGCAACGTTGTTGAAGGGATCCTGCTCGGTGAGCGACCAACCGGAGGTCTGCGAGTGGGTACGCAGCGCGAGCGACTTCGGGTTCTTGGGGTTGAAGCGGCCGACGATCTCGGACCAGAGCGCACGGGCGGCGCGCATCTTGGCGACTTCCATGAAGAAGTTCTTGCCGATGGCCCAGAAGAACGAGAGGCGCGGCGCGAAAGCGTCGATGTCAATCCCGGCGGCGACGCCGGTCTTCAGGTACTCGAGACCGTCGGCCAGCGTGTAGGCGAGCTCGAGGTCGGCGGTGGCGCCGGCCTCCTGCATGTGGTAGCCCGAGATGGAGATCGAGTTGAACTTCGGCATGTTCTTCGAGGTGTACTCGAAGATGTCCGCGATGATCTTCATGGAGGGCGTGGGCGGATAGATGTAGGTGTTCCGCACCATGAACTCCTTGAGGATGTCGTTCTGGATCGTGCCAGAGAGCTCCTCGAGCTTCGCACCCTGCTCGAGCGCGGAGACGATGTAGAACGCGAGCACGGGCAGTACGGCGCCGTTCATCGTCATCGAGACGGAGACCTTGTTCAGCGGGATGTCGCGGAACAGGATCTGCATGTCGAGGATCGAGTCGATGGCCACGCCGGCCTTGCCGACATCGCCGACGACGCGCGGGTGATCGCTGTCGTAGCCGCGGTGGGTCGCGAGGTCGAAGGCGACCGAGAGACCCGCCTGGCCGGCGGCGAGGTTGCGCTTGTAGAACGCGTTGGACTCCTCCGCGGTGGAGAAGCCGGCGTACTGGCGCACCGTCCAGGGCTTCTGGACATACATCGTGGCGTACGGACCGCGCACGAACGGCGCGATACCAGGCATGGAATCGAGCCAGCCGTCGACGGGGACGTCGGCGCCGGTGAAGAGCGGCTTCACCGGGATCTGCTCGTAGGTCTGCCAGGTGGCGGCCTCGGGCTTGGCGCCGGCTTCCTTGGCGAAGTCGGCGGACCACTTCGCGGCGTCGGAGGCCGGGAATTGGAAGTCGTCGTAGGCGAGTTTGGTGAAATCAGGTGTGCTCATGGCGGCTTACTTGGCTCCGATCTTGGCGAGGAGTTGGGCGAGCATGTCGCGCACGTTGGCGCGAACGTGGATGAACTCGTCGATACCGGCCTGCTTGAAAGCATCGACCGTGGCCTGCTCGGCCGGAAGGCCGGCGAGGACGGCGACGATGCCGGGCTTGGCGGCCTTCAGCGCGGAGGCGAAGGCGGGAACGAGCGTCGGATAGGTGTCGTCCGTCGAGCAGAGGACGGCGACCGGCGCGCCGGAAGCGGCGGCGGCTTTCGCAGCCTCCTCGGCGCTCTCGAAGGACTGCTTGCCCGTGGCCTCGAAGCCGGCGACGGCGAAGAAGCCGGCGGAGAAATCCGCGCGGGGTTTGTGCTGTTTCACCGGACCCATCTTCGCGAGGAAGACCTGCGGGCGCTTGCCACCGTTGGCGGCGGCGTAGCGCTCGGAGATCGCGCGGAGGGCTTCGTAGCCTTCGGCGGCGCGCCAGGACTTCACCGGGCTGACGGTCACGGCGGCGGTCGCCGGCGCGGGCGCGGCGGGTGTCGCGGCCTGCGTGGAGGCGCCGAGCGGCTTCTCCTTGAGGTTCGGGAAGAGGTTCGTGCCGAGGACGGAGAGGCGGCGGGTATCGAGGGCCTTGCGCTTGTCGGCCGCGGAGGCGGCGACGAGCTTCTGGATCTCACCGGCGGCGAGCGCGGCGGCGAAACCGCCCTTCTTCTCGATGTCCTGGAAGAGCGCCCACGCTTTGCGGGCGAGTTCGTCGGTGTATTTCTCGACGAGCCAGGAGCCGCCGGCGGCGTCGGCCACCTCGGCGAAGTTGAATTCCTCGGACAGCATGAGCGCGATGTTGCGCGCGATGCGCTGGGAGAAGTCGTCCGGAGTGCGGACCACTTCGTCGAACGCGCCCACCTGCACGCTGTCCACGCCGCCGAGGACCGCCGAGAGAGCCTCGGTGGTCGTGCGGAGCATGTTCACATACGGGTCGAGGACGGTCTTGTTGAAGAGCGCCGTGCGCGCGTGGACGGAGGCCTGCGCGGCGAGCGAAGCGTCGCCGTAGGCGGAGAGCACGCGGGCCCAGAGCAGGCGGAACGCGCGGAACTTCGCGAGCTCGGGGAAGAATTGCGAGCCGATCGCGAAGCTGAAGGCGAAGCGCGGCGCGGCGGTCTTGGCGTCGACCTTCGCCGTCTCGAGGCGGCGGAGGTATTCGACCGCCATCGCGATCGCGACGGCGAGTTCCTGGGCGGAATTGCCACCAGCCTCGACCACGAAGCCGGCGTCGACGCCGACGGTCTTCACGGCCGGGGCATTCTTGGCGGCGAAGGAAGTCCACGCAGCGAGCTCCGCCGTGGCGGCCTCGAGCGTGAGGCCGAGTTTACCGGTAGCGGCGAGCTCGGCGAGCGGGTCGGCGGTCACGGCGCCCTGCAGCGCGGACCAGTTTTCCCCGCGGGACTTCAGCGCGGCGCCGAAGTTCTTCTCGATCGCGGCGGCGGAGGCGCCGACGGGGGCGAGCACCGGTGCACCGGCGAAATGGATATCCTGAAGCGCCGCGGTGAGGGCGGCGGCATCGGCCGCGAAGGCGGCCGGCAGGAGGACGGCGTTCTGGCCGCGCTCGAGGGCGGACTTCAGAGCCTTGTTGAAATCCGCTGCGGTGGCGGCGGGGATCGCCTGCGCGATACGCCAGGCGAACTCGCCTTTGGCGCCGCGGGCGTGCGCCCCGCGGAGGAACGGCGCCTGGCCGGGCAGCGTGTCGCGGTGCGGCACGGCTTCGACCATGCCACGGTGGTACAGCGGCTGCAGGTCGATGCCTTCGGCCGTGCGCGTGACGAGTTTCTTCTCGAACGGCACGCCGAGCAGCTCCTTCTCGACGGTTTCGCGCCAGACGCGGCGAAGCGTCTCGGCATCGGGAATCGCGTTGCCGCCGGCAGGCGGTACGGAGGGTGAATCCAACTTTGCGCTCATGAGAAAAAAGGGGGGTCGGGACTTATGCGACCGGTTTGCGACAGAGCAAGCGACAGACAATCAGTGATGGCTCTTCGCCAACCGATGCGGAGCGCAAGCACCACGATTTCGGGATACTCGCGGCTCTTTCAAAGAGTTGAGTGTTGACGATCACGTCCTCAGATAACACCCCCTAATCAAATCTTTTGGCAAGATAAGTTTCCATGATTACCAAGATCGACCACCTGGGTATCGCCGTGAAGTCCATCGATGAGACGGCGAAGTATTATGAGACCGCGCTCGGTCTGAAGTGCACCGGTCGCGAGGAGGTCCCCTCGCAGAAGGTGAAGACCGCCTTCTTCCAGGCCGGTGAAACCAACATCGAACTGCTCGAGCCCACGTCGCCCGACAGCCCGATCGCGAAATTCCTCGAGAAGAACCCGAACGGCGGCATCCACCACGTCGCCTTCGGCACGACCGACATCACCGGCCAGCTCGCGCAGGCGAAGGGCGCCGGCGTGCAGTTGATCCACGAAGTGCCGTTCACCGGCGCGCACAACAAGATGGTGGCCTTCCTGCACCCGAAGGCGACCTACGGCGTGCTCACCGAATTCTGCTGCGACGCCCCGAACGCGAAGCACTGAGCCAGCACGCCCACCACTGCCAACCCGCAGATTTCCCTCCATGCCGATCTCAGCCAAAATGCTCGAAACCCTCGAGAAACGCCGCAAGGTCGTCCTAGCCAGCGGCGGCGAGGACAAGATCAAGGAGCGCAACGCCAAGGGCCTGCTCACGGCCCGCCAGCGCTTGCTCGAACTCTTCCAACCCGGCACCTTCCAGGAGTCCGGCATGCACGTGGAGCACGCCGGTGAACACTTCGGCATGAAGGGCAAGGTCCTTCCCGCCGACGGCGTCATCTCCGGCGTGGGCTACATCGACGGCCGCCCCGTCGCGGCGTTCAGCCAAGACTTCCTTGTCTCCGGCGGCTCGCTCGGCAGCAAGCACGCCAAGAAGATCTGCGATCTGCAGGACTATGCCGCCAAGGCCGGCATCCCGCTCATCGGCATCAACGACTCCGGCGGCGCCCGCATCCAAGAAGGCGTGCTCGCGCTCTCCGGTTATGCGCAGGTGTTCTTCCGTAACGTCGTGCTCTCCGGCCTCGTGCCGCAGTTCTCGATCATCGCCGGTCCCTGCGCCGGCGGTGCGGCCTACTCCCCCGCCCTGACCGACTTCCTCATCATGACCCGGAAGAACGCCCAGATGTTCATCTGCGGCCCCGAGGTCATCAAGGCGGCCACCGGCCAGACCTCCACGCTCGACCAGTTCGCCACCGCCGAGGCCCATGCCACCGTCAGCGGCAACATCCACTTCGTGGCGGAGGACGACAAGCACGCCCTCCAGATCGTCAAGAAGGTCCTCTCGTATCTGCCGTCCAACAACATGATCGATCCGCCGCACAAGCTGCCGGCGTCGATCGACATGGCCGAGGACGCCGAGATCAACAAGCTCGTGCCCGAGGATCCCAAGCAACCGCTCGACACCGCGAAGGTCATCTCCCGCATCGTCGACGACGGCGAGTTCTGCGAAGTCCAGCGCGACTTCGCCAAGAACCTCATCGTCGGTTTCGCCCGTATCCAGGGTATCGTCGTCGGCATCATCGCGAACCAGTCCACGCAGAAGGCCGGCACGCTCGATATCGACGCCTCCGACAAGGGCGCCCGTTTCATCCGCACCTGCAACTGCTTCAACATCCCGCTCGTCACCCTCGTCGACACCGGCGGCTTCCTTCCCGGCCTGCAACAGGAGCGCGGCGGTATCATCCGCCACGGCGCCAAGATGCTCTTCGCCTACTCCGCCGCGACCGTGCCGAAGGTCACCGTCGTGATGCGCAAGGCCTACGGCGGCGCGTTCATCGCGATGTGCTGCCGCGACCTCGGAGCCGATGCCGTCTACGCTTGGCCCTCCGCCGAGATCGCCGTCATGGGTGCCGAAGGCGCCGCGAAGATTCTCTTCAAGAAGGAGATCACTTCCGCCGCCGACCCGAAGGCCAAGGAAGCCGAGCTCGTCGCCGAATACCGCGAAAAGTTCGCCTCGCCGTATCAGGCCGCCGGCGCCGGTCTCGTCACCGATGTGATCTCGCCCGCGCAGACTCGCGGCGTCCTCGCCATGGCGTTGCGCAACTCGCTCTCGAAGCGCGAGACTCGTCCGCCGAAGAAACACGGTAACATGCCGCTATGATCTCGCGCCTCTTTCTCGGCTCCGGCGCGATCATCGCCGCGGCGTCCGATGCGGGATCGTTGGAGACGATCAAGAACATCCTCCTGATCGTCTTCCTCGCCATCGGCACCGTTTGGCTGCTCCTCGAAGCGCGCCGCAATCTCACGTTGTCCTACGGGGAAGCGAACAACCCGGCTCCGGCTCCCGCCGCGCCGACGGTCGTTGCCCCTGCAACCGCCCCGAGCCGCATCCCGGCCGAGATCATCGCGGTGATCACAGCCGCCGTGCACGCCTCGCTGGGCAGCTCCGCCCAAGTCGTCGCGATCGCCGGTGCCGACGAACACCGCACTTGGGCAGTCGAAGGCCGCCGCGCCATCTACGCCACTCGCAAAGTCCGTTAACCCCACCCTCCAACACTCTTCTCGAATGAAAAAGCTCCGTATCACCGTCGAAGGCAAAGCCTACGAAGTCCTCGTCGAAACGCTCGACGCCGCCGCCCCCGCTGCCGCGACCGTCGCCAGCGCACCGGTCTCGGCTCCGGTCGTTGCTCCCTCCGCCCCGGCTCCCAAGGCCGCCGCGCCCACCGGTCCCGGCATCGTGACCAGCCCCCTCGCGGGCAAGGTCGTCGCGGTGCAGGTCAACGTCGGCGACACCGTCACCGCCGAGCAGGCGCTCATCACCATCGAGGCGATGAAGATGAACACCTACATCTATGCCCCGCAGGCGGGCAAGGTGACCGAGGTCCTCGTGAAGGCCGGCGACGCCGTCGAGGAAGGCGCCGTCCTGGTCCGCCTCGGCTGATCAGCTTGAATCGCATGGGCGAGGCGGTCCTTCGACCGCCTCGCCTTTTCTCCGCTCCGCAGCCGTGCGCACCGGCTCGCGAACGAAGCCC
>DATGXA010000084.1:0-2564 GCA_035299125.1 Opitutaceae bacterium
AGCCCGTTCCGAGTAAGGAGTGAGTGGCGCGAGCGCTTATGCGCTTTGTGTTTGGCGCGAGTGGGCGGCCGGCGATGCGAGCCGCACGGACGACGTGCACCGACGGCGCTCTTGCACGCGTTGGACGTCGTTTTTTCGACCGCTGCGGCGGTGTTTGAATCTGTGGCCGTGGTGCCAGCGACATCTTCCGGGGCCGCGCGCAATGCTCCCGCGAGCGGCGCGGTGGACGCGTCGCAAAACGTGCGCGAGGGATTTGGTTGTGACGTTCATCGCGTGCACCTCGGCGGCGATGAGTGCGTGATCCTCGGCGGCGCGCGGGCCTGCCGCGGCAGCACGCCGACCCGCACCAGCGTGAAGCGCTCGCAGTGCGGACAACGCAGGTGCCACTGCGACCGCTCCGGTGGCGACGGCGCGAGCACGATCGGTTTTTGCAGCAGCGTCTCGACCTGCATCCGCCGCCGCTTCGCCGAGGGATGCATCCAGCCGAAGTAACGCACGCGATGCTGCCCCGCCGGCGGCACATGTTGCAGATAGCGCCGCAAAAATTCCGCCGCCTCGAGCGTGCACAGCCGGCGTTGCTGCGTCGCGCTGTCGGTGTAACGGAACGTCACGCGCTCGTCGTCGGCCGCCACGATGCGCTCGTCCGAGATCGCCGTGCGGCTGACGTAGCGCGCGAGATAACGCACCACACTCTCGCCCGAACCGGCCGGCTGCGAGTGCACGCTCCAACGCCGCCGCCACGTGCCGGCCGGCAGCGCGGCGTGCGCCGCGGGAGCGTGCGCCCGCACCGCTTCCTCCATCCGCCGCGCGAACACCGCCGCCAACTTCGCCACCGGCAGCAGCCAGTCGCGCTGGCGCGCCGCGATCCACTTGGTGCCATCCGCGCTCAATCCACCGCCGGGCACGATGTAATGCACGTGCGGGTGGAGTTGGAGTTGCCGGCCCCACGTGTGCAGCACGCCGACGAAACCGAGTTCGCCGCCGAGCAGTCGCTTCTCCGCCGCCACGGCCTGCAGCGTCGCCGCGCTCTCGCGGAAGAGTGCGGCGTGCATCGCCTCCGCTCGCGCGGCGAAGAGCGGCCGCAGTTCCTCGGGCACCGTGAACGTCACCAGGAAATACTCCACCGGCAACAGCCGCGCCTCCTGCTGCGCCGTCCACGCCGCCGTGCGATTGCCGCCGCAGCGCGGACACGCGCGGTGGTGGCAACTGTGATACGCAAAGTCCGAGCCCGCGCAGTCCGTGCAGCGATAGACGTGCCCGCCTAACGCGGGCGTGCGACAACGCGCGATCGCCGCCAGCGCGCGACGCGCCGCCAACGAACATCGCTCCGGCACGCGGGCGCGCGCCAGCCAATCGGCCAAACGCGACACGGGTTCAGCAGCTCTCGATGAGTCGCGCCACCGCCGCCCGCGCGTGCCCCTCGTTGACCGCCGTCAGGTGCGTGTAGATCAGCGTCGTCTCCAAGGACGCGTGCCCGAGATACGCCGAGATCAGCCGGATCGACACCCCTTCCTCGAGCAGATGCGTCGCATAGCTGTGCCGCAACGTGTGCACGACCGTGCCCTTCGGCAGCTTCGCTTCCGCGCGCGCCAGCCGCAGACAGTGCTGCACCGAGCCCACGCCCATCGGCTCGACCGCCGCGCCCAGCTGCGCGAGTCGCTCCGGTTCTTCGCGCCAGCCGCGCCCCACGCCCGGGAAGATCCAGCGCGGGTGCCGATGCGTGCGCCAGAACGCGCGCAACTCCGCGCGCATCGCCTCCGGCAGCGGCACGTAGCGCTCCTTGTTGCCCTTCGCCTCGCGGATGTGCACGCGCCCCGGCTCGCGCAGGTCCGCCACTTCGAGCGTGACCGCCTCCCCGATGCGCAAACCGCAGGCGTAGATCAACCGGAACAGCGTCCGGAACCGCGGCACGCGCACCACCGCGAAGAGCCGCACGACTTCCGCGCGCGTGAGCACCGTCGGCAACTTTTGCGCCGAGGGCGAGCGCACGAGGTCGAACAACTTCCAGTCCCGCCCCAAATGCAATCCGTAGAAGGCACGCATCGCCGACACCGCCGTGCGCATCGACGAGGGCGAGTAGTGATGCTCGTCCTTCAGCCGCAGCAAGTGTGCGCGCACCGACGCTTCATCGAGGGCGGACGGATCACCGCCGTGCCGCGCCGCCAGCTTGCGCACGAAGCGCAGATACTCGGCCCGCGTCGCATCCGCCAGCGAACGCAACTTCAGCGTCTCGGCAAAACGCACCAGCGACTCGCAGTCGGGCGCGTGCTTCTTCTTCCCACCGCGCGCGGTCGAGGCGTGCGGCGAACTCTTCCCCGTCGTCTTTGATATAGGCATAGGCCTGCAGCCTTGCCCACGCGCCCACTTCACCCATCATCCATTCCGTGACGCGACTCCTCCCTGCAACTCCCGCTCACCCTCGCCGCGCAGCGGCTTGGTTCAACCAGCCGGCACAGCCAACTCGGGGCAAAGCCCCTCGTGGCTGACCTCAATCGATGGGCGAAGATGGCTGTGCGAACGACACTCATTATTATCCTCGGCATCCTTGCCGTCGCTGGCTGCGC
>DATGXA010000085.1:0-3323 GCA_035299125.1 Opitutaceae bacterium
CCCGCCGTGCCGGTCTTCGACGAAGGGCTCGCCGAGGCGCACCCGCTCCGCGTGCTCGTGATCGACGACAGCGCGATGAACCAACTCGTCGCCTGTCGCATGCTCACCAAGCTCGGCTACGCCCCCAGCGTCGCCACCGGCGGCGAACAAGGCCTCAAGCTCGCCCTCGCCGAGCCGTTCGACCTCCTGCTCATCGATCTGCAGATGCCCGATCGCGACGGCTACGATGTCCTCCGCGAAGTGCGTTCCTACTATCCCGCCGAACGCCGCCCGCGTTGCGTCGCCATGACTGCCAACGCCCTCCGCGAGGACCGCGACAAATGCTTCGCCGCCGGCTTCGACGCCTTCATGCCGAAGCCCTTCACCTCGGCCGATCTCAAACGCCAGCTGCTCGACACCCTTCCCCTCGCCGCCGACCGCTGACCCTACCCGCAGCGTCGCCTCACCATGCCGGACGCCTCCACCACGCCGGACCCCGCCCCTCGACTGGAGCAGATCCTCCTGCAGGCCCTGCTGCAGCACCTGCCCGAGGACATCTACTTCAAGGACCGCGCCAGCCGTTTCCTGCGGGTTAACGCCTCGATGGCCCGCCGCATGGGCCAACCCTCGCCCGCGGCCATGGCCGGCCGCACCGATTTCGACATCTTCTCCCGCGAGCACGCCCAGGCCGCCTTCGCCGACGAGCAGCGCATCATCGCCACCGGCGAGCCGCTCATCGACGCCATGGAGAAGGAAACCTGGCCCGACGGCCATTCCACCTGGGTCTCCACCACCAAGCTCCCGCTGCGCGACCTCGATGGCGCCGTCATCGGCACCTTCGGCATCTCGCGCGACATCACCGCGCGCAAACTCGCCGAGGACAACTACCGCAAACTCTCGCTCATCGTGCACCAATGCCCGGTCGCCATCGTCCTCACCGATCCGACCGGCCGCATCGAATACGTCAACCCCTCCTTCGAACGCGTCTCCGGCTACAGCCTCACCGAAGCGCGCGGCCACACCTCGCGCCTCCTCAAATCCGGCGAACACCCCGCCGCCTTCTACGGCGAGCTCTGGGAGACGATCACCGCCGGCCGCCAGTGGACCGGCGAGTTCCACAACCGCCGCAAAGACGGCTCCCTCTTCTGGGAACGCGCCACCATCTCCCCCGTGCGCGACGAGCAGGGCCGTGTCACCCACTTCTTCGCCATCAAGGAGGACATCACCGCGGGCCGCCGCGCCGCCGAAGAGCGCCGCGCGCTCGAGGAGCAGCTCGATATCGCCCACAAGCTCGAATCCGTCGGCCGCCTCTCCGCCGGCATCGCCCACGAGATCAACACCCCCGCGCAGTTCGTCACCGACAACCTCCGCTTCCTCTCCACCGCGTTCGACCTGCTCACCCGCTACCTCGCCGTCGTCGAGCAGCTCCGCCGCGAAGCCGGAAACGTCGCCACACTGCAACCGCTCTGCGGCGAACTCGATCGCCTCGCTGCCGATGGCGACCTCGGCTTCGTGCGCACCGAGGTGCCCTGTTGCCTCGCGCAATCCCTCGAGGGAGTCGAGCGCATCACCCGCATCGTCGGCGCGCTCAAGGATTTCGCCCAGCCCGCCGGCGAGCGCCGCAGCCCCGCCAGCCTCGCGCATCTCGTCGAGACCGCCCTCGCCGTCTCGCGCCACGAATGGCAGGATGTCGCCGAGATCGCGACCGACTTCGATCCCGCGCAGCCCCCCGTGCCCGTGCTCGCCGACGAGATCAACCAGGCGCTGCTCCACCTCGTCATCAACGCCGCCCAGGCCGTCGCCGGTTCCGCCGCGCGCCGGCAGGGAGCCAAGGGACTCATTCGCATCCACGTCTCGACCACGCCGACCCACGCCGTGATCGCGATCGCCGACAACGGCCCCGGCATCCCCGACGAGATCCGCCCGCACCTCTTCGAGCCGTACGTCACCACCCGCGGCGCCGCCATCGCCTCCGGCCAGGGCCTGCACCTCGTGCACCGCATCATCCAGCGCCACGGCGGCCGCATCGAATACGACACCGCCGCCGGCGTCGGCACCACCTTCCGCCTGCTGCTCCCGCTTTCCACCGACTCTCCGCCCGCGCCATGAACAAACGCATCCTCTTCGTCGACGACGACCCCAACCTCCTCGCCGGCCTCGCCCGCAGCCTGCGCAAGCTGCTCGAGTTCGACACCGCGCTCGGCGGACCGGAGGCCCTGCAGAAGATCGCGCAGAGCGGACCGTACGCCGTCGTCGTCGCCGACCAGACGATGCCCGGCATGAACGGCGTCGAGCTGCTCGAGGCCGTGCGCGAATGCGCCCCCGACACCGTGCGCCTCATGCTCACCGGCAACGCCGACCAGAAGTCGGCCGTCGACGCCGTGAACCGCGGCGCCGTTTTCCGTTTCCTCAACAAACCCTGCCCGCCCGAGGTCCTCGTCCCCGCGCTCGAGACCGCGCTCAAACAGTACGAGCTGCAGAGCACTGAGCGCGAACTCATCGAGGGCACGCTCACCGGCAGCGTGCAGGTCATGTCCGAGGTCCTCGGCATGGTCGCGCCCGATGCGCTCGGCCGTGGCCAGCGGCTGCGCGAGTCCATGGGCACCTTCGCCCGCCACCTCGACCTCGAACCCGTCTGGGAGTACGAGGTCGCCGCGCTGCTCTCGCCCATCGGCTACGCGTCGCTGCCGATCATCGTGCTGCGCAAACTCTCCGCCGGCACCGAGCTCGACCCCGACGAGGCCGCCATCGTGCGCCGCGTGCCCGAGGTCGGCTACTCGCTCGTCTCGAGCATCCCGCGTTTCGCCCAGATCGCGCAGATCATCCTCTACCAAGCCAAGGATTTCACCGGCACCGGCGTGCCGTCGGATTCCGTCTCCGGCAGCGACATCCCGATCGGCGCGCGCATGCTCCGCATCCTCAACGACCGGCTCACGCTCGAGCTCGAAGGCGTCGTGAAACAGAACGCCCTCATGGCGATGCGCAACCGCACCGGCTCCTACGATCCCACGCTCGTCGAGAAATGCTTCGAGTGTTTCCCGACGTTCCTCTCCAACGCGCTCTCGTCCGATGTGCCCGTCGTCTACCGGCAGGTCGACGAACTCGTGCCCGGCCAAGTGCTCGTGTCCGACATCAAGCTCACCGGCGATGTCACGCTCGTGGCGTCCGGCGAGCGCCTCACCAAGATGGTCATCCAGCGCATCGCCAACGCCGCCACGCTGGGCCAGATCAAGGGCCCGTTCCCCGTGCAGGAACCATTCAACCGCGCCGCGCCCTGAGCCCGGCGCGCCGCTGTCGTTTTCTTCCGACTCTCCGCGGAAACCCGCCCGCCCCGCTTCAGCCCC
>DATGXA010000086.1:0-2892 GCA_035299125.1 Opitutaceae bacterium
GGAGCGCACGCCGAGTTCGTCACGTTCCAGGGCGATGTCGTCGACCACGACATCTCGAAGACGAAGCGCACGTTCTACGAGACGCTCGTGATCGTGATGGTCGTGGTGGTCGGCTTCATCGGCTGGCGCGCCGGGTGGATCGTGGGCACCACCGTACCGCTCACGCTGTTGGCGTCGCTGCTGGTGATGAAGTTCTTCGGCATCACGCTCAACAACGTCACCCTCGCCGCGCTCATCATCTCGCTCGGCCTGCTCGTCGACAACGGCATCGTCATCGCCGAGGACATTCTCCGCCGTCTCGCCGCCGGCGAGGAGCGCGCGAGCGCCTGCACCAACGCCGGCCGCTCGCTCGCCGTGCCGTTGCTCACCGCGACCCTCGCGTGCGTCGCGGCGTTCCTGCCGCTCATGCTCATGAAGAGCGCCGTGGGCGAGTACACGCGCAACCTCTCCTGGGTCATCACCATCGCGCTGCTCGCCTCGTGGGTGCTCTCGCTGCTGATCGTGCCGTTGCTCTCGTACCACTTCGCCAAGGTGCCCGCAGGCCACGCCGCCGCCGAGAGTGACGCCGCCTATGCCACGCCGTTCTACCGGAAGATCCGCCGCCTCATCGAGTGGGTGCAGTCGCATCGCGCCGTGTACGTCGCGGCGATGCTCGGACTGCTCGCCCTCGCCGGTGTCGCCGCGCTGCGGGTACCCGCGGCGTTCCTCGCGGAGTCGAACCGCCGCCAACTCCGCCTCTTCTGGGAGCTCCCGAGCGGCACCAACTCGGCCGTCACAGCCGAGCAGGCGCACGAACTTTCCGCGTACCTCCGGCAGAACCGCGAACGTTGGCACCTCACCGACGACGTGACGTTCATCGGCGACGGCGGCCCGCGTTTCGTGCTCGCGATCGATCCGCCCGACCCCGTCCCGCACACCGCGTTCACGCTGCTCAATCTCACGCCCAAGGGCGACATCGACGAGATCGCCGGCGGCCTGCAACACGACCTCGAGCAACGTTTCCCCGGCCTGCGCCTGCGCATCGCGAAGTTCAGCTTCGGTACCCACGAGGCGGGCACGCTCATCTACCGCCTCGCCGGTCCCGACATCGCCACCCTCCGCACGCTCGCCGCACAGTACGAGGACACGCTGCTCGCCGTGCCCGGCACCCTCCACGTGCGCAACAACTGGGAGCCCGACACCCTCCGCGCCTCCGTCGAGATCGACCAGGTCGCCGCCCGCCGCGCCGGCGTCACCACCGCCGATGTCGCGCTCGCGCTCCAGGCCGTGCTCGGCGGCGACGCCGTATCGCAGTTCCGCGAGGAGGACCGCTCGCTGCCGATCCTCTGGCGCGCCGATGCCGCCACCCGCGGCCAGCCGGAAAACCTCGCCGCCATCCTCGTGCAACCCGCCACCGGTTCCCCGCTACCGCTCGGCGCCATCGCCCGGGTCGAGTGGGTGCCCGAGCCCGCGCTCATCCAGCGACGCGATCTCGTGCGCACCATCTCCGTGATCGGCCGGAATCCCGCGCTCTCCTCCGATTCCCTCGCGCAACGCCTCGCCCCCGCCCTCGCGCAGATCGAGCTGCCGCCCGGCCATCGCGTGGAGATCGGCGGCGAGATGGAGGAGTCCAACGAGGCCAACGGTGCGATCTCGTCCTTCCTCCCCCTCGCGCTGCTGCTGCTCGCCGGCGTGTTCGTGTGGCAGTTCAACTCGCTGCGCAAACTCGTCATCATCCTGCTCAGCGTGCCGTTCTGCTTCACCGGCGTCGTCGCCGCGATGTGGGCGCTGGGCGGCAAGTTCGACTTCATGGCCTCGCTCGGCCTGCTCGCGCTCGGCGGCATCATCGTCAGCAACGCCGTCCTGCTCCTCGAGCGCATCGAGGAGGAACGCGCCGAGGGCCGCCCGCCGCACGAGGCGCTCGTCATGGCGTGCCTCAAGCGCCTCCGCCCGATCCTCATGACAAAGCTCACCTGTATCCTCGGACTCGTGCCGCTTTATCTCTTCGGCGGCGCGCTCTGGGAGAACCTCGCCATCACCATCTCCGGCGGACTCGCCGTCGGCACGCTCATCACGCTCGGGCTCGTGCCCGCGCTCTACCACTGGCTCTTCCTCGCCCGCAGCTCCGCCGCCTGAACACACCGCGCCATGAAACATCGCTCCTCGCTTCCGTCTCTCGCCTGCACTGCCGCGCTGCTGTCGCTCCTCGGCGGCTGCGCCGTCGGCCCCGACTACCGCCAGCCCGCGTTGCCCGCCAAGGTGCCCGCGTTCGCCTCGCCCGCGCCGGCCACCGGCGATCCCGCCATCGCATCCACTCCGTGGTGGCAACGCGCCGACAGTCCGCAACTCGCCGCGCTGGTCGAGCGCGCCTTCGCCGGCAACCGCGATCTCCGCGCGGCCCTCGCCGCGCTCGACGAAGCTCGCGCGTTCCGCCGCGAGGGCAACGCCGGGTTCTTCCCCGTGAGCACCATCTCCGCGGGTTATCGGCGCCAGCTCGACAGCACCGTCTTCTTCCCCGGCACCACCCGCAACCAACGCGACAACCAGATCTTCGACATCGGCGTCGACAGCGCGTGGGAGCTCGACCTCTTCGGCCGCGTGCGTCGCATGGCCGAAGCCGGCGATGCGCTCACCACCGCCGCGGCCGCCGATCTCGCGCAGTTCCGCCTCGTGATCGCCGCCGAGACCGCCCGCGCCTACACCGCGCTGGCCGTCACGCAGGCCGAGCTGCCGCTGCAGGAGCGTCAACTCGCCGCCGCCGCCGAGTCGTTGCGGCTGACTCGCTGCCAGATCGAACAAGGAAAACTTCTCCCCGACCGACTTGGCCCCGCCGAGGCCGAGGTCGCCCACGCGCGGACCACGCTCCGCGATCTGCAACTCGCCACGCGCAATGCCCGCAACCGCCTCGGGGTC
>DATGXA010000087.1:0-8477 GCA_035299125.1 Opitutaceae bacterium
CACGGGGCTCGCGGCGGATGCCGTCGCCGAGAGCCGGTTGCGCGCCACGGCGGAGGAGTTACGCGCCGGTTTTCTCGCCCGCGGATTTGCCGCGGGTGATGTCGTGCTGCTCGGTGTCGAGGCGCCCGCGCGCCGCGAGGCGATCTTGCGCGCGCTTGCCTCGACTGCTGGCGACGACGGCGAACTTTGGCTCGTGCTCCTCGGCACGAGCGTGCCGGGTCGGAATGGCGCACCCGCATTCCAGATCCCAGGACCGCGCCTGACTTCCGCCGACCTTGTCACGGCGCTGCGCGGCCTCGAAGGACGGAAGCGCGTCGTGATCGCGACCAGTCAAAGCGGCGGTTTCGTGCCGGCGCTCGCCGGACTCCCGCAACTTGAGGTTGTCGCCGCCACGGCGGAAAACGGCGAGCTCAGCGAGCCGCGCTACGGCGAGGCGTTTGCCGCCGCGTTGCGGGCGCGGCCCGCGGACGATTTCGCCGCCCTCGCTGCGGAGGCCGCGCGGCGGGTCGCCGCTTTCTACTCCACCAATCAACTCGCGCAGACCGAGCACGCGACCGGCTGGGACGCCGCCGCACATCGCGCGGTTCGGCTCCTTGCCTCGAGTACTGAAGGAACTTCACCGGTTGCGTCAGCTCCGCGTGCGATGGCGGACCGCGTGGCGCAGCCCATCGCGGAAACTCGGCCACCGGCGATGCCGGAGGATGCCGTTACCCGGCTGCCGGCGAACGACGAGTCGCGTCGCCTGCTCGCCGAGGCGCGCGACGCGGCGGCCGATTCCGAGTACGCCGCCGTCGTGCTCGAGGCCGAGGACACGGTCGACCTCACCGCCAACGGCCAGGCGCGGGTGCTCCGGCGCTCGCGCACCTTCGTGCGCACCGGCGAGGCGCTCGATCGGGTGGCGAGCCTGCAGTTGCCCTCCGATCCGCCGCAGGTCGTACCGCAGTTTCGGCGCGCCCGCATCATCCGCCCCGATGCGGGGCAGGTGGTGTTCGAGCCGGCGTTGAAACCGCTCCCGGACGGAGCGGATCCACGGCTTGTCCAGCTTCTGCGCGGCATGATCGAACTACCGGAGGTCGAGGCCGGCTGTGTCGTCGAGGTCGAATACGTGCTCGAGCTGCGAACGAGCGGCGAAGCCTGCGGTTTTTATCGCGAGTGGATGCTCGGTTCCGAGTTTCCGACCAAACGCCAGGTGCTGCGCTGCACGTTGCCAGTCGTCGAAGGTTGGCGGTGGTTCGCCCCGAATCTGCCCGCGCCGCAGGAAGAACAAATCGGCGCGGGGCGTCGGCTTACGTGGACTGTGCTCGATCTGCCCGCGCTCGAGGCGGAGGCGGCTAGCGCACCGGCGCGGACTTGGGCGCCGTGGGTCGGCGTGAGCGGCATCGCTTCGTGGGACGCGTTGGCGAAATGGTATCGTCTCATCGCCGCGGATGCGATGACCGCCGGACCGAAGACGACCGAGCTCGGCCGCTCGCTCGCCGCGCAGCACCCGGCACGCATGGAGTTGCTCCGTGCGGCCTACGAACGCGTGGCGGCGCTGCGCTACGTGGCGATCGAGCTCGGCGTCGGTGGTTTCCGGCCGCGTACGCCCGACGAGGTGCTCGGCCACCGCTACGGCGACTGCAAGGACAAGGCGAACCTGCTCGTCGCGCTGCTGCGTGTGGCGGGGATCGAGGCGGAGTTCGCGCTCGTGAACCGCGGCGAGACGACGTTCCAGGAATTTCCCGGCATGCAGTTCAACCACGCGCTGGTGCATGTGCCCGCGGCGCCCGAGCGCGGACAAGCGCACGAGCTCTGGCTCGACGCCACCGACCGGCTGGCGCTCTTCGGCAGCGTGCCGACGGGAGACTACGGCCGCGCGGCGTTCATCGTGGGAACGGCCGGCGAGCCGCAGTTCCGCACGATCACCAACGCCTTCGAGGAACCCGTTCGCTGGAGCGAAACGTGGGAGCTGGACCCCGCGCAGCCCGGCCGCGCGCGCGTGGTGCTGAACGGGCAGGGCGGGGCCGACGAATGGCTGCGGCGGCTCTTTGCCGGACTCTCACCGGCCGAGCGGCGGGCAAGAATGCGCGCGCTGCTCGGCGGCGCGCCGCGCGGGTGCACGATCGAAACTGTCGCCGCGCCCGATGCCTACGATCTGGCAACGTCGTTCAGCGTGACGGCGGAGGTGCGTACCGGCGGCGCGTTGCCGGCGCCGTGCCCACCGAGTTTGGACGACGCGTTCGCCGCCCCGGAGCGACACCAACCGCTCGTGCTCTGGGAAGGCCGGCCGTGGCGCTATGTGCAGACCGTCCGTGGCGTCGAAGCGAGCGGCACCGCGCACGCCGCCGCCGAGCGGAGCGCCGGCGGATTCACCTTCGCTCGCCTCGCGCAAGGCGCCGAGCGCACGACCGAGGTGCGTTGGTCGGGCGGCGAACTGCCGGCCGCGCAGTACGCCGCGGCGCGCGCCGCGTATCTCGAGTTTCTCGTCACCCCTTCTTCACCATGAGCGACACCACCCTCACCCCGGAAACCACCGGCGAAGCCGCCGATCTCGACCTGTTGCGCGAGGCGCCGGCGATCTACGCCCGGCTGCGCGAACAACTCGGCCGCCGCATCGTCGGCCAGCAGCTGGTCCTGCGCGACCTGATGGTGTGCCTGCTCGCACAGGGCCACGCGCTGATGATCGGTGTGCCCGGACTCGCGAAGACGCTCATCGTGAAGACGCTCGCCGAGGCCGTGGCGCTCGATTTCCGCCGAATCCAGTTCACGCCCGATCTCATGCCCGCCGATGTGACCGGCTCGGAGATCATCGAGGAGAACGCGCACGGCCAGCGCTCGTTCCGCTTCCTGCCCGGCCCGGTCTTCACGCAGCTCCTCCTCGCCGACGAGATCAATCGCGCACCCGCCAAGACGCAGTCGGCGCTGCTCGAGGCGATGCAGGAGCGCAACGTCACCGCCGGCGGCCACACGCGGCCGTTGCCCGCGCCGTTCTTCGTGCTCGCGACGCAGAACCCCATCGAGCAGGAGGGCACGTATCCGCTGCCCGAAGCCCAGCTCGACCGTTTCCTTGGCTGCCTGAAGCTCGACTATCCGAGCCACGCCGACGAGGTCGCGATCCTGCACGCCACCACCGGCGCCGCGACCACCACGATCGAGAAGGTGTGCGACGACGAGCAACTGCTCGCGCTCCAGCGCGCCGTGCGCCTCGTGCACCTGCCGGCGAGCGTCGCCGAATACGCGGTGCGGCTCGTGCGCGCGACGCGTCCCGCGGCACCGGAGGCGACTCCGCTGATGCGGCGCTGCGGCCAATGGGGCGCGGGCCCGCGCGCGGCGCAATCGCTCGTGCTCGCGGCGAAGGCGCTCGCCGCGCTCGACGCGCGTTTGAACTGCGCGGCCGAGGATGTCGCCGCCGCCGCGCCGATGGTGCTGCGCCACCGCCTGATCCTCAACTACCGCGCCGAGGCCGAGAAACTCACGACCGACCACATCATCGAGGACCTGCTCAAGCAGGTGAAACGCTGAGCATGGCGTCCGCCGCGTCCAAGTCCGCGGTTCCGCCGCCATTGCCCCGCGCGGTCCCGCCGCCGCTGCCCAAGGCCGCGCCGCCACCGTTTCTGCAACGCCTCGGCTACGTGCCGCCCACGGTGCGGCGGCTCGATGTGGGCGAGCTCGCGGCGTTGCAGACGCTGCCGCTGCGCGCGCGTTGGCTCGCCGAGGCGGCCGGGCTCGGGCGCCATCGCAGCCACCGGCGCGGCTCCGATCTCGAGTTCGCCGATTACCGGGACTATCAATACGGCGACGACCTGCGGCGGATCGACTGGCGCGTGTACGCGCGCACCGACCGGCTGCACATCCGCCGCGCGCACGCCGACACGCCGCTGCGGCTGGTGCTGCTCCTCGATGTCTCGGCGTCGATGGTCTACACCGGCGCGCGCGGCCGGATCTCGAAGCTCGATTACGCCCGCTCGGCGCTCGGCGCGCTGGCGTTGATCGCGCGGCGACAACGCGATCCGTGCGGCGCGGGCCTGCTCGGCGAGTCGCTGGCGCACTGGCTTCCGCCCGGCGGTGCGGCGTCGAAGATTGAATCCGTCTGGCAATTGCTCGACCGGCCCGAACACGGCGGCGGCACCGATCTCTGCGCGGCGCTGGAGCAGGTGCTCGCGGTCGCGCCCGCGCGCTGTCTGTTCGTGCTCGCGAGCGACTTCTACGTCGAGCCGGCGAAACTCGCGCCGGTGCTCTTGCACCTGCACGGCGAGGGCCACGAGCTCGTGGCGTTGCGCGTGCTGGATCCGGTCGAAACCGATTTCCCGTTCACCGCCGCGAGTCGTTTCGCCGACATCGAGGACGGTGCGGAACTCGCCGTCGACCCGGCGGCCGCCGCTGCGGCCTACCGCACGGAGTTCGCCCGACACGGCGCGGCGCTCGAGGAGCTCGTGGTCGCGCACGGCGGCGACTGGCTGCCGCAGCTCACGAACACGCTCCCCCTCGACGCGCTCAGGGCATACCTGGGCCAACGCAGCCGACGGCGCTGAAACCCATGCCGCCCACCGAACTGCTCCACCCGGCGTATCTCGCGGGCCTTTGGGCGATCGCGCTGCCGATCGCGTTGCACTTTATCCGGAGGCGCCTCGGAAAACCGGTGCCGCTGCCGAGCCTGTTTTTCCTGCGCGCCTCGGCGCATGCGACGCGCAACCACTGGCTGCGTCGCTGGCTCGTGCTGCTGTTGCGCGCGGTGGTGATCGCGCTGCTCGCGGCGGCGTTCGCGCGGCCGTACCTGCAAAAGTTCTGGACCGGCGGCCGCGCGACCATCGTCGTCGTCGACCGCTCGTTCAGCATGCAGGCCGGCAGGCGCTGGAGCGATGCGCTCGCGTGGGCGCGCGAGCAACTCGGCACGCCCGGCCGCGATGAGCGCGCCGGCGTGTTGCTCTCCGGCCGCCAACCGGAGTGGCTGGTGCCGCTCGGCGACGATGCGCCCGCGGCCGCGCGCGCCCTCGCCGCGCTGGAGCCGGGCTGGGAGTGTGCCCATGTCGAGGATGCGCTGCGCCTCGCCGCCGACACGCTGGCGGGAAACACTGCGCGCGAGCGTCGGATCGTGTTCGTCGGCGACCACCAACGCGTGAGCTGGACCGGCGCGCAGTTCGACCGCTTGCTACCGGCCGGCGTCGCGGTGGAGTTCGCGCCTGTCGCCGCGCCGGTGACGGACCAGCTCGCGCTCGCGCGGCCCGCCGTGCGTCGCGATACTTCCGGCACGATCGTCGCCGAGGTGCAGGTGACATCGTACGCCGCAGGGACGGCGCGCCGCACTTTGCGGGTTTTCGGCGAAGACGGCCTCGCTGCGCTCGACGAATCTACAGTGGCGCTCGCGCCGGGCGAAATGCGCGCGGTCCAGTTCACGCTGCCGGGTGCGACCAAGGCGCGTTGGCTGCGGTTCGCGCTCGGCGAGGATAGCGCCTCGGCCGACGATGTCGCTTACGCGCTTTGTCCGGAACCGCCGGTGACCGGCGCGGCGGCGGTGTTGCTCGACGCGGCGCCTGCGGGGGCGAACGACTTTGTGGGTGCGGCGTTGGCGGCGGCGGCCGAGGTGCCGCCCGGCTTCACGGTGCGGGCGCCGCCCGCGACCGTGTGGCCGCCGGGGAGTGTGGCGTTGCTGCGCAACGCGGCCTCGTTCGAAGGCGAGAGGCGACGTCGACTCGAGGCGTTTCTCGCCGCGGGCGGCCGCGCGCTCGTGCTGGTCGATGCGGCGGTCGCGGCGTCGCCGTGGTGGAAAAATCATGGCATCGTGCTTTCGCCCGGCGACGAGGCGGTGCGGAAGTGGCGCGTGCGCGACTGGGCGCTCGATGAGCCGCTGGTCGCGGAGCAGGCGGAGAACGGCCTGCGGACCTTGCTCGGCTGGGAGTTTCGCCGCGGCTGGAAGCTCGGGCGGGAAGCGGCCGAACCGATCGCGTTCTGGCAGGACGACTCGGTGGCGATCGGTACGTTGTCGGTCGGCGCCGGCCGGTTGGTCGTGTGCGGTTTCGCGGCGGATCGGCGCGACGGCGATTGGCCGATCGCGGGCGGTTTCCTGCCGTTTCTCCACCGCACGCTGCGGCACCTGGCGACGCAACGCGCGGCCGAGGCGCCGACGCCCGCCCTCTACGTGGGTGAGGCGATCGCGTTGCCGGAGGGCACCGGCGAGTGGCGCGCGCTGACCGGACCCGCCGCGGCGAGCCCGGCGGCGGCGGCGAGCGGCAGCATCACGCCGGCGCGGCCGGGCGTGTACGCCTTCGCTCAGGGCGAGCGCAGCCACCTCTGGGCCGTGAACGTGGTGCCCGAGGAGAGCGATCTCGCGCCGTGGGCGCAGGGGCAGCCGTGGCGCAATCTGGTGAATCCCGTGCGCCCGGCAGAGCAGGCGGAGTCCGCTCGTCGGGCGTTGGCGGCGGACGATGCCGAGCAGCGCAGCGGGCTGTGGTGGTGGTGCCTCGCCGCGATGGCGCTGGCCTTGTTGGCGGAGATCACTTTGGCGAACCGCACCGTGCGATGAATACGAGCGACCCGCATTCCCCCGAACACGCCTTGTCGCTGCTTCGCGTCAGCCACCGGCGGCGGCGTCTGCTGCCGCTGCTGGTGGCGCTCACGTGCCTGCTGCTCGCGTGCTCGGCCGCGCTCGCCGAGGCGCGCGGAGCCGCGTGGGTCTCGCCGCTGGCGGCGCCCGGGGTGGCGTTGGCGGGCTCGCTGGTGCTGGTTTTCTGGCTGTGGAAAGTGCACGCCTTGCGTGCGGGGACGGTGGCGAACGAGCTCGACCGCCGCTGGGCGTTGCAGTCCCGCCTCGAGGCGACGCTCGAGCTCGAGACCGCGGAGTCGGAGTTGGCGAACCGGCAGCGCGCCGACGCCTCGCAGCGTCTCGCCGCGCGGCGGCCGGTGCTCGGTTTGGCGTGGCGGGCGACGTGGGCGTGCCTCTGGAGCGCGGGGACGTTGCTCGCGGTGTTGTTGTTCGCGGGATTGTTCGGTGGGGGTGCCGCATCGGGATCGGACGGGAGTGCCAAGGCCGACATGAAAACGACCCAGCCTCAGAAAACGGAGGCACCTGCGGACGAGGAGCGGAAGCAACTGCCGCCGGCGCCCGAAGACCTCACGGCGGAAATCCGCTGGCTCGAGCCCGAGAGCGAGAGCAAGGCGACCGCGATCGAGGAGGTCTGGCTCAAGGCCGAGGCGGAGACGCGCAGCGGACTGCGCAACCTGACGCTCGAGGTGAACGTGAACGGCGAGCGTGCGGTCACGATTCCGCTCGCGCCCGAGACCACGGCGCCGCTCGCCGCGCCCGGCGCGCACACGATCGAGCACGGGCTGCTCCTCGACGAACTGCAGGTCCAGGAGTTCGACATCGTGAGCTATCATCTGCGCGCGGAGCCGGTGAGCCGCGCGGCGGCGCCACCGGTGCGTTCGGCGATCCAATTCATCCAGATCCGGCCGGCCCGCGAGGACCGCGTGATGTGCAAAGACGGCGGCGGCACTTCGCCGCTGGTCGAGGCACTCCTCCGGCTGAAGATCGGCCAACTCCGCGCGCTCAAGGAGAACTTTGTGCTCACAAACGCCACCGTGGCGCGGACCAATCCGCTCTGGCTCGAGCACAACTCCCGTGTCGCCTTGGAGCAGCGCGCGCTCGCGGACCAGACCGCCGAGCTGCGGATGCTCTCGATCAAGGAGGAGGCTTCGCCGCATTTTGTGGCGCGGCTGAGCGAGATCGATCCGCTCATGCGTGCCGCCGCCGATTCGCTCGATGCGCAGATGAACGACGAGGCGCTCCGGCAGCAGCAACATGCGCTCGCGCTTCTCGTCGATTGCGAACGCGAGATCCGGCGGGCGGCGGGGAGCGGCCAGCGGAAACTCGAGGATCCTTTCCGCGACAAGCAGAAGCTCGAGCTGCCGCCGCGCGACGCAACGCCGGCGGGGCAGGTCGAGGAGCTCGCCCAGCGCCAAGCGGAGCTCGTGGAGAACATGCGGCAGGACGGCGCACCGGCGGAGCAAACCTCCGCCACGCAGGGCGAGATCGCGCGGGAGGCGCGGCGGATGGCGGGCAATTCCGAACTGCCGACCGAAGCGCGGAACGCGCTCGAGCGCGCCGCGGGAGCCGCCGAGCAATCGGCGCAACGCATGGCGCTGAACGATCCCCGGCTGGCGCTGGCGGCGTCGGCCGAGGCGGAGAACGCGTTGCGCGAAGCGGCGCAGGAAATCGACCGCGCCGGCCGCAGCGCCGCGTTGGCGACATTCGAAGCGGAGCGCCGGGCCCTCAACGCCGCAGGCCGTGCGGGTTCGGCGGAGGAACGCGAAACGGGTGTGCGTGATACTGCGGCCCGCCTCGCCGCTGCGGCGAACGCACAACAACGGACTGGTTCCGCCGCCGCGGCCGGACAATTGGCCGGCGCCGCCGAAGCGGTGCATGCGGCGCTCGGCACCGGACCGGGCGACGGCAAATGGGAACAGGCGGCGCAACGCGCGGCCGAGGCGGAGAGCGCCCTCGG
>DATGXA010000088.1:0-9023 GCA_035299125.1 Opitutaceae bacterium
ACGCTCACGCCGAAACAGGAGTGGCTCCGCCCCGCCAAGCGCGAGGGCACGACCCAGTTCGAGGAGCGAATCGAGATCGCCGTCGACTGGCAGAAAGCGCCGCCGGGCCGCAGCGTGGGCGAGCTCGTGCTCGCCGGCGCCGGCAGCGAGTACACCGTGACGTTGCCGGTCCGCAACGAGCAGCCGGCGCTCGCCGGGGCGGTGGAGAACAACGGTGTCGTCGCCATCGAGGCGGCCCGTTTCGACCGCGTGCGAAACAGCGCGACCGCGCACTGGATCACCATCCCGAACCTCGGGCGCACGGACTCCGCGGTCACCATCGCGCCGTCCACCGCTGCGAGCTGCACGCCCGGAGCGGACGCGCCCCGATTGGAGTACATCTTTACGCTGCTCGACGACGCGGCCGCGGTCTCCGTCGCCGCCCATGTCTCGCCGACACAGGATTTCCGGAAGAGCGGCGGACTGCGGTTCGCTCTCGCGATCGACGATGGCGCGCCGCAGATCATCAACATCAACGAAGGCGAGGACGTGCCCGATTGGAAGTACCCGAAGTGGTGGAACGACTCGGTCGCAGACCACATCAAGATCAAGTCCATCGCGCGCCAGCCGCTCGCGGCCGGCCGACACACGTTGAAGGTGTGGATGGTCGACTCTGGCGTGGTGCTCCAGCGCTTCGTGATCGATGCCGGCGGCCTCAAGCCGACCTACCTCGGCCCGCCCGCAAGCCGGCGCGTGGAATAGACAGCGGAGCGCCGTAGCGAAACTCGCCGGAGTTTTAATCTGCTCCGCGAGGGTCGAAAGCCTCGGCAGCGTTCGCTACACAAATAACGAAACGGCCCGCCGGTGAAGGCGGGCCGTGGTGACGAAAAACGTGGCCGTCTGCCTCAGACCGCCTTGTACGGCAGCGGGTGGGCGACGGTGAGCTTCTTGACGATCGCCTTGGCGGCGGTGCGCTTCTCCTCGCTCTCCGGCGCGCCGAGCACGAGGTCGATCGCCTCGGCGATCTGCTCCATGTCGGCTTCCTTCATCCCGCGGCTGGTCACCGCCGGCGTGCCGAGGCGGATGCCGCTGGCCTGGAAGGGCGAGCGCGTCTCGTACGGCACGGTGTTCTTGTTGCAGGTGATGTTGGCCTTATCGAGCGACTCCTGCGCGACCTTGCCGGTGAGCTCCGGGAACTTCGCGCGGAGGTCGACGAGCATGAGGTGGTTGTCGGTACCGCCGGAGGCGAGGGCGTAGCCGCGCTTGAGCATGGCGGCGGCGAGGGCCTTGGCGTTGGCGACGATCTGCTTCTGGTAGGCCACGAACTCGGGTTTGAGGGCGTCGCCGAAGCAGACGGCCTTCGCGGCGATGACGTGCTCGAGCGGGCCGCCTTGGCCGCCGGGGAACATCGCGCTGTCGAGCGCCTTGGCGTGGATGGCCTTGCACATGACGAGGCCGCCACGCGGTCCGCGCAGGGTCTTGTGCGTGGTGGTCGTGACGAAATCGGCGTGCGGCACGGGCGACGGGTGGATGCCCGCGGCGACGAGGCCGGCGATGTGGGCGATGTCGGCGAAGAGCAGGGCGCCCACGGAGCGGGCGATCTCGCCCATGCGGGCGAAGTCGATCACGCGCGGATAGGCGCTGGCGCCGACGGTGATCATCTTCGGCTTCTCGGCGGCGGCGACCTTGGCGAGCTCGTCGTAGTCGATGAGGCCGTTGTCCTGGCGGACGCCGTATTGGACGAAATTGTAGAGTTTGCCGGAGAAGTTGGCCGGGTTGCCGTGGGTGAGGTGGCCGCCGTGGCTGAGGTTCATGCCGAGGATCTTGTCGCCCGGCTGGAGCACGGAGGTGTAGACGGCGAAATTGGCCTGCGAGCCGGAGTGCGGCTGGACGTTGGCGTGTTCGGCGCCGAAGAGCTTCTTGGCGCGGTCGATGGCGATTTGCTCGACCTTGTCGACGAACTCGCAACCACCGTACCAGCGCTTGCCCGGATAGCCCTCGGCGTACTTGTTGGTGAGCACGCTGCCCTGGGCCTCCATGACGGCGGGGAGCGTGAAGTTTTCCGAGGCGATCAATTCGATGTGCTCCTGCTGGCGGTGCAGCTCGGCAGCGACGAGGGCATGGATCTCGGGGTCGAGATCACGCAGGGACGAGGCGTTGAGAACGGGAGAAGTGGCGGTGCTCATCGGGAAAGCGCGAGTGTCTGCGGCGCGGCGGATGCGGGGCAAAGGTTTTCTTGGCGGCGCAATCGGATCAGAAGAGGGAATGTGGAAATCAGGAAAAGGGATCGGAGGAGAAGCGAGCGCAACGTGGCGCGTTGCAGATCGCGGAGATGGTTCGCGATCACGAAAGCCGCGGCCGCGTGCTTGCTTGGTGGCACAGCCGCGCTTTGGCTGCGCGGCGATGATCGACGTCCACGATCTACCGGCGCTGCGGGCGCTCGGCCGCCGGCTGAAGGTGGCCGAGGCGGAGCTGCGACGCGTGGAGAAGGCGCTTTTCAAGCACCGGCTGCCGGTCGACGAGGTGCTGGCGGCGCTGCCGGAGTCGGCGCGCGAGGCGTGGCGCGCCGAGGTGGCGTGGCGGCCGCTGACGCTGGTCACGCGGCAGGACTCGGCGGTCGACGGCGCGAGCAAACTCGGTTTCCGCACCGAGGATGGCGCGACGATCGAGAGCGTGCTGCTGCGGTTCCACACGGGGCGCAGCTCGGTGTGCCTCTCGACGCAGGTGGGTTGCGCGGCGGATTGCGCCTTCTGCGCGACCGGCAAGCTCGGGTTGAAGCGCAACCTGACCGCGGCCGAGATCATCGATCAGGTGCTGCAAGCCGCCCGGCTTTTCCGAGCCGAGGGACGCACGCTGCGCAATCTGGTCTTCATGGGCATGGGCGAGCCGCTGCACAATGAGGCGGCGGTCGCGGAGGCGGTGGATGCGTTGCGCGATCCGGAGCGTTTCAACTTCACCGAGCGGCACATTGTCGTCTCCACCGTGGGTGTGCCGGCGGCGATGGTGCGGTTCGCGGAGCGTTTTCCCGGCGTGAATCTCGCACTCAGCCTGCACAGCGCGCGCGAGGAGGTGCGGCGGCGGCTGGTTCCCACGACGCGCCGACACTCGCTGGCCGACATGCGCGCGGCGGCGGAGGCGGTGACGGCGCGGCAGCGGAATCCGTTGATGGTCGAATACCTGTTGTTCGACGGGCTGACCGACACCGACGCGGATCTGGAGGCGCTGCGGGCGTTCGTCGCCGGAATTCCGGTGCACATCAACTTGATCCCGTTCAACGCGATCGCGGAGGCGGACGGTCTGGGCCTGCGCGGCACGCCGCGCGAGCGGCGAGAGGCTTTCGGCGCGGCGCTGAAGCGTGCGGGCTTGAAGGTGACGCTGCGCCGTTCCCTCGGCGCGGACATCGACGGGGCCTGCGGGCAGCTCGCCCGTCGCGAACTCGCCGACGAGTGAATCGCTGGAAACGGGCGCCGAACGGCTGCGCCCGAGTGAGTGTTTCCCCGATGCGAGTTTGCGCCGAAGGGAAGCCTGAGTTTTTTGCCCCGGTCCGCTTGGTTTGCCGTGCGAAGAGGCGAACCGCCCCAATCATTCCATGCTCCGGATTCTCCTTCTTGAGCGATGCCTCGTCGGCCTGCGCGGCAGCATCGCGTGCGTGCTACTGGTCGCAGCGGTCGTCGCCGGCGCGGAAGAACCGGCCTCGCGCTCGACATCGGCGCCGGGCGCCAGCGAAGTGCATGTGCTGGTGCTCAACTCCTATCACCCGGGCTACAACTGGAGCGACGGCGAACAGGCGGCGGTGTTGCGGGCGTTGGGGGATGCGCGGCCGGATGTGCGGCCGAGCGTGGAGTACATGGACTGGCGGCGCTTCCCGTACCCGGCGCGCGAGGCGTTGTTGTTCGCGCATCTCGACGAGAAGTACAAGCGGCAGCCGTTCAACCTGATCATCGCGCTCGACGACCCGGCGGTGACGTTCGTGCTGGCGCATCGCGACTATTTCGGGGCGACGGTGCCGGTGGTCTTCGGCGGGGTGAACGACCTCGATCCGGAGCTGCTCGGCACGCGGCGCTGCGTGACCGGCGTGGCGCAGACGTATGATTTCTCGGGCACGCTGGAGTTGATCCACCGGCTTCAGCCGGATGTGCGGCGGATCGCGGCGGTGCACTGCCGCACCGAGAGCGGGTTGGCGACGCGGCATGCGTTTGAACGCGTGCTGGCCCGCGAGCGGCCGCCGTTCGCGATTGAGTGGGTCGAAGGCTGGACCGCCGAGTCGTTGCTGCAGCAGGTGGAGCGGATGCCGGACGGCACAGCGGTGCTGTTGCTGAGCATCTTTCGCGACGAGGCGGGCCGCGTGTTGGTGGACGATCCGGAGTTCGGCCGGAGTCTGGCGCTGCGGAGCCGCGTGCCGGTCTATTTCGTGGCGCCGCCGCTGGTGCGGTTCAGCAGCGGCGAGACATGGGAGACGGCGGTCTGGCAGGGGATGGGCGGCAGCCTGCTGTCCGAGGAACGGCACGGCGAACTCGTTGGTCAGCTCGCGGTGCGGGTGCTGGCGGGCGAGCCGGTCGAATCGATCCCGGTCGTATCGCACAGCCCGGCTCGCGTCGCCTTTGATTTCGTGCAGCTGCAACGGCACGGCATACCACGCGAGCGGCTGCCACCGAACGCGGAGGTGTTCCACCTGCCGAAGACTTTCTATCAGGTGCACCGCTCCAGCATTGTCGCGGGCCTGATTGTGATCGGCGTGCTCGCGGCCACGGTGCTGGTGCTGTGCTGGATCATCGTGCTGCGGCGGCGGGCCGAGCGCGCGCTCCGGCGCAGCCACGAGCACTTCGAGTTGATTGCCCGCGCGACCAACGACGCGGTGTGGGACCAGGATCTCGTCGCCGGTACGCTGTGGTGGAACGATGGCTACGCGGCGCAGCTGCAGCTCCCTCCCGGGACCGTGATGACGATCAACCAATGGGAGAACCACGTGCACCCGAGCGATCGGGCCTGGTTCCTCGGTAGCCTCCGGAGCACGATCGCTTCGGAGGTCTCGCGGAGGATGCTCGAGTACCGGGTTGTGCGTGCCGATGGCGATATCCGCCACGTGCTCGATCGGATCTGCATCGCGCGCAATCCGGACGGTGGTGCAGTGCGGGTGATCGGGGCGCGCATCGACCTCACCGACCGGCTGCGCGCGGAACTCGAGCGCAAGCGCCTCGCCGCCGCGGTGGAGCAGAGCGCGGTGGCGACGGCGTTGTTCGCGCCGGATGGTGCCGTGCAGTTCGTCAACCCGGCGTTTGTCCGCGCCACCGGATTGGCCGCACCGCAGAACATCTGCGACCTCTGCTCGCGTTGTCGGCACGACGATGCCGTCGGGGCCACGCTGACCCTTGAGAACGTGCTCGCGGTGGTGGCGCGCGAAGGGCGTTGGTCGTCGCGACTGAGCGTGGTGCGCGCCGATGGCGGTACCTGCCTCATGCTGCTCGCCGTCTACCCGATCCGCGAAAGCGCCGACTTGGTCGGCAGCTACGTGCTCGTCGGCCAGGACGTCACCCGCGAGACGAAGCTCGAGGAGCAGGTGCGGCTTTCGCAGAAGATGGAGGCGGTGGGTCTGCTCGCCGGCGGGATCGCGCATGACTTCAACAACCTCCTGCAGGTCATCGATGGTTTCACCGAGCAGGCGCAGGACGCCGCGATGGCGGAGGATCGGGCGGAGTGCCTCGTGCAGGTGCGGGAGGCCTGCGCGCGCGCCGTGCAGCTCACGCGGCAGCTGCTGGTGTTCAGTCGCGAAGACCGGATGGCGAAGGCGGTCGATATCGATCTCAACCAACTCATTGCACGCCAAACGAAGATGCTCCGGCGGTTGCTCGAGTCGCGCATCGAACTCGTGCTCACGCCCGCGGCGACACCGGCGACGGTCGTCGGCGATCCGGGGCAGCTCGAGCAGGTGTTCATGAACCTCTGCATCAACGCGCGCGACGCGATGCCGCGCGGCGGTCGGATCACCATCGAGCTCGGCGAAACGCGACTCGATGCGGACTACTGCGCGGTGCACCCGTGGGCGCGGCCCGGGCATTTCGTCCAGGTGGCGGTGACGGATACCGGCAACGGCATGGATCGCGCGACGCTGGCGCGCATCTTCGAGCCGTTCTTCACGACCAAGACCAAGGACAAGGGCACCGGCTTGGGCCTGGCGGTCGTTTACGGGATCGTGCAACACCACGACGGTCTCATCCACGTCTACAGCGAACCCGGCGTGGGCACGACGTTCCGGATATTCCTACCGCTGCAGACACGCGGGGCGACGGGGGTCGTTGCCGAGGCGCAGAAGACTCCGCAGCGCGGCAGTGGCACGATCTTGCTCGCGGAAGACGATCCCTCGGTGCGTGCGCTCGCGGAGCGCGTGCTCAGCAAGGCGGGTTACGCGGTGCTCGCGGCGGGCGACGGCGCGGAGGCACTCGAAGTCTTCAAGCGGGAGCGGGCGGTGATCGCGCTCGTTGTGCTCGATGCGGTGTTGCCGACGCTCAGCGGGCGCGAGGTCTACGAGGAGATTCGCCGCCTCGATGCGCAGATCCCGGTCGTCTTCTGCAGCGGCTATTCGGCCGGCACGATCCAGCCCGAGTATTTCCCCGGCGAAGGCGTGACGCTGCTCGGCAAGCCCTATGCGCCGAACGCGCTGCTCGAGAGCATCGGCGTGCTGTTGGCCAAGTCGGTCCGGTGAGCTGCGCGCGCGAAGGTGGGTTCAGCCGAAAACAACCGGATCGATCCGGAAGCGCTCGGCGAGGTTCGCGAAGGGCACCTGCGCTTTGAGCCAATTCGGGTCGGCGCGGATCTGCTCCATCGAGCTACCGGTGTTGTTGCAGAGCAGGTACGAATCGGCGCCGAGTTTCAGCAACGCGTCGAACTGTGTGCCGGCGGCCGCGCGAGCGAAATCGAAGTCGCCCGGTTCGTGCGCGCGGTCGGAAGCTTCGTGGCGCAACGGCGCTACATCCTTCGCAAACGCCGCGAGGCACTCGCCCAGACGCGGCCCTTCGTAGGTCTGGACGGTGGCGTTGTTCGGCCCGAGACGGACGACGACCCATTCGTCGAACAACGTACGGCCGTAGAGCTTCGACATGCGGGACATCGTGGCGGCGATCGCCGAAAAGGCTTCAGTGGGGGTCATGCGATGGCGAGAGGTTGTGCGGCCTCGGCGGGCGCCTGCCAAGTGCGCTGTGGCGCGCGCACGGAAATGACAGGGATTTTGCCAACTCCGCCGGGCAGGCGCGCCGGTCAAAGCGACCAGTGCAGCGAGAGCAGATGGTAGCCATCGTACAGCGGCGAGTGGTCGCTGTAGCAGGCGGTGAGCAGGGCGCCGTCGGCGCAGCGCACGGTGGACGGATAGCCGCAGTCGCGCGCCCGCACGCCGAACGCGTGCAGCACGACCGGTTCATCCCACGTCAGGCCGTCGTCGCGGCTGAGTCGGTAGCCGATTCCCGCTCGCTCGCGCGTGCGGATACCGAAGGTGAGCAGAAGCCGCCCGTCGCCCAATTCCGTGAGGTCGCCGGGATGGTGGAGGCGTGGCGTGAGATCAAGCGGCGAGCCCCACGTCGCGCCGCGATCGGGCGAGCGCCAGAGCACGAGGTGGTGGTCGCGTTGGGTGCGCGCAATCGCGAGCCAGTCGCCGGTCGGACGCGGGAGGAGAACGACTTCGTTCGCATCGCCGTCGCCGATCTCCACGGGCGAACGCCACGATGCGCCGCCGTCTATGCTGAATACCAACCACGCGCGGCTCGGCCCTTCACGTCCTTCGGCGCGGTAGAAGGTCGCGGCGAGGCGCCCGTCAGGCAGAGCACAGATGCGGCCGTGCGGAATGAGGCAACACTCCGGAGCCGTGGCGGCGCGGTTGACTGCCCACAGTGCTCCGGGACGTTCGGCGGTGGAGCACCAGAGTGGCTCGAGCCCGGTCCATTCGTCGCCAGCGAAACGGAAGCCGGTGGAGAGCACGACCCAGCGGTCGGTGTGATCGCGACCGGCGGCGATGTGCATGCGATTCGTCGCCGGGTCGCGTGGGGCGGCGAGGTCGGCATCGGCCCACGTGACGCCGTGGTCGCGGCTGACGAGCGCGGCGAGATTTCCCTCGGTGCGGCCGTGGCTCGGGCGATCGAAATGGACGAGGCCGAGCGTGCCGTCGGCCCAGACGGTGAGCGAGGGCCACGCGCAACAGTCTCTCGCGACGAGGGCGGCGTGCATCGGCGACACGATGGCGGCGGGCCGCGGCGGGGCAACGGCGGCGATGCGCGGGGGATTTCGCCTCGACGGGGACTGGAGCGGGCGGGATGTTGTGACGTTTTCCCGTTGGCAATGAGCAATACCGCACCCGCCTCACTGTTCTCCCGTCGCACGCAGCGCATGAAGCGCTCGGTCATTCGCGAGATCCTCAAGGTCACGGACGATCCGGAGATCATCTCGTTCGCCGGCGGGTTGCCGAATCCGCGCTCATTCCCCGTGGCGGAGGTGGCGGAGTCGACCGCGAAAGTCCTGCGCGACGCGGGCACGGCGGCGCTCCAATATGCCACGACGGAGGGCTACCGGCCGCTGCGCGAATTCATCGCGCGCCGCTACGCCGAGAAACGCGGTCTCGCGATCGACCCCGACGAGATCCTCATCACGAACGGCTCGCAACAGGGCCTCGATCTGCTTGGCAAGGTGCTGCTCGACTCCGGCGATCCGCTTCTTCTGGAGCGGCCCGCGTACCTCGGCGCGATCCAGGCGTTTTCGCCGTACGAGCCGGACTTCTGCTCGGTGACGCTCGAGGACGACGGCCCCGATCTCGCGGAGCTCGAGCGCGTGCTCGACGCGCGGCGACCCAAGCTCTTCTACACGGTTCCCAATTTCCAGAACCCGTCGGGCCTTTCGTACTCGGCGGCGAAGCGCGCGGCGGTGGCCCGGCTCTGCGCCGCGCGGCCGATGCTGCTGGTCGAGGACGATCCTTACGGCGAGCTGCGTTTCCGCGGCGAACACCTGCCGTCGCTGCGTCATTACCATCCGGGCACGATCCTGCTCGGCACGTTCTCCAAGATCGT
>DATGXA010000089.1:0-8753 GCA_035299125.1 Opitutaceae bacterium
CTTCTATTATGTTCCCGCTCCCGGAAAGAATTCCGCCCTGTTTCGCGATTGGTTTGTCATGTGGCTCTGCCGCCCCCAGCTCCGGAAGTGCTCGCCGCCGAGCGCCGCCGCCGTGAAGAGGCGCGCGCCGAGCGTTGGCCGATGGCGATCGCCTTGGTCGGCACGATCGTCTTCCACCTGCTCGCCTACATCGGCGCCGAGAAGCTGCCGTTCATGGGAAACCGCTTCGACGATGTGCCGAGCGATGCGCAATCGCTTCGCGACAAATACGAGCAGCAGGAACTCACGTTTCTCCTCGCCGACGACGCGCCGCCGGAGACGCCCAAACGTTTCGTCGAAATCAATCCGGACGCGCCCGAGAACGAGCCCGGCAAGACCGACAACTTCGGCGCGCGCAATCAGCAGGCGGCGCAGCCTGAGCCGGGTGCCGATCACAACGACCGGCCGAAGACCTCCGGTGAGGCCGAGGATTCAACCGCGATCGTGACCGGCTCGCGCGAACAACCCGTCGAAGCCGCGCCGCTCTCCGGCGCCAACGGCCAGAACGGCACCGGCATGCAGGCCGTGATCGTCGGCGATCCCGCGCAGCCGAAGGCGACGGAACCGTTGCCCGGCTTCGAGAAGATCACCGGCGATAATCCGGACGGCATCGGGACGAACATCGGTACCGCGCCGAAGGGCAACGCCGAGGACGAGAAGCACCAGGACGGCAAGAAGGACGGCACCACCAGTGGCCAACAGATGCTCGCGGTGAGCGGTGGCGGACTGCCGGGGCCCCCCGGCCGGCCCTCGCCGAAACCACGGCCGAAGCTGCAGAACGTGCGTCCCGCCGTGCTCGCGAACCAACCGCTCTCCGCGTCGAACGCGGGCGTGATCGGAGTCGACGCGAAGTTCAGCGAGTTCGGCGATTACCTCCAGGAGCTCGTCGATACCGTCGACGCGCAGTGGCAGAAGCTCGTGGGCGACATGACCACGTATCCGCCTTCGCGCTCGGTCGTGACCGTGCGCTTCAAACTCAGTTCACAGGGCGAGGTCGAGATCCTCGATGTCGTCGGCGAGCAGACTGCTGGGCGGGTCGGCACGTACACCTGCCTCGACGCGATCCGCGCGCGTGCGCCGTATCGGCCTTGGACCAAGGAGATGATGGCCGTGCTCGGGATGGAGCAGGAGATCACGTTCACGTTCCATTACTGGTGAGCACCGTACCGAAATCATTCTGGCCAACGTTGCCCTTGGTGCGCGGCGTGGAACTGCTCGGCCACGATGGCAACGGTCTCGGCGCGCTCGCAAAACCGGCCGGCGTGCTCTCGCATCCCAACGAGCCCGGCCGCGACCGCGGGCGCGCGCTGCTCGACGCCGAGTACGACCTCGAGGCCGAATGCTTCGTCTGGACCGACGCGGCCAGCGGCGACACGCGCCGGCTGTGGCTGCTCAACCGCCTCGATTCGGCGACCTCCGGTGTAATCCTCGTCGCGGCCGACGGAAAACTTGCCGCCGACGTGAAGGCACAGTTCCAGCGCAAGGCGATCGCCAAGACCTACGTCGCGCTCGTCTTCGGCACGCCGCGCACTCCGCGCGAGACTTGGCGCGACCGCCTCGCGGTCGCGCGGAAGGGCGGGGTGGTGCGCTCGTCGACAACCGGCGGACACATCCCCGCCGAGAGCGACTGCCGTGTGCTGCGCTCAGTGCGTGGGCCGCAGCCGCTCGCGCTGCTCGAATTGAAACCGCGGACCGGTCGCACGCACCAGCTGCGCGTGCAGTGCGCGCGACGCCAGCTGCCGATCGTGGGCGACCAGACGTACGGCGATTTCCGGCGCAACCGCGAGTTCGGGAAACTCGCACGCACGAAGCGCCTCTTCCTGCATTCGCTCGAGACGCAGGTGCGTTACAGTTGGGCCGGCCGCGAGTGGAGTTTCGGAGCGCGCGCGGAGTTGCCGGCGGAGTTCGAGGCTGCGCTGCAAGCGTAGGTTGCTGTCACTGGCCCCGTGATGCTTTCGCCGGGCGGGAGCGGCGAAATTCTTACGAACTCCGCGACCACGCGTGGTCGCCCCTGTCGGTTGTGGTGCGAAAGATCCGGCCTGAGCCGAACGCGCGACCTGCGGCGTCGTTGGCGAGTTGCCAAGCGCAGCGTTTTGCGGCGGCATCGTGGCTTCGTTTCACCATGCCTTCGCCCGCTTGCTCCGAACAACCGCTCCCCGATCCGCACCACGGCCAGCACGGCCACGGGCTCGATGCCAAACCGGATTGGGTGCCGGACAACGCGGGCGCGGAATTCGCGACGAAGGTCGCGCTCGGCGTGCAGCCCAGCGGCGACGTGCGGCATCTCACGGCGCCGCGGCGGCGGCAGCTTTCGCTGGACGACTATTTCCACGGCGTGCGCGGCGGCGATGTGGGCGTGCTCGCGCGCGCGATCACGTTGATCGAGAGCAACGCGCCGGCGCACCAGGAGCTCGCGCAGGCGCTGCTCACGCGACTGTTGCCCTTCACCGGCGGCGCGATGCGCGTGGGGATCACGGGCATCCCGGGCGCGGGCAAGAGCACGTTCATCGAGTGCCTCGGCTCGCGGCTCTGCGAGGCCGGGCGCAAGGTCGCGGTGCTCGCGGTGGACCCCTCGAGCAGCGTGCACGGCGGCAGCGTGCTCGGCGACAAGGTGCGCATGGAGAAACTCAGCCGGCACCCGCGCGCGTTCATCCGGCCGTCGCCCTCCGGCGGCTCGCTCGGCGGCGTGGCGCGCAAGAGCCGCGAGGCGATGCTCGTGTGCGAGGCGGCGGGCTTCGACACGCTGTTGATCGAGACCGTCGGCGTGGGGCAGAACGAGGTGACCGTGCGCTCGATGGTGGATTGTTTCTTCGTCGTGCTCATCGCCGGCGCGGGCGACGAGATGCAGGGTATCAAAAAAGGCATCATCGAACTCGCCGACCTCGTCGTGATCAACAAGGCCGACGGCGACAACCGGCCGCGGGCGCTCGCGGCGCGCGCCGAGATGCAGCGCGTGTTGCATTTCCTCCACCCGGTCACGGCCGGCTGGGAGACTCCCGCGCTCGCAGGCTCCGCGGTGACGGGCGAGGGCGTCGACGATATCTGGGCGAAGGTCGAGGCGTTCTTCGAACACTGCCGCCGCGGCGGTTTCCTCGCCGAGCGGCGGCAGGAGCAGGCGGTCGAGTGGTTGCACGCGTTGCTCGCCGAGGCGCTCAAGACGCGTTTCTACGGCGCGCCCGCGGTGAAGGCGGAGTTGGACGCGACCGAACTCGCGGTGGCCGAGGGACGGCTGCCCGCGGTGGCGGCCGCGCAGCAGTTGCTCGCTCGCGCCGGCTTCGGTGGTTGAGCGCAGCGATCGGGCGGCGAGAGGCCGACCGCCGAACGGCGCGTTTACTTTACGGTCAACCAGAGCCGGTGCTGCACTTGGCGCGGAAGCCGCGAGAACCTTGGCGATGCAGTCGCCCCATGCTTTCGGCGCCAGCGACCGGGTGTCAGCCAGACGCAGCGGTTCGCGGTGCGGCGTTTGCTCGGGCGGCGTTGTCTCGCTTGTTTGCGGCTCAGTCGGTTCCTCCTGAATCTTCCCTCCCCTCGCCCCGCCATGACTCGATCCTTCGATATTCGTCGTCTCTTCGTCCTCGCCGGTCTGCTCGTCAGCAACGCGCCGTTGCCGGCCGCTTCGGGGCTGGACACGGTCGGGCATCTCCTACCCATCTCCGCCTCGCCGGTGGACGGCTTCGCCTTCGCCCGGCTCGACAACGGTGTGCAGCTGCGCGTCGCGGGCCTCGCGAAGAACGTCCTGTTCTACGGCCCGGGCATCGTGCGGGTGAACGCCGCTCCCGGGGCGAGCCACTGGGAGCATCCTAGCCTGGCGGTCGTCGCACAGCCGGCGGCAGTGGCGTTCACTGTGCAGGAAACAGCGGATACGCTGACGCTTGTGGCGGACAAGATGCGCATCGTGGCGGACAAGAAGACGGGCGCGCTGACGTTCTTCGACGGGCAGGGCAGGGAACTCGTCCGCGAGCGGGCGGCGCAGCCGTACGAGATCAAGCCGGTCACCATCTCCGGCGCGCCGAGCTACGAGGTGCGGCAGACGTTCACCCTCGCGCCCGACGAGTCGCTCTATGGGCTCGGTCAGTACGATCAGCCGTACATGGATTACCGCGGCCAGGAGGTGCTGCTGGTGCAGACAAACATCGGCACGGTCGTGCCGTTCCTTGTTTCGACGAAACGCTACGGCATCCTCTGGGACATCTACTCGAAGATGACCTTCAAGGACGGCGCCGACGGCGCGACGCTCTGGGCCGAGAGCGCGCCGGGCGGTGTCGACTACTACTTTGTCGCGGGCGGCACGATGGACGGCGTGATCGCCGGTTATCGCGCGCTCACGGGGGCGGCGCCGCTGTTCCCAAAACAGGCGTTCGGTCTCTTCATGAGCAAGGAGCGGTACCAGACGCAGAACCGGCTCCTCGATGTGGTGCGCAACTTCCGCGCGGCGGGCTTCCCGTTGGACTACATCGTGCAGGACTGGCAGTATTGGGGCGGCGCCGACGGTTCGTGGAGCGGCATGGTGTGGGACAAGGAGCGTTTCCCGGCGCCGCGCGCACTCACGAAGACATTGCACGACGAGCTGCACGTGAAGCTCATGAACTCGATCTGGCCCACCGTCGGCGACGACACCGAGCTGGCTCGCGAGCTCGATGCGAAGAGCCTGCGGTTCGCACCGCTGCACTGGATCTCGAAACAGGCGCGCGTTTACGACGCGTTCAGCCCCGAGGGGCGTGCGATCTATTTCGAACACATCAAGAGCGGATTGCTCGATGTCGGCGTGGACGCCCTGTGGATGGATGGCACGGAGGTCGAGGTCGGCGGCGCCTGCCACGATCCCGCGGAGGTCGAGCGCGACATCAAGAACCTCGGACGCAGCGCGCTCGGCGATTTCACCCGGTACCTCAACCCGTACACGCTTGTGACGACCCGCGGCACCTACGAGGGCCAGCGCGCGACGAGCGACAAACGCGTGTTCACGCTCACTCGCTCCGCGTGGGCCGGGCAGCAACGTTACGCCGCACTACCTTGGTCGGGCGACACGACCGCGAGCTGGGAAACGTTCCGCAACCAGATCTCGGGCGGCGTGAACATCGCCTTGGCCGGCCTTCCGTACTGGACGCAGGATACAGGCGGTTTCTTCGTGAACTATCCCGAGGGCGAGCGGAATCCTGAGTACCAGGAACTCTACGCGCGTTGGCACCAGTTCGCGGTGTTCAACCCGATCTACCGCATTCACGGCACCAGCATTGAGCGCGAGCCGTACCTCTTCCGCACGCTCGCGCCCGAGATCTACTCGTCGTTCCTCGGAGCCGCGCAGCTGCGCTACCGGCTGCTGCCGTACATCTATTCGCTCGCGTGGCAGAGCACGACGAACGCGTACACAATGATGCGCGGTCTGCCGCTGGATTTCCCCGACGACGCGCGCGCGCGCAGGATCGACGACGAGTTCCTCTTCGGCCCGGCGTTCCTCGTCCATCCCGTCACACGCGCGATGTACCACCGCAGCGCGCCACCCGCCGGCACGATTCCCGCGGAAGCGTTGCGCACACCGGACGGGCAGCCGGGCCTCGCGGTCCAGTACTTCGACGGCCTCGATTTCGAGCGCCCGGCGGGCAAGACGGTCGACGCGAAACTCGAGCACACTTGGCCGGGGCCGCCCCTGGCGAACCCTCCGCCCGGCCTCGACGGTTTCGAAAACTTCTCCGCGCGCTGGGAAGGCACGCTCATCGCGCCCGAGGACGGCGAATACGAGCTCGGCGCGGAGTACGACGATGGCATCCGCCTTTTCGTCGATGGAAACCTGCTCACCGAGGACTGGAGCTTCGGCCCCAAACGCTACCGCAGCGGCACTGTCCCGCTCGCCCGCGGCCAACGCGTCGCGCTCAAGGTCGAGTTTCATCAAGGGAAGAGCGCGCGTTATTTCCGCCTCGGCTGGCGCACGCCGAGCGAATTGCGCGCGTTGGCGAGCCGTTCCGACAAACTCGACAACTCGATGGAAACCTACCTGCCGGCTGGCGCCGAATGGTACGACTTCTGGACCGGCGAGCGCTTCGCCGGCGCTGGACTGGTGAAGAAAAACTGCCCGCTCGACACGTTCCCGCTCTACGTCCGCGCCGGCTCCATCGTACCGATGGGCCCGGTGCAGCAATACGCGACGGAGAAGCCCGACGCGCCCTACGAGATCCGCATCTATCCCGGCGCAAACGCGACCTTCACGATCTACGAAGACGACAACGAGACTTACGCCTACGAGCGCGGCGAGCGCGCTACCTGCGATCTCGTGTGGGACGACGCTGCGCGGACGCTGCGCATTGGCGCGCGCGAGGGCTCGTTCCCCGGTATGGTCGCACAGCGCGAGCTGTCGATCGTTCTGGTCGGTGCTTCTGCCGAGCCCGCTCGTCAGGTGACTTACACCGGCGCCGCCACCGAGGTGCGTTTTAAGCCCTGAGCGGCAGCAGCCGCGCCGCCCGGATTCCCCGGCCGGCTTTGTCATTTCGTCGGCCTGCGCCCTCGCCGTGCGAGGGAAAAATATTGGAGGCGCGGGCCGGAATCGGCTGATACAAGAACCGGAACAGGAGTAATTTGCGCAACTATCGGCTCTGACTCAACCACGATTTGGCAGAACTCCGGAAGAACTCGGAACAACCCCAAACGGGGGATTTACTGACAGGTTTGCTGACAGGTCGGGCTGGAGGAATGAGACGGGGGCCGGGTTGTGGCGTTGGCACGCCAAGCAGGCACTTTCGCAGATCCCCGAAGGCGAAAAGGGCGAGTTCTGCTTCGATGTTGCATTGTACGGCAAAATGCCGGATCGTCCGGGCATGGAAGTTCAGACGAAACCGGCGCGAGCCAAGAAGACGGCGGCTCGGGCGACGCTTTCCGCCGTCGCGGCTACCGCTCGGCTGGAAGCCCGCGTGTCCCCGCGGTTGAAAAACTCGCTCGAAACCGCCGCGGCGTTGGCGGGGCATACCGTCACCAGTTTCATGATCCAAGCGCTGCAGGAGGCGGCGGAGAGCACGATCGAACGGCACCAACGCGCCCAACTCGGGCAGGAAGCTTCGGTGCGCTTCGTCGAGACGCTGCTGTCCGCGCCCGCGCCCAACAAGGCGCTGCGCGCTGCTGCGGCCCGGCACGCCCACGAAACTGCTGCATGACGGCTTACCGCTTCGAACCGCTGACCAGAAACCACAACCGCGCCGGGTTTCAGTGTGGTGCTGCGGTGCTCGACCGCTACCTCCGGGATTTCGCGCGGAAGGACGCGGAGCGCGGTGTGGCGGCTCCGTACGTGATGGTCGAGGAGGCGGCCCCGAACGTCATCGTCGGGTACTACACCCTGTCCGCGTTCGTCGTCGCCCTGAGTGAACTGCCTCCCAAGCTGGCGTCGAAGATGCCTCGTTACCAGGATTTGCCGGCGATCTTGATCGGGCGATTGGCGCGCAGCATCGAGTTCAAGGGACGCGGCGTCGGCGAACTATTGCTGGTGGATGCGCTCAAAAGAGCGCTCGTTCATTCCAAGCAGATCGCTGCGATGGCTGTCGTGGCCGATGCGAAGGACGATGCGGCCTTGGCCTTCTATCTCCGTTTCGGGTTCGCACGCTTGGGGGATTCGGCGTCCCGCGTGTTCATCCCGATGGGGACGATCGAAAAATTGGGATGAGAAGCCGAGCCGCGGACGGTGCCTGTCTGATGGGGCGGCTCCGATTGTATTAAGGCCGGGGCAGGGCCTTGGGCTCGGTTTTCGGAACGCGCGGGCCGGAATGCGACGAGCGCAGAAACAGGCCTGCCTAGAGCATAATTGAACTAATCAAAATGATTACTTTAAGTAGGTCGCATGCCGCAGATCATTCCAGATTCGCCGGATGGCGCCCTCGGCCTGCGGGGCGAGCTTCCGGCGGCGCGGAATCACCCGGCGCAACATTTCGTTGTCTGCGACGGTTCGTCGTTGCTCGCCTTGGGCTTGGTGAGCCGGACGACGCAGGACGTCGACATCCTCGCCCGGATCGAAGCGAACCAACTGGTCAAGCCACGGCCGTTGCCCGACTGGCTCCGCGTGGCGGCCGATGATGTCGGCGAAATGCTCAAACACCTCGGCCATGGCGAACTCGTTGCCCATCTCTAGCGAGGACCTGCGCCGGTCCGTCGTCGACCTGCTCTGGCGGCAGTGGTCGGCGCTCGGCGTGGCCGGGCACGTCGCCCCGGGCGGCAACGCCGCCGTCGATCCGGAGGCGTCGCTGCTGGTCTCGACGGTGTTCGCGCGCCACGACGCGCGGCTTTTCGACGAGATCGCCGACTGGCTCCAGCAGAACGGCGACTGGATCAACCTGCTCCGGATGGCGCGGCTCCAACGTGAGCTTGGGCTTGGCGATGTCACGGTGCTCGGCGCATTGGCGGAGCATCTGACGCAGCGCTCCGCGCATTCGAAGTGGAAGGGCTTCGCGAAGAAACCGCCGCAGGTGGACCAGCCGGTGCCGTTGTTTCCGCATCTCCCGTCGGCGAACCGTACGGACGAGGTCTTCCGCCGCTGGGGCTGGCTGCGTACGCCCGTCGAGCCGCGCGGCCTCAGCAAACCGCCGCGCACCAACCAGCCCGACGCGTTCCTGCTGCAACTGAGGTGGACCCCGGACGTGAGACAGTGGGGACGGGTTGGTTAGTTATGGTTCGAACAGGGAAAGTAAATACTTGGGATGGGGTCTGGGTCCTCGGCGAGAAGGCGCCGGTCTGCGAGG
>DATGXA010000090.1:0-13238 GCA_035299125.1 Opitutaceae bacterium
GCGCAGATTCGACACGCCGAGCCGCTCCAGCACGCGACCGCGCAACTCCGTCTCTGGTCCGCGGCCGTCTTGCGCGCGGATGGCCGCGCCGACCGCGCGCAGCCCGAGCCAATAGCCGCCGCCGCCGTCGTCGAGGATCGAGCCCCAGCCGCCGGCCTGCCACGTGGCGCCGCTCGCAGTGCGGCCGTAGCACGAGGAGCCGGTGCCCGCGATGAGCGCGATGCCGGGTCGACCCGCGAGTCCGCCGGCGAGCGCGATGCGAATATCGTGATCGACACCGATCGCGGCCGCGTCGGTCGCCAATCCGAGCTGCAACGCGATTTCGCGCCAACGTTCGCGCGCGGCATCCGACGCCGTGGCTGCCATGCCGAGAAACGCCGCTTCGCAGGGCGCCGGAGCGAGCCCGGCCGCGGTGAACGCGCCGTGCACCGCGGTGCGGAGCGAGCCGGCCGCGCCATCCCAGCCGGCGTGGAGGTGGTTCGCCACGCCGCCGGTGCCGAGGCCGAACACGCGTCCGCGTTCGTCGCAGAGGAGCGCGCGGGTCGAAGTGCCGCCGCCGTCGATGCCAAGGAAGAGCGCCATGGTTGCGAACGAAGTTCCGGCAAACGGCGTCCGCCGGCAAGCCCGACGCCGCGCTTCCCGTGCGGCAAAAGGCTGCGGCTGGGCGCGCCGCCCGAGGGCGGCGTCTACTCGAGCATGAAATGTTTCCGCTTCGTGGCGGCGGAGCGCACGCCGGTTTGGGCCGGTTTCTTGGCCTTCGTGCCGGGCAGTACGCCGATGCGCGGATCGAGTCGGCGGATGAGGGCAACGAGTCGTTGCGCGTCGGCCTCGAACGTCTCGGCGCGCTCCGTCAGGTACAGCCACTTGGGCAGGACCGGATGTGGCGCGAGCGCGGGAAACTCCGCGATGAGCGATGCTTGATGCTCGCGCTCGGTCGGCACGAGCACGCCGCGCCACGGCTCGTCTTTCCACGCGAGGTACAGCACGAAGCGCCCGTCGAAATGCACCGCGCGGCCGCCGAACATCGGTTTGTCCAGATAGCTCGGATTCTCGCGCAACGGCTCGGCGAGCCAGAGGAGCGGATGCGGTTGCTTGGGCGGCATGACGGTCGGAATGGGGAGGCGATGAGGATGTGGAAATCAGCGTAGACCCGCGCCGAGGCGCGGCCTTGCGCGGAAGCAACAATGCGGAACCCGCCGCACGGAGATCGACCATGGATCACGCGGATGGGCACGGATGAGCGGAGGACGATCCGTGTTTGTCCGCGGAATCCGTGGTTTCAGGTTCATGTTGCTTGAGAGGAAATCGGGACCGCTGGCGCACCAGGGCTCCGTTCCCGAAATCGCTCGCTCCTCAACTGCTCGCCGGGTCGCCGGCCACACTGCGCGGTTCAGTGCGCTCAGAGCGCGGCGAGGATCTGGTTGAACGTGGCGCTCGGGCGGAGGGCGGCGGTGGCCTTGGCGTCGTCGGGGGCGTAGTAGCCGCCGATGTCGGCGGGTTTGCCCTGCACGGCGACGAGTTCCTGCACGATCTGCTTCTCGGCGGAGGCGAGTTTCTCGGCGATCGGCTTGAAGGCGGCTTGGAGCTTGGCGTCGCTCGACTGCGCGGCGAGCGCCTGAGCCCAGTAGAGCGCGAGGTAGAAGTGCGAGCCGCGGTTGTCGATGGTGCCGAGCTTGCGGCCGGGCGAGCGGTCGTTCTCGAGGAACTTGCCGGTCGCGGAGTCGAGAGTATCGGCGAGGACCTTTGCGGCCGGGAGTTTTGCGGTCTGGGCGAGGTGCTCGAAGGAGGCGGCGAGGGCGAAGAACTCGCCGAGGCTGTCCCAGCGGAGGTAGTTTTCCTGGAGGAACTGCTCGACGTGTTTCGGGGCCGAACCGCCGGCGCCGGTTTCGAAGAGGCCGCCGCCGTTCATGAGCGGGACGATCGAGAGCATCTTCGCGCTCGTGCCGACCTCGAGGATCGGGAAGAGGTCGGTGAGGTAGTCGCGTAGCACGTTGCCGGTGACGCTGATGGTGTCGAGGCCCTGGGCGATGCGCTCGAGGCTGAAGGTGCACGCGGCGGCCGGGGCGAGGATGCGGAGGTCGAGGCCGGCGGTGTCGTGCTGCGCGAGGTAACGCTGCACCTTGGCGATGAGCTGGGCGTCGTGGGCGCGCGCGGTGTCGAGCCAGAAGACGGCGGGTGTGCTCGAAAGTCGGGCACGGTTGACGGCGAGCTTCACCCAATCCTGCACGGCGGCGTCCTTGGTCTGGCAGGCGCGCCAGATGTCGCCCTGCTCGACGGCGTGCTCGAGCAGCACTGCGCCCGCGGCGTCGACCACGCGGACGGTGCCGGCGGCGGGGATGACGAAGGTCTTGTTGTGCGAGCCGTATTCCTCGGCGGCCTGGGCCATGAGGCCGACGTTGGGCACGGAGCCCATGGTCTTCGGGTCGAGCGCGCCGTGTTTTCTGCAGAAGTCGATCGTGGCCTGGTAAACGCCGGCGTAGGCGCTGTCGGGGATGACGGCGAGGGTGTCCTGGAGCTTGCCCTTCGCGTCGTACATCTTGCCGCCGGCGCGGATCATGGCGGGCATGGAGGCGTCGACGATGACGTCGGACGGCACGTGGAGGTTGGTGATGCCCTGGTCGGAGTTGACCATCGCGACCGCGGGACCGCCGGCGAGGATCGCCTGATAATCGGCCTCGATGGCGGCGCGCTGCGCGGCGGGCAGCGTGGCGACTTTGGCGAGTAGATCGCCAAGGCCGTTGTTGGGATCTATGCCGAGCTGCGCGAAGGTGGCGGCGTGTTTCTCGAACAACGGCGCGAAGAACACGCGCACGGCGTGGCCGAAGAGGACGGGGTCGGAGACCTTCATCATCGTGGCCTTCAGGTGGAGCGAGAAGAGCACGCCTTCGGTGCGGGCGCGGAGGATCTGTTCGCCGAGGAAGGCGACGAGCGCGCGGCGGCTCATGAACGTGGCGTCGAGGATCTCGCCTGCCTTCAGCGCGAGCTTGTCCTTGAGGACGGTGACCTTGCCGGAGGCATCGACATGCTCGATGCGCACGGTGGTCGCGGTATCGACGCAGACGGAGCGCTCGTTGGCGAAGAAGTCGTGGGCGCCCATCGTGGCGACGGCGGTCTTCGAGGCGGGCGACCAGGCGCCCATCGAGTGCGGGTGGGCGCGGGCGTAGTCCTTCACGGCCTTGGGGGCGCGGCGGTCGGAGTTGCCCTCGCGCAGGACGGGATTCACCGCGGAACCTTTCACGCGGTCGTAGCGGGCTTTCGCATCCTTCTCGGCGTCGGTCTTCGGTGTCTCGGGATAATCGGGCAGCGCGTAGCCGCGGGCCTGGAGTTCGGCGATGGCTTCCTTCAGCTGCGGGACGGAGGCGGAGATGTTGGGCAGCTTGATGATGTTCGCCTCGGGCCGGAGGGTGAGAGCGCCGAGCTCGGCGAGGTGATCGGGCACGCGTTGCGCGGCCGGGAGGAGATCGGCGAACGCGGCGAGGATGCGGCCGGCGAGGGAGATGTCGCGGGTGGCGATCGCGATGCCGGCGTGTTTGGTGAACGCCTGCACGATCGGGAGCAGCGAATACGTGGCGAGAGCGGGAGCCTCGTCGGTCTTGGTGTAGATGATGGTCGGTGCCGCGGACATGGTGACGGAAGGAGTAGCTCGAAAAAACGTTTCCGCGAGCAAAGGACGCGGCGGCGGGCCGGTCAAAGATTTGGCGCGGTCGGGGCGCGACAATCAGCCGCCCTTTTCCTGCGACGCGGAGCAGAAGATGGCGCGATGCGGCCGGCGGGAGGGGGCGGGGTGTATGTTCTGCAGCGCCCGTGGCGGGAAGCTGGGGCAGTCGGGCGCAAAGCCCGACCTACGCGCCAATCACCCAGCTCAGGCTTCGACCGCGACGAGGTCCTTCTCGATGCGAAGATTCTCGATGATGAAGCCCTGCCGGTCGGGCGTGTTCTTGCCCATGAAGAAGGAGAGCAGCCCGTCGCTGTTGTGCAGGTTGGCGAGCGAGACCGGCTCGAGGCGGATGCCCTCGCCGATGAAGTCTTTGAACTCGCCGGGGGAGATCTCGCCGAGACCCTTGAAGCGCGTGACCTCGGGGTTGGCACCGAGCTTCTTCATCGCGGCACGTTTCTCGTCCTCGGAGTAGCAGTAGTGCGTCTCCTTCTTGTTGCGCACGCGGAAGAGCGGCGTCTCGAGGATGTAGAGATGGCCGTTGCGGATGATGTCGGGGAAGAACTGCAGGAAGAACGAGATCAGCAGCAGGCGGATGTGCATGCCGTCGACATCGGCATCGGTGGCGATGACGACCTTGCCGTAGCGCAGGCCGTCCATGCCGTCCTCGATGTTGAGGGCGGACTGGAGGAGGTGGAACTCCTCGTTCTCGTAGATGACTTTCTTGGACAGGCCGTAGGTGTTGAGCGGCTTGCCCTTGAGGGCGAAGACGGCCTGCGTGGCCACATCGCGCGTGGCGGTGAGGGAGCCGGCGGCGCTGTCGCCCTCGACGATGAAGAGGGTGCTGTCCTCGGAGCGCTTGTCGCGGTCGCCGAGGTGGAAACGGCAGTCGCGGAGCTTCTTGTTGTGGAGCGAGGCTTTCTTGGCGCGTTCGCGGGCGAGGGACCGGATGCCGGCGAGCTCCTTGCGCTCGCGTTCGCTCTCCTGGATCTTGCGCAGGATGGCGTCGGCGGCCTGCGGGTTTTTGTGCAGCCAGGCATCGAGCTGGTGCTGCACGAACTGCCCGATGAACTGCTTGATCGAGGGGCCCTCGGGGCCGATGTCGGTCGAGCCGAGCTTGGTCTTGGTCTGCGACTCGAAGACGGGCTCCTGCACGCGCACGGCGATGGCGGCGAAGATCGACTGGCGGATGTCGGCGGCGTCGAAGTCCTTCTTGTAGAAAAGGCGCATCGTCTCGACGACGGCCTCGCGGAAGGCCTGCAGGTGGGTGCCGCCCATCGTGGTGTGCTGGCCGTTGACGAACGAAAAGTACTCCTCGCCGTAGTGGGCGCCGTGGGTCATCGCGATCTCGATGTCCTCGCCGTCGAAATGCGCGATCGGGTAGAGCGTCTCGCCGCTGAGGTTCTTCTTGAGGAGGTCCTCGAGGCCGTTCTCGGATTTGAACGGCTGGCCGTTCAACGTGAGCGTGAGGCCGCGGTTGAGGAAGGCATATTTCCAGAGCAGATCCTCGATGAACTCGGGGCGGAACTTGTAGTCGGCGCCGAAGAGGGCCGGGTCGGGCGTGAACTCGATGATGGTGCCGTTGCGCTCATCGGTCTTCGCGGGCTTGTGGTCCTTCTTCAGTTTTCCCTCGGCGAACTCGACGATCTTGGTCTGGCCGTCGCGCACGGCCTGCGCGCGGTAGGTGAGGGCGAGGGCGTTGACCGCCTTCTGGCCGACGCCGTTCAGGCCGACGGATTTCTGGAACGCGGCCGAGTCGTACTTCGCGCCGGTGTTGATGACTGAGACGCACTCGAGGAGCTTGCCCAGCGGGATGCCGCGGCCGTAGTCGCGCACGCGCACGGTGCGATCCTCGGTGAGCGTGATCTCGACCTTCTTGCCGAAGCCCATCGTGAATTCGTCGATCGAGTTGTCGATGGTCTCCTTGAGGAGCACGTAGATGCCGTCCTCGGCATGGGCGCCGTTGCCCAGGCGGCCGATGTACATGCCAGGGCGGAGCCGGATGTGCTCGGTGGAGGAGAGGGTCTTGATGCTGGACTCGTTGTAGGCGGAAGCGGCGGCCATGGCGGAAAAAGTAGCGGGAAGCGCGAAGCAGGTAGCGAGGAGAAATCTCGCGGAGGGAAACGAGGCCAGACCGCCGCGCGCCGAGGCAAGAACGGAGTGATCTGGCGCCCGCGTTTCTCGGTGCTTGAAAACTGGGCGCGCGTGACCGCTCTCGCTGTCGATGGATCACCTCCTGCGCTGCCACCCGATCACCTGCGACAATTTTGTCCGTGGGCGAAACTGCGAGCTGTTCGACGCGCAGGGGCGCCGCTTCGTCGATCTCGAATCGGGGAGCTGGGCGGCCGTGCTCGGGCATTCGCACCCGCGGGTGAACGCCGCGCTGAAGGCGCAGCTGGACCGCGTGATGCACCTCGGCGTGCGCTGGCCCAACCACCTCGCGGAGGAGGCCGCCGTGGCGGTGCTCGCGCTGGTGGGCGCGCCCGACGGCAAATGCACGTTCCTGAGCTCCGGCAGCGAGGCGGTCGAGTTCGGCGTCCAGGCGGCGCGGCGCGTGACCGGGCGGCCGTTGTTGGCGACGTTTTCCAACTCCTACCTCGCCGCGTTCGGTTCCGCCGGCGGGAAAACGAAGGAGGAGTGGTGCCTGATCGATCCCGAGCGCTGGGCCTCCGAGCCGGAGCGCACGCTCGCGGAGCTTCCCTTCGAGCGCATCGGCGCGTTTGTGTTCGAGCCGGGCGGCGGCGGGCCGAGCTTCGGGCGGTTTCCGGCGGAGCCGCTGGTGCGGGCCCTCGCCGAGCGCGTGCGCGCAGCCGGCGGCCTGCTCGTCGCGAACGAGGTGACGACCGGCTTCGGCCGCACCGGCCGGTGGTTCGGCTACCAACATTACGCGCTGCAGCCGGACATCGTGGCGCTCGGCAAGGGGCTCGGAAACGGCTACCCGATCAGCGCGACGACGTTCCTCCGCGAGATTGCGGAGGCGCTCGAACGCGGCGGCTTCCACCACGCGCAATCGCACCAGAACAACCCGCTTGGCTGCGCTGCGGCGCTCGCGGTGATCGCGGAGCTGCGCGAGGGCGATTGGATTCAGCGCGCGGAGCGGGCGGGCGCGCGCCTGCTGGGCGAGTTGCAACGGTTGCAACATCGCCACGGCTGCATCCGCGCGGTGCGCGGCCGCGGACTGTTGCTCGTGCTCGAGCTGGATCCCGAGGGACCCTGCTCGGGCTCGACGCTGCAAACGGCGCTGCGGGAACGCGGTTTTCTCGTCGGCGGTTATCCGGCCGGCTATCCGGCGGGGACCGGCGTGCGCGTCGATCCCTCGCTCACCGTCGAGGAAGGGGATCTGGCGCAGTTCGTGGCTGCCCTCGACGAGATTCTGCCCTGACGCGGCGGCGCGGTTACGCCGTGCGGTCGTGGGTGGATCGACGAAAAAGCCCCGGCGGGTAAGGCCGGGGCGGAGGAGAAACTCGGGGCGTTCGGCGGCGCGCTTCGCGGCGGCTCAAGGGATCACGAGCACCATGCCGGGCCGGAGCATGTCGGGGTTCTTCAGCTTCGCACGGTTGGCGGCGACGATCTTGTCCCATTTGTTCGGAGACTGATAGTACTTGAACGCGATGAGCGAGAGGCTCTCGCCTTCGGCGACGGTGTGGGTGCGCACCGTGGTGGTCGGCGGCGGGGTCGAGACTTCGGCCGCGGGCGTCGCGGCGGCGGGCGTGTTGTCGAGCGCGACGGGAGTGGGCGCAAGGGCGCCGGTGTGAACGGGGCCGGGCGCGTACGGCACGCCGCTGCGAGCGGCGAGGGCGCGGGAGAGGTTCTCGATCCGGATCTGGGCGGCGTAGAGTTCGTTCTGCATCGCGGCCTTGGCGGCGGCGGCTTCGGCTTCGGCCTGCTTGGCGGCATCGCGCTCGGCGGCGGTGCGCTGGGCTTCGGCGAGAGCGGCGTCGCGCTCCTGCTCGGCGGTGTGCTGCTTCTCGGCGGCGAGTTGCGCGGCCTTCACGGCGTCGATGGCCTCCTGCTCCTTGATGGCGTAGGCGCGCACCGTCATGTCGACGGTCATCTCGGCTTCCTTCTGGGCCTTCACGGCCTCGCTGGCCTCGACTGCGCTGGTCTCGGCGGCGGCGAGCTTGGCCTTGGCCGACTCCTGCTCGCCGCGGAGGGCGTCGCGTTCCTGAAGGAGTGCGTCGCGCTCGGCGCGGAGCTGGTTGAGCTGTTCGGCGAAGGCGTCGCGTTGTTGCTGCACCGTGTTGAAATCGCGGCGGAGCTGGGCGACGGACTCGGTGTTCTGCGCCAAGCCGATGGTCGCGACGAACGGCAGGGCGGTGAGGGGCAGAAGGTGGCGCAACTTCATTCGGGGCGCGACGCTAGAGGGTTCGGCGGCGTTCGTCCATCCTGCGGTTTCGGCGGGATGGCGACAGTTGTGGGCCTCGCGAAAACGCGACCGCGGACCCGTGGTCGCGACGCCGTGGCGTCACTGCATCGCATCACGACCCGATCCACCACGCGCCGAACTTCATCCAGAGTGGGATCAGGAAGAGCGACACGGCGGTGGTGCTCACGACGATCTGCGCGGCGGTGAGCGGGTGGCCGCCGTAGTGCTTCGTGAGCACGATCGGGAGCACGCCGGCGGGCATCGCGCATTGCACGATCAACACCTGGCGCAGCTCGGGCGAGAGCGGCAGCCATTTGGCGGCGGCGAGGAACGTGAGTGGGAGTAGTCCAAGCCGGAGGGCGACGGCGCCCAGGGCCGCGCGCGGTGCGAACAGGGCGCGCGGGTTGCGGAGGTGTTCCTCGAGCGTGGCGCCGATGAGGAGCAGGCCCACGGGCACGGCGCAGTTGCCGAGCATCGCGATCGGTCGGTCGATGACCTCGGGGAGGCGGACGCGGCAGAAATTGAGGACGATGGCCGCGAGGAGGGCGAAGAGCGGCGGGTTGAGGGCCTTGCGCCAGTTTTCCCGGAAGGAGCCGCCGGCGAGCAGGAGGATGCCCACCGTCCAACCGGCGAACTCGTTGCCGATCGTGTAGACGAAGAGTACGCCGAGCGTGCCGGTGCCGTAGAGCGCGCCGACGATCACGACCGGCACGTAGCTGTAGTTGTAGAAACCCGTCGCGTAGGCGAACGTGCGCAGACCCTTGCCGCGCTCGAAGCCGAGCGCCCGGCCGGTCCACCAAGCCGCGGCCCAGCCGAGCAGCATCGAGGCGAACGCGAGCAGCGGCGGCACGAGCAGGTTGCGCGAGTCGCGCAGGAGATCGTTGCCCACGACCGAGCGGAAGATCAGCGCCGGGAACATCAGGTAGAGGTTCAGGCGCAACAGGCTCGAGTCGGCCTCCGGCGTGAGCCAGCGCACGCGGCGCAGCCCGGTGCCGAGCGCGATGAGCAGGAAGACCGGTGCGAGGATCGCGAGCAGATGGAGGATTTCGTCCACGGAGCTCGCGAATCTGCGCGCCGCCACCCGGCGAGGGAAGCCCGGAAAAGGTAGGGAAACGCGGGTTGTGCGGCTAGGTCGAGTTGTGATGCTCCGGCCTGCCGGTGCCTCCGAAAACCGGTTGCGCGTCGGGGGCTAGGCCGCATGATCCCGGCCCACGACTTCGGCGTGTTGGCGGCGATGCTGGGGTCTATCGATGTTCGGCCGCCCGAGTGTTCATCCTGTTTAGCGCCATGCGTTCAATCTCCCGTGTGATCGTCCTGTTACTCGCCATCGGCGGGTTGTTCACTTCCGCCTTCGCGGGTGGTGCTGATGAGTTCCTCAACGCCATCTCCAAGGAGGAATACCCCGTCGCTGGTAAAGAGTACTATGCCCGCCACTGTTTCATGTACGAGGACGGCACCCATATCACCACGAACTATTGGCGGGGCACGCTCGTTCCGATCAACAGCAAGATCAAGGTGGAGGTGCTCACCTCCAACAAACTGATCCTGCGGGTCCTCGAGACCGGCGAGAGCGTCGAGGTCGACAACGCTTCCAAGTACACGAAATGCGACCTGCGCACGATCGCGCGGCGCATGCTCGCGGCGGAACCGGTCGATCTCCAAGATTTCGACAAGGACATCGCCGCGGCGATCAAGAGCGGGACGATGCGCCTCGGCATGACGAAGACGCAGGTGTTGATGGCTCGTGGTTTTCCTCCTGCCCATAAAACCCCGACGCTGGTCAGCGATCGTTGGCAGGTCTGGCCGAGTCGTTACGTCGTCCAGACACTGGTGTTCTCCGACGACAAACTGATCGAGGCGCGTGGCGTAGACTGACGCATCGGCTGGAAACCCCGGCGGGCGGCGATGTGCATGTCGCCGCCCTTTTGTTTCTAGGCGACATGCGCAAGGACCGGGACCAGCCCCAGGCGGGCTGTGCATCGCGGATAAAGCACTTGCCCGCCCGACAGGCGGCGACTTCATCCGGAGCGCTCTGCAACATGGACTTCCCACATCCAATGTTCTCTCCGTGCGCGTGTCTGGCGCCGGCGTTGATCCGCTCGCATGCCCGGGCTCGTTTGGTCGCCGCGTGATGCCCTCGCTCCCCGCCGCAGTACGTTCCCTGCAGGTGGCTTGTTTTCCCGCGGAAACTTCCGGGATCGCGGCCGGGCTGCCTGTGCTCTGGGGCGAAGAAAAGGAATGCCTTTTCGGCTCGGCTGCGCCGGTCGGTATCGCCGGTCCTGTCGCCCTTTTCCGCGGCGCCGACTGGTTGCTCGGCGTCGCGTCCATCGAGCTCGGTGACGCGGTCGAGAACCACACACGCGGGCTTTACGAAGCGCTCTTCGCCGCGGCGCGCGGGCTGCACCTCGCGCGGATCTGGAATTACGTGCCGGCCATCAACGCGCCGACGGCGGGCGGGCTCGAAACCTACCGCGCGTTCAGCCGTGGGCGATCGCTGGCCTTCGAGACGGAGTTCGGTCCCGGATTTCGCCGTGCGGTGCCGGCGGCCTCCGCCGTCGGCACAGACTCCGACCGATTGACAGTCGTTTTCGCGGCCACGTCGCGCGAGCCGCGGCATGTCGAGAACCCGAAGCAGATCCCGGCCTACGAATACCCGCCGGAGCACGGGCCGCGTCCGCCGACCTTTGCCCGCGCCACCGTCGTGCCGGCCGGTGAGGGCCGGAGCGAGGTGTTCATCTCGGGCACGTCTTCGATTCTCGGGCACGCGACGATCGCTCCCACCGAAACGCTGCCGCAGCTCGCCTGCACATTGGAGAACTTGCGCGGGATTGCGACGGCCTGCGGCTGCGGGCCGGATCTGGCGGCCGACCGGGCCGCGGCGCGGCACTTCAAAGTCTACCTGCGGTCCGCGGCGGATCTTGCCGCGGTGCAGGCGGTGCTCGAGCGCGAGCTCCTGCGGCCCGAGGATCGCGTGAGCTACCTGCGCTCCGACATCTGCCGCCGTGAGCTCAACGTCGAGATCGAGGCGACGCTGCTCGGCGCGACGGTGGTGCGCTGAACTTGGAAATGGCAGTTCGGACAGGTTACAGAGGCTGGGACCGAGTTGTTCACCCCGATGGAAAGATCGCGGAGCAACCGGCCGCCATCCGAACTCTCCGTGTCCGACTAGTTTGTTCAGCTAAAGAGACACGGGCGCCGACGAGCGACGCCCCGACGGTCTGAGCACGAATCACCGGCTCAGCGGAACAACTGTTCCACGGCCCGGCGGTCGGTTTTGCCGCGCTCGGTCGTCGGCAGCTCGGCGAGAGCGAGGATGCGCGCGGGGACCTTCCAAGGCGCGAGACGAGCAGCGAGCTCGGCGCGCAGTTCGGTGCCGGCACGCTCACTCGCCACTGCGGCCGCGAGTGCATCCGTGCGTTGGGGATGAGCGAATACGCACGCGGTGCGCACGCCCGGAAGCGCGAGCAACGCCTGCTCGACCTCGGCGAGATCGAGCCGGCGTCCGGCGATCTTCACGGTGCGGCCGGTGCGGCCGAGCAACCGCAGTTCGCCGGCGGGATCGAGTTCGCCGCGGTCGGCGGGGGAGAATCGGCCGCGGCCGCCCACAGCGGGGCTTGCGACGCTGAAGCGCTGGCCGCGGCGGATTACTAGGCGTACGCCCTCGAGCGGCGTGCCGACGCTGCGGCCGGTGAGCGTCGCTTCGCCGGTGCGGTCGTAGCAGATGCCGCCGGTCTCGCTCGCGCCGTAGAAGTTGTGGACGCCTTTGCCGAACTTCGCGGCGAATGCGGTCGCGAGCTCGGGCGGCAGCGCCGCGCCCGCGGAGACGACGAGGCGCAGGCTCGCGAGTTGCGCCGGCTCGATGTCGCTGCGCACCAGCGCGCGCAGCAGCGTGGGCACGGCGGGAAACACCGTGGGCCGCCAGCGGGCGATGTCGGCGGCAAGCGCCTGTGGCAGCGGGCTGGCGACACACACGAGCGGCGTGCCCTGCGCGAGGAGCGGCACCACGAGGTTGCCCAGCCCGTACGAGTGCCCGAGGGGAATCACCGCGAGGTTGAGGTCGTCGGACGCGATGCCCATCGAGGCGCAGATCTGGCGGCCGTCCGCGAGCATCTGGGCGTGCGTGAACGCCAGCGCCTTCGGCACGCCCATGCTGCCGCTGGTGAGCTTGAACAGGCAGAGCTCGCTCCGACGGTGCCTGCTGGATCCGGGAAACGGCGACAATGCTCCCGCGTGCCAGAGCGCGGCGACGCGGAGGTTGCGCGCTTGTGCGACGAGCGCGGCGGCGGGCTCGGTGGAATCGGCCGGGATCGGGATCGCGCCGGCCGCGAGCAGACCGAGAAAAACGTGGAACCACGCGGCGCCGTTCGGTTCGGTGAGCAGGACGCGCCGGCCGGCGAGCGCGTGGGCGGCGGCGTGTTCGCGGCACCAGACTTCCGCCGTGGCGGCGAGTTCCGCGCGCGACCAACGCCGGCCGGACGCGCCGTCGATCACGGCGAGGGCGGCGGGCGCGCGGCGGACGGTTTCCCGCCAGCGGTCGAGTAGGTGGGGCGACGGCACGTTGCGAGCGTTCCGCGGCGGGCGCGGGACGGTCGAGGAAAAACGTTCGGCGTCGGCGCTCCGAGATCTGGCGACAGCACGCTCGCGCGGCGGAGGGAGCCTGCTGGCAGGGGAAATGCCGCGGCGGGTCACCAAAACCGGAGTCGCCTGCAAGCAGGCTCCTGCCTCGCGCATGCGGCCGCCCCTGTTTGCGTCGATTCGCGGTTCAATCCGACTGGCTCCGCTCCGGCGCCGCGCGGCGGTGCAGGTCCGGCAGAAACGCCGCGACGAGGCCGATCAACGGCAGGAAGGCGCACACGTTGTACACGAAGCCGATGCCCGCATGGTCGGCGAGGCGGCCGAGCAGCGCGGCACCGATCGCAGCGACGCCGAACGCGAACCCGAAGAACAGCCCTGCGACCAGCCCCACTTTGCCCGGCAGCAGTTCCTGGCCGTAGACGAGGATCGCGGGGAACGCCGACGCCAGGATCAACCCGATCGGAACCGTGAGCACGACGGTCCAGAAGGCGTTGGCGTGCGGCAGCGCGAGCGTGAACGGCGCCACGCCGAGGATGGAAAACCAGATCACGCGTTTGCGCCCGAAACGGTCGCCGAGCGGCCCGCCGAGGATCGTGCCGGCCGCGACGGCGAAGAGGAACACGAAGAGCCGCAGCTGCGCCT
>DATGXA010000091.1:0-11356 GCA_035299125.1 Opitutaceae bacterium
GGCCGGAGCTGCGCGAGCGGTACCGGGTCCTCCAGCACACGGACCGGCAGCTCGTCGTCGCCTCGCTCGGCGAACGCGACCCGGGTGATTGCCTCCGCGAGCTGCTGGCGCTGCCCGTGCATCCCGAGAACGTGACGCTCAAGCGCCCGAGCCTGAACGACGTGTTCCTCCAGCTCACCGGCCGCGATCTCCGCGAGTGACCCGCCATGCTCTCCGCGTTGCTCGCCAAGGATTTCGCCCGCGCCCGCCGCAATCCCCTGCCGTGGCTGATCTTCCTGCTCGCGCCGCTCTGCGTGGCCGGGCTGATCGGCTTCGCCTTTGGCGGCGCCGCACGCGAACAACAGATCGGTCGCCTGCGTTTCGCGCTCGTCGATGAGGACGACACCATCGTGTCGCGCCTGCTGCGCGGCGGCGTGAACCAGGGCAACTTCGGCGGCGAGCGCCGTTCCGACGTGCCGCTCGAACCGCTGCTTCTCGAGCGCGCCCCGGCGCTCGCCCAGCTCAACGACAACGAGCTGAGCGCCGTCGTCATCATCCCGAAAGGTTTCTCGGCCGGTTTTCTCGAGGGCCGGAAGGTCGCGCTCGAGCTCATCAAGAATCCGGCGGAGTCGATCAAGCCCACGATCATCGAGGAGGGCCTCGGCATCCTCACCGCCGGACTCGACGGGATCGGGCGCAACTTCGCACCGGAACTCGCCGCATGGCGCGACGCGCTGCAGGCGGACAAGCCCGACCTCGAGCAGATCGGCCCGCTCCTCACCGAGTCGGGCCGCAAGATCCACGCGCTCGAGACGTTCTTGAATCCGCCGCTCGTGGGCTACACGAAGCCCGGCGCGGTGGCGAACGGCGCCGCGGGTGCGGAAGGAGGCAAACGCAGCTCCGGTTTCAACCTCTACGGCCACCTGTTGCTCGGCATGGCGGCGATGTTTCTCCTCTTCCTCGGCGGCACCGGCATGGGCGACCTCCACCGCGAGATCGAGCTGCGCACGCTCGCGCGGTACCAGACGCTGCACGTCTCGCTCGCGCCGTTCCTCGTGGCGAAGGTGGTGTTCACCGGACTGATGCTGATGCTCTGCGCCGCGATCATCCTCGGCAGCGGCATGGCGGCGTTCGGCGTGACGTGGCATCGGCCGCTCGCGCTCGCGGGGCTCACGCTCGCGTACGCGGTGTTCGTCGCCGGGCTGATGGCCGTCGTGGTCGCGTGGATTCCGGACCAGCGCAAGGCCGACCCGGTGCGCTCGATGTTGAGCATGCTGCTGGCGTTCGGCGGCGGGTGCGCGTTTCCGCCGGAGATGATGCCGGATTTTTTCCAGGCGCACGTGATGCCGTTGTTGCCCACGCAGTGGTTCGTCGCGACCGCGCGGGCGGTGGAGTACGGCGGCGGCGACGCCGGCTGGCTGCTCACGGCCGGCAAACTGACGCTCGTCGGCGCGGCGTTGCTCGCGGCCGCGGCGGCGATCTTCCGGCGGCGTTTCGCGAAAGGAGTCCGCGCGTGAAAAACATTCTCCTCATCGGCCACAACGAGCTGCGCCTTTTCCTCAAGAGCCGCGCGTCCTTCATCTGGCTGTTCCTGCTGCCGCTCGCGTTTGTCGCCGGCATGAAGCAGGTCCACTACGCGCGTGAGGCGTCGAACCGCTTCCCGCCGGTGCGCATCGAGAACGCCGACACCGGTTTCCTCGGCAATGTCTTCATCGACGTGCTGAGCGCACAGGGGCTATGGCGGCACGATCCGGTGAAACAGCCGAAGGTGCGGCCCGTGCTCGCGGTGCGCATCCCGAAGGATTTCACCCAACGCGTGCTCGCGCAGCAGGCGTCGAATGTCGAGCTCACGCCGGTCCCGGGCAGCGAGGACGCGCAGGGCGACGCGATGCTGATCGAGGCGCGGTTGCTGCGGGCGCTCGTCGCGCTCAACGCCCATCTGCTCGAAGCCTCCACCCGCGGCGCCGACTGGCCCCCGGACGAGGCGAAGCTGCGCGCCGTGATCGGCCGGCCCGCGGTGGTCGAGCTGCACGCCACGTTCGCCGGCCGAGATCCGGTGCCGAGCGGCATCGGTTTCTCGCTGCCGGGCAATCTGGTGTTCTTCCTGATGATGAACCTGCTCATCTTCGGCGGCGCCACCGTCGCCGCGACGCGCAACGCCGGCGTGTTGCGCCGGTTGCTGACGTCGCCCGTGCGCCGCGGCGAACTGATCGCCGGCCAACTCTACGGGCTCTGGCTGCTCGGCGGCGCGCAGATCGTGTTCCTGCTGCTCGCGGGCAAGCTGCTCTTCCACCTCAACCTCGGCGCCAACGCTCCCGGCGTGCTGCTCGTGTTGCTCGTGTTCGCCTGGGTGGCGGCGGCGCTCGGGGTGTTGATCGGCTCGCTGCTCAACGCGACCGATCGCGTGGTCGGCGTGTGCGTCCTCGTGAGCCTGCTCATGGCCGGCGTGGGCGGCTGCTGGTTCCCGCTGGAGCTGGCGCCGGACTCGCTGCGCGTCGCCGGCCACTGCGTGCCGTCGGGTTGGGCGCTGGATGCGCTGCACCGGTTGATCAGTTTCGGCGGCGACCTCGGCTCGGTGATGAAACCGCTGGCCGTGCTCGCCGGTTTCGGAGTGGCGGCCACCGCGGCCGCGGCGCGTTGGTTTCGCGTGTAGCGCGCGGCGGGTGGCGTGCGCTCAGGTACCTGCATCCAGATACTCGTTGACGGCGGAGCGAGCGGACGCCTTAACCAGCCGTTCCTACTCGATCGAGACAACCAGTCACCACGCTCATCCCCACAATGAGTTCCAAACCTTTCCTGCTCTGCGCGGCGTTGGCCGCGGGGATTTCAGCCACCGTCGCCCACGCGCAGGTGGCCTTGAGCGCCAATGACTACCAGTCGATCGGCCTCGTCAACACGCTCTCCGGCAACATCGGTGACTCCGGCCTGCTGAGCAGCGGTACCTCGGAGATCGGAAAGTACTATCTCACCGGGTATTCGCCCCTGTACGCGCCGACAGTCGGGACCTCTTCGCGGCTTTACGCGCCGACGGCGGAGTTGGGATTCAATAGCGCCTGGCAGAACAATCTCGACGGCAAATACTCGTGGTTCACCTTGAGCCGAGATGGCGACTCCACCGTCGACCGACTCCCGGACCCGGCCGACACCTCCGCGAATTTCACGGTCACGCTGAACTTCGACCTATCGGGCTATTCGGACGTTGGGTTCAACATCAACATGGCGTTCGACGACAGCATCGACGTCTATCTGAACGGCAACCTGCTCGCGCTCACTGGTGCCAACGAGAGCCGGTATCAGAGCCTAGGGCTGGCCTACGCCGTGACCGAAGGGACGACCAACAACAGCTTCTTGAATCAGGGTGGAGACAACACGCTCACGTTCGTGATCACCAACTTGAGCAGTGCCCCGATCGATTCCGCCACCGGCTTCCTCGTGCAGTTCGACGGCCTCATGGGCAACACCGTCGTCCCGGAGCCTTCGACCTATGGTCTGCTCCTTGGCGCCGGTGCGTTGGGCGTGATCGTCTGGCGCCGCCGGAAGCAGCGCTGAGCCCCGCTCGCCGCGAGCGGCGAGCATCGGGTTTCCGGCACTCGTACTCTCGACACTCGAGAGAGTGATCGCGGTTCAGAGCATCTTCAGCGCTTCGAGCACCTCGGCCGCCTGCTGCGCAGTCGGCGCTTTCAGGTTCCGCCAGACGAGTTTCCCGTCCTTGAAAAGAAACGCTTGGCGCGCCGCGAAGCCCATCGTCGTGGGCACGCCGAACGCCGCAGTGACCCTCTTCTCGGAATCGGCGATCAGCGGAAACGGCAGGTGGTATTTTTCGCGAAACGCTTTCTGAGCCGCCACGTCGTCGGTGCTCACGCCCACGACCTGCACGCCCTTCGCGGTCAGGTCGGCGTAGGCGTCGCGCAGACTGCACCCTTGGGCGGTGCAGCCGGGCGTGTCGGCCTTTGGGTAGAAATAGACGAGGAGGAAACCGGTTTTGCCGGCCTGCGCGAGATCGAGGGTGGAACCGGCCTCGGTCGTGCCGACGACCGCGGGTACGGCCGCGCCCACTTCGAGCGGTTCGGCGGCGGCGCCCAGGCCGAGGAGTGAGAGGATCATGGTGGCGAGAACGAGCAGACGTTTCATGGGTAGGCGCGGAGGGTAGGCGAAGCGCGGGCTCGCGCAAACGCGCCCGCCAGATCAACCTCCATCCGTGTCCAAGCCCCTGCTATTCGTTTTCGCTCTCGCCGTCGCACTCGCCGATTGTGCGGCCGCCGCCCCCCGCGCCCGCCCGCCCCACTGGGCCGAGCCACTCATCGACACCTCGCTCGACAACGCATACCGCGTCAGCCCGGAGCTCTACCGTTGCGAGCAGCCCACCACGGCCAACCTCGCCGATCTGCAAGCGCTCGGCATCCGCTCGGTGCTCAACCTCCGGAAACACCATCGCGATCCCGAGACCTTTGCCGCCGCCGGACTCCAGCTCCTCGCCGAGCCCATGAACGCCGGCGAAGTCACCGAGGAACTGCTCGTCGCCGCGTTGCGCCAGTTCCGCGACGCACCGAAACCGGTCGCCGTGCATTGCTGGCACGGCAGCGACCGCACCGGGGTGTTCGTCGCCGCGTATCGCCTCGTTTTCCAGGGCTGGACGCGCGAGGCTGCGATCGACGAGTTTCGCAACGGCGGCTACGGCTACCACGCGCGCTGGTACCCCAACCTTGTGGAGCTGTTGGCGAAACTCGACGTGGACGCCCTCCGCGCGAAAATCCTCGCGCCGGACGCCGCAGCAACTGTGCCGCTGCCCGTCGCCAACGTCCCGACTCCTGCCGCACAGCCCTGACCGGGCGCGCGCTCGCTGGGCGCCTACTCCCGCCGATCGCGACCTCCGAAAATGACTCCGGCCCGGACTTCTGTCCGGGCCGGAGGTGTTTTACTCTTTAACGCTGTTGTAGTCGTACCCGGCGATCACGAAGATACCGGCAACGGCGACACAGGCGATGATAAGGGTGATCATATTTGGTTACCCTCCTTTGGTTTAGGCCTCCCCTCCGTGGGACACACGGAGCTTCGGCGTTTTCTCTCACCCGGTGTTAACCGGGCGTGGGAAAGTCAGTCTTGGGGGTGCCGGGCGGCGCTTCATCGCGGACGCCTACCCGAAGCAGCACTAACAAAGAACGAGGCCCAGAACATCCTTCGGCGCCTAATTGTCAACCGGCGGCTTATCGGGCTTTCCCTGAAATGCGCCGTGCCGCTGCTCAGCCACGTTGGCCATCAACAACTTGAGCCGCACGTTACGTTTCGATGGCGTTCCCGGTCGCCGTGCACAATCCCGCTCCTGGATGACTCCCGGCGCTCGGCTCCCGACCGAAACGCCATGACTCAGCCCTCCGTCCGCGTCTGGCCGCCCTCGGTATTGATCCAGTCGGGTTCTGCTTCGCGCAGCGATTGGAGATCCGGGTCCTCGAGGGCGTTTTTCAGAAACGTGCTGTCCAACGCGATCGCCCGCACCACCCGCGCCTTCGCCTCGGCGAGGTCGCCGAGCAGGCAGGAGTAGCAACCGAGGTTGAACTGGATCGTGGCGTCATGCGGGTGGTGCGCCTCCGCCTCCCACAGCACCTTCGCCGCGGCCTTCACGCTCGCGGCCCGTCGCGCCGCATACGCCAGGATGATCCACCAGCCGGCTTCGCCGGGATCCTCCGCGACAAGTTCCTTCGCATAGGTGCGCAGCGCTCGCCATTGCTCGGTTGCCTGCAACATCCCGACCCGCAACGCCACCACTTCGGGCCGACGCGCCTCCTCGGCCGGGATTGCCTCCAGCTCGGCCTTGGCCTCTTTGACCATGCCGAGTTCGAGATAACCGCGTACGTGCGAGATGCGCCATTTCAGGTCCACACCGCACAACCAACCGAGCCGCCCCGCTTTGGCAACGACGCGCTCGCACGAACCCCACCAACCGCACACCGCGCCGGGGCACCTTCGTCGTTCCGCCCGCACACCCGGCGCCTCTCAGCATTCCCCTTTCCCCTCCTGCCTCTTGCCTCTCGCCTCCCCTCATCCGATCCGCCGGAAAAACCCGCCGCCGCTCGCGCCATGCTCGCCGGCCCCCTCCGCCGCGGGCCGCGGCTTGCGCACGAACGCCGGCAACGGATGCACGTGTTGCAGGATGTGCGGCCGCTCGAGACCGTGAGCAAGCATCAGCTCCTCGTTGCCCAGCAGCTCAAGCGTCGGGCCGTCCGCCACCATCCGCCCGCCGGCGAGCACGATCGAGCGCGGACACAGCTCCACGACCATCTCGAGATCATGCGTGGCGATGAGCTTCGTCGCCGGAATCTCCTGCAACAGCTTCTTCAGCTCCCGCCGCCCACGCGGATCGAGCCCGCTCGTCGGTTCGTCGAGCACGAGGATCGACGGCTCATACGCGAGCACACCCGCGAGACACGCGCGCCGTTTCTCGCCTTGGCTGAGGTGATGCGGCGCTCGACGTTCGTAACCGCCGAGCCGCACGCGCTCCAGCGCCGACCTCACCCGCACGGCCACGATGTCGTGCGGCAGCCCGAGCTGCTCCGGCCCAAACGCCACATCCTCCGCCACCGTCGCGCAGAACAACTGGTCGTCCGGATCCTGGAACAACACGCCAATCTGTCGGCGCACCGTCTCGAGCGTGCCCGCGGCGACCGCCGCCCCGTGGATGCGCACCGCGCTCGCGGCGGCGTTCACCGGTTTCTCCGGCAGGATGCCGTTGAGGTGCAGCAACAGCGTCGATTTCCCCGAGCCGTTCGGGCCGAGCAGCCCTACGCACTCGCCCGGTGCCACCGCGAAACTCACCTCGCGCAACGCCTCCGTCCCGTCCGGATAACGGTAGCCGAGCCGTGTCACCTCGATGGCCGGCGTCATCGCCACCCCCTCGCGCACATCGCCAGATAGATCCGCTCCGCACGCTCCGATGCGCGCACGAACATCCGCCCCACGATCTCGCCGGGCACCGCCCACGCGAACCGCCGAGGTGCCACGAGTGTGCGACTGGCCCGCGCGCGTTGCATCCGCTGCGCCTCGTCCGTGAGCACGAACAGGTACCGCTGCATCAGCGTCAACGTGCTCACAAGCAGCGCCGGCACGCCCGCGCGGCGCAACACTCCCGGGAGCGCCGCGAGCGGCGTCACCGCGCTGAAGACGACAGCCGTCGCCAGGCAAAGCCCGCCGCGTAACGCCACCGCGCGCCAGCCCGGGCCCGCGCCCCCATGCCAGCTCGCCGCGAGTGCCGCACCCGCCACGAACGGCGCGAACCACAAGAGCCGGAGGAAAACTTTCGCCACGTTCACCCGTCCCGCGACCATCGCGAGCACCAGCACGCCAGCGACCGTAGCGTGCCACCAAATCCAGGTTACGGGCAGCACCGCCGTGCCGAGCACGAGCGTGAGCATCACCGCCAGTTTCGGCCCCGCCGGCTGCCGCTCCAGCCAGCTCTCCGCACGCGGACCGCGCCGCAGTTCGTCTGCGGGCGGATGGCCGTGCGTCGCGCCGAGGTGGATGCCGCTCATGGTTCGAGCGCAGAGCTAACCGCAGAACGCCCCACCGCCGCAAAGCCCGAAATCGCGATCGACCGCTCAACGCGCCGATTCGCAGCCGACCACCAGCACGTGCACGCCACCCACGCTCACGATCGCCTCGGCGCCGGTCCCGATCACCGTGCGCCCCGCCGCCAGATCCAACGACGCAAGCGGCTGCCCCAGCACACGGCGCACCTCGGCGGCCAACGCCGGCGCGAGCCGGAAGACGGCCGGTTGCGCCGCGTCGGCGCCGATGGTCGGCACCCCGGTCGTCGCCATGAGACCGGGCGCGTTGCGCCGCGCCCAGTTTTCCACGCACCCGACGAGCAACACATACGGCAGCGGCCGAAACTCCGCCCAATACCCGTACTCCTCCGCAAACGGCGCACGGCCCAGCGCCGCCTCGTACGCGCGCTCGATCACCCGTCGATATTCGTCGGGCCGGGCGGTGAGCGCCGCGAGCAACACCGACGTGTGCTCCGAGTAGAACCGCGCCGACGCCGCATCGACCTCCGCCTCGCTCGCCGCCGCGCCGAACACATCGCTGTACGCCCGCGCAAACGTCGCGCGTCGTTCCGTGGCATCGTCACGCAGCTTCCGCCGCGCCGCGTCGAACATTTCCGGCAACGCGCGCCCATCCCGCGCGCCCCAGGTGGAGCGCTCCTCGAGCGTGGCGCAGCGCCCGTACGCCACCAACTCCGCCGCCATCGCCCGGTCCACCTCGGCAGCGCACGCCGCCTGCACCGACACCGCCGCCGCGGCCGCCGCCAGCATCGCCCAGACTCGGAAGAAGTTCATTCCACCGAGCGTGCCCGCCACCCCGCGCGCCTCAACCACCGCGCCGTCGTAACAGTCGAGCAGTTCAGCCCCGCGGCGTTTCCCCCGCCTCCGCGCCGCGCACGACCACGCGGCTCAGGAGCACGGCCAGACCGAAAACCACCAGCGCGCCGATGACGCCCGCGAGCGCCGTCGCCAAACTTTCGTTGCCGACCCACGGGAAGACATAGTCGGTCATCGGTGCCGGCGCCGCGGCGTGCGCCGCGGTTTCGAAACCAAGCCTCGCCGCCACCGCCTCAAGCCCGTCCGGCCACGGACACGCAAACGGCGCCGCAAACAACACCACACCGAGCGTCGCCAGCGCGCCATAGCGCACAAAACCGCGTCCGCCGTTCGCCGCGCCCGCGGCCACGCCGCCGACCAGCTCCGGCCGCGCGCGCGCCACCGCGGCGAACGCCAGCGCGCTGATCGCGCCCTCGCCGAGCCCGATCAACATGTGGATCCCGGTCATCGCCGGCAACGCCACCGCCCAGCCGACCGTCCCCGACCACGAGAGCTGCCCCGCGCACGCGAGCGCCGAGGCGACCGTCGAGCACCAACCAGCGAACGCCATCGCGGCCACTTGCCCGCGCAACCCCGGTAGCAGGCGCGCCACCCCACGGTAGACGGCGAGTCCCGCCGCCGGCGCGACCACCGCCATGTTGAAGACGTTGGCGCCGAGCGCCGCCACGCCGCCGTCCGCAAAAAGCAAACACTGCGCGAGCAGCACCGTCGTCATCACGACCACCGCCGCCGGCAACCCGAGTAGCGCGGCGATCAACGCCCCGCCGATCAGGTGCCCCGACGTGCCGCCCGCGACGGGAAAGTTCACCATCTGCGCCGCGAAGACGAAGGCCGCGCCGAGCCCGAGCAGCGGCACCTGCCGCGGCGGCAGTTCACGTTTCGCCTGCCGCAACGCGACACCGAGCCCGGCCACCGCCAGTGCCGCAGCCGTCGCTGCCGTCTTCACGTCTACGAAACCATCGGGGATGTGCATGGCCCCCGAGCAAAACCTCTCGCTTCCCCCGGCGCAACCGCCGCGGTCTCCTCCGCGGCGCCCGGCTTCGCCCCGCGCATGTGGATCGACACCACCGAGGAGCCTGAGTCGAATGAGACAATAATCACCCACCGAGCTGGTCTGCAGCCCGCTCAAGCTTCAAGCCGCGTTGCTCGGCCCAGAGGTGCAGGTCCTGCCGGTTGAGCGCCGAGGCAATCATCTCCGGGAAATGATCCGGTGTGCAGGCGAAGACTGGCGCGCCCAGCGCCGCGATCCGGGCCGCGTTGTTGTGGTCGTAGATCGGCACCCCCTGGTCGCTGAGCGCGAGCAGGCACACCACGTTCACCCCGGCGCCCACGAGTGCCGCGGCGCGCCGCAGCATCGCGGCGTTGTCGCCGCCCTCGCAGAGATCAGAGACGAGCACCAGCGTGGTGTCGTGCGGCCGGCGCACCAGCCCGGTGCAATAGGTCAGCGCCTTGTGGATGTCGGTACCGCCGCCGAGCTGCGCGCCGAAGAGCAGATCCACCGGGTCCTTCAATTCCGCCGTGAGATCCACGACCGCGGTGTCGAAGAGCACCATCTTCGTCGTCAACGCCGGCAGCGACGCCATCACCGCGCCAAAGATCGATGAATACACCACCGAAGGCGCCATCGAGCCGCTCTGGTCCACGCAGAGGATCACATCCTTGAGCGAGCTGCGCTTGCGGCCGTGCCCGATCAACGTCTCCGGAACAATCGTCCGCCGCTCCCGCTGGTAGTTCTTGAGGTTGGCGCGGATCGTCCGGTGCCAGTCGATCTCCCGGAAACGCGGACGACGATTCCGCACCGAGCGGGCGAGCGCGCCGCGCACGGCCTGCCGCAACGGCTCGGCGAGCCGCCGTTCGACGTCCTCCACCACGCGCCGCACCACCTGCCGCGCCGTGTCCTTCGTGCGGTTCGGGATCACGCCGCTGAGCGAAAGCAGCGTCGCCACGAGGTGCACATCCGGCTCCGCCGCCGCGAGCATCTCGGGCTCGAGCAGCATCTGCCGGAGGTTGAGCCGCTCCAGCGCGTCCTTCTGCATCACCTGCACCACGCCGGCCGGGAAGTACGTGCGGATGTCGCCCAACCAGCGTGCCACGCTCGGTGCCGAGGCGCCCAACCCGCCACGGCGGCCCTTGCCATCAGCGCCGCCTTCTCCGCCGCGGTACAGGGCGTCGAGCGCGGCATCGATGGCCGTTGCGTCACCAGCCAGCGGAGTCGGACACAGGTTCGCCGCTTCGCGACCGAGGATCAACCGCCAGCGCAGCGCGGCGTCCGCTGCGATTCCACCGGAGGTGGTCGTCGGGGCTGTCCGACTCATGGTGAAACCTCCGTGGTCGCGCCGTTCGGCGCCGTTTTTCCGAGCAGGTGCAGCACCACCGGCAGCACCTGCGCGACTCGCGTGCCGTCGAATTCCAGTTGCTCCGTGGCGGAGCCCGACCCGGCACCGGTCAGTCTCCGGCCGATGCGGCCGGCCACCTGCGCGCGCTCCGGCGCCGAGAAAGTCGCGAACGTCCGCCGCAGCAGCGGCAGCGTGGCGACGAACGCCTCTTCGCCCAGCCCCGCCACCCACTGCTCCAGCAGAGGCAGCAACGTCGCATCGTGGATGAGCACCGCGCCGTTGCCGCTCAGGAAACCCTCCAGCCACGCGCCGATCTTCGCCGGCTCCTGCCCGCGGGACAGCGCGTGCGCAAGGATGCGCGCGGCCTCGCCGCCCTCAAGCTGGCCGCATTCCAGCAGCAGTCGAGCAGCCGCACCGGCGAGCAGCGGATGGGTTGGCTCCGAATCAAGGATACTCCGGAGCACCGCGCGCCAGTCGCCGAGCCACGGGCTCTCCAACAGCCCGAGAGCGGCGTGGAACTCGCGCACCACCGGGTGCCACTCACCCGCCGCCTCGTCGTCGATGCCGGCCACGGCGCCGGGCAGGCCCACGTGCACGCGGGCGATGAAGCCGTCGAGGATGTGCACGACCTGCGTCGCGTCGGTCTGGCGCACGTTGCCGTAGCGGGCG
>DATGXA010000092.1:0-5296 GCA_035299125.1 Opitutaceae bacterium
AAATGGTGCGGCTTGCCGTCGGAACTCGCTGCTCTCCCGGCCGCGCAGACCTGCACTAGCGCGTCGGAAGACGAGTACGATCGACCGCCCGCCGCCGCGGCGGCGCGGCTCATCGGCCGAGCCCGAGCCGCGTGGCGAAACGCTTCACATCGGCTCGTTCCTTCCACGGATCCGGAGCAATCGCGAACGCGTGCTCCAGATCCCGACGCGAAGCCGTCGCATCGCCCAACGCGAGGTTGGCCTGTGCCCGGAAGAACCAGCTCTCGGGATTCGCCGGATCGCAATCGACCATCGCGGAGAAGTCGCGGTGGGCTTCCGCCCAGCGCCCAGCGCTGGCGTAGAGCACGCCACGCTGTTTGTGGGGAGCGGAAGGATTTTCGCTCAGTCTGATCGCCAGCGTGAGGTCGGCTTCGGCCTGCGCGAAATCGCCCGCCTCCATGGCGTGGACCGCCCGCAGTTCGTACAGCTCGGGCATCGCCACCGGGGGCGGATTGCGAAGCGCAGCGATCTCGTGGTACAGGTAGAAGAGCGGAGTCGCGCGATCGTTGATCACCTGATGGGCCGGCAGCAGCAACGTGGCGGCGGCTCCCATGCGCAGGGCCGGTGCGAGCCAGCGCGGACGCGCCTCGAGCGCGAGCAGCGTGCCCAGGCCGGCGAGCGGCGTCAGGAACATCAAGGCGCGGCCGAAATCCTGTGCGGTGCCGAGCGAGATGAGGGCAACCGAGATCCCCGCTCCGGCCAAGGTAGCGGCACGCCAGCGACTCCGGAATGAAAAAACAACGGCGGCGACCGCAAACAGCCACCCGGCCCGCAGCCCCTCCCACGCACCGAGGGCGATTCGCCACGGCGGCGTGCCGCCGAGATGCAGCGCTTGCAGATAGGCGGAGGGCGCCGCGGTTCCGCCCGTGGCGCCGGCGAGCACCCCGAGCCGCACTGCGACGAACGCCGCGGCCAGTCCTGCCGGGACGCCCCAGTCGCACTTCCAATCGTGGCGGCGTTCCGCGGGCGGTGCGGCAGGGCGTGAACGAAATACGTATCCGCACAACAGTGCCAGAGGCAGGCCGATCACGAAACGCTCGTCGATCCACGGCGCCCAGAGGCAGGCCAGCCAGAGGCTCCAGCGCGATCGCGCAAAGGCGGCAAGCAGCAGTGCCAGCACCACCCAGGAATCGAAATAGCCCAGCCAGCCAACCGAGGCGAAGAACCAGCCCCCGACGCCGAGCACGATCGACGCCAGCGCGCAGTCGGCCCAGCCGGCGCCGTTGCGCCGCAGCATCCCGACGACGAAGGCGAGAACGGCGAGGCAACCCAAGGGGGCGAGCGCGAAGAAAACCGGGGCCGGCAGCCCGAAAGCGTGTCCAATAAATGGAATCAAGAGGCGCCACTGGATCGCGCCGTGCAACGGATCGGGAATCGGTTGGCCGAGGTGGTCGATCTGCCAGAGGACGCTCGCGCCGCGGCGGACCTCCAACATCCCCGTGAGCTCCGGCGCGCGTCCCCACACCGCATAGACGCCGAGCGGCGGGGAGAAGAAGAACAACAGAAGGGCGAAGCAGCCGAGCGCGAGCAACCAGCGCCGGAGGAGTTCTCGAGGGAAAGTTTCCACGCGGCCGGATTGGATGGCGGTGGGCGCGCCGCCCGCAAGCATCGTGTCGCGAAGGAGCGCAGAAGAGCGCCGCATCCACGAGCTGGCGTCGTGCGGATGCCGAGTTCCGTTTCGAGTCAACGATGCGCGCGCGCGGCGGTTTGAGGCGTTGTCGAGCGCCTAGTCTGATTCCGCAGCGGTTTGCCGCATGCGACTTGGAGTCCGCGGTCGGACTGCGCTCCGTCGGACTCGACGCTTCGGCTCGAGCGCCCCGCCGGTAGCCGTCGTGAGCCGTGGGGGCGATTCACGACGGATTACCGGCGGCAGCGCGCCGGAGCATGTGGCCTCCGTCGCCCCGCTGCTTCGACCTCATTTCCGGTTCTCGTCCAATTCGCGCGCTTCGCGATCCCATGAACATCCTCCCAACGTCGCCGTCGGTCCTCACACCGCCCGCGCCATGGTCCTCCGACCAGGGCGACGGCACCTATCGCAACCCGATCCTGTTCTCCGATTTTCCGGACCCGGACGGTGTGCGCGTGGGCGACGACTATTTTCTCGTGTGTTCGACCTTTGCACACGAACCGGGCCTGCTGCTGCTCCAATCCAGCGATCTGGTCAACTGGCGGGCCGTCGGGTATGCATTGGCGCGGCTGACGCCGACCGAGTTTTACGCGCAGCCCCGCCGGGGTTGCGGCGTGTGGGCGCCGTCGCTGCGGCACCACGCCGGACTTTTTTGGATCTTCTTTCCGGATCCGGACTTCGGGATCTACGTGACGACCGCGACGGAGTTCGCGGGACCGTGGAGTGAGCCGGTGCTGGTGAAGGGGGCCAAGGGGATGATCGACCCCTGTCCGCTGTGGGACGACGATGGCACGGCCTATCTCGTCCACGGTTGGGCGAAGAGTCGCGCGGGCATCAACAATGTGCTGACGCTACACCGGATGCGGCCGGACGGCCTCGGCCTGCTCGACGAGGGTAGGATCGTCGTCGACGGAGCAGCGTTTCGCGGCTGCCACACGCTCGAGGGGCCGAAGCTCTACAAGCGCGACGGCTGGTACTACATTTTCGCTCCCGCCGGTGGGGTCGCGACCGGCTGGCAATCAGTGTTCCGGGCCCGCGACATCTGGGGACCATACGAGGAGCGCCGGGTGCTGGCGCAGGGTTCGACTCCGGTCAACGGTCCGCATCAGGGCGCATGGATCGAATCGGCCACCGGCGAATCGTGGTTCTTCCATTTCCAGGATCGCGGAGCTTTCGGGCGCATCCTCCACCTGCAACCGATGCGCTGGTGCGCCGATGGTTGGCCCGTCATCGGCGCCGCAGGCGAAACTGCGCTCTGCGGAGTGCCGGTGTTGCTCCATTCCAAACCCCTCGTGGCGACAGGTGGGGCACAGGTGTCGCCGTTGCCGGCGAGCGATGATTTCGACGGTCCGGCGCTCGGGCTGCAATGGCAGTGGGAGGCGAGCCACGACGGACGTTGGTACTCGCTCTCCGCGGCCCCCGGGGCGCTGAGGTTGTTCTCCCAGGCGGGCGCCAACCTCTGGGAAGCTCCCAATGTCCTCACTCAATGCGCGCTCGGTCCGCGCTCGACGGTCGTCACGGAATTCGCGTTCGCACCGGCTGCGATCGGCGAGCGAGCGGGCCTCGTGATCATGGGGCGCGATTACGCCTGGATCGGCCTCCAGCTCACGGCCGATGGTCCGCGCGTGGTCCGCGGCACCTGCCTCGGTGCCGATGCGGGCAATCGCGGGGAGACAACTGTCACCGGGCCGCTAGTACCGGAGGGTCGGGTCCAGCTTCGTGTGCAGATTGCGGAAGGTCTGCCGTGGACCATCGCCTTCAGTCTCGACGGTGGGCGGACCTGGTCGCCGCTCGGGGCGCCGTTCGCCGCCCGCGAAGGCATCTGGGTCGGTGCGCGTCTCGGCGTCTTCGCGCTCGCCCCGACCGGCGCGCCGGTTGCCGGCCACGCGGATTTTCCCTGGTGGCGCGTGACCATCTGAACCGCATTCTCTTCGGTACCCCCTCGTCCGATCCCATGAGTCGACCCCCTTCGTTCGCTCCCGCTTCCGTGGTGCCACCCGCCGCGGGCGGCAACTTCCGCTGGATCATCTGCGGCCTGCTGTTCTTCTCCGTCGCGGTCAACTACCTCGACCGACTGGTCCTCGCGATCCTCAAGAACGACCTCTGCCGCGAACTCGGCTGGACCGATGCCGACTACGGCTGGATCACCGCCGCCTTCTCGTTCGCGTACGCGTTCGGCTACTTGTTCGGCGGCCGGCTGATGGACCGCTGGGGCGTGAAAAAGGGGCTGCCGGTTTTCGTCGTCTGCTGGAGCTTTGCCGCGCTCTCGCACGGCCTGTGCGGGTTGCTCGACGTGCGTGCCCAGTTTTCGATGCCGTGGCTGACCTGGGTCGACGGCTTCTTCGCGCTGACGACGCTCTCGCTGCCGCTCACTGCCGCCGGGTTCATGCTCGCGCGCATCGCGCTCGGCCTCTCGGAAGGCGGCAACTTTCCGGGTGCGATCAAGACCGTCGCCGAATGGTTCCCGGTGAAGGAGCGGGCCTATGCGACCGGTTGGTTCAACGCCGGCACGAACGTCGGCGCGATCGTCTGCCCGGTCGGCGTGCCGTGGCTGTACCAGCACCTCGGCTGGCAATCGACGTTCTACATCACCGGCGCGACCGGCTTCGTTTGGGTGGCGATCTGGTGGTTTGTCTATGACACCCCGGAGAACCACAAACGGCTCTCGCCGAGCGAACTCGCCTACATCAAGGCAGGGCAGAACGAGCCGGCGACGACCAAGGCGGTGAAGGTGCCGTGGCTCTCGCTGCTCGCGTACCGCCCGGTGTGGGCCTACGTGCTCGCGAGCATTTTCGCCGGACCGGCTTGGGGCTTCTACCAGTTCTTCGTCCCCGACTTCCTCGCGAAACGGTTCAGCTTGAATACGCAGGCGACCGGTTGGTGGACGGGCGCGTTCTTCGCGCTCGCCGCGATCGGCGGCGTGCTCGGCGGCTGGCTCGCGGGCAGGCTCATGAACCGCGGCTGGACGGTGAACGGCGCGCGCAAGGTCTCCCTCCTGATCTGTGCGCTGTGCGTGGTCCCGGTGTTCCTCGCGCCGTTCGCCGGGAGCGTGTGGCTCGCGGTGCTGATCGTGGGCATCGCCGGCTCGGCCCACCAGGGATGGTCGGCGAATCTCTTCTCCATCGTGGGCGACACGATGCCGAAGGATGCGATCAGCTCGGTTGTGGGTCTCGGTGGCTTCGTCGCCTATTTCACCGGCGGCTTCGTGAACGGCTTCACCGGCATGATTCTGGACTACACCAGGACCCGCGGCATCGACCTCATGGGCCTCGGCGCTTCGAGCGGTTACCTGCTCGTGTTCGGCTACTTCGCCGGGATGTACCTCCTCTCGCTTGCGGCGATCCAGATTCTGGTGCCACGCCTCGGCGAACGAAAACCCTGACCGCCCGCTCTGCCGCGACGGTCCCGCTCCAACGTCATCTGCCCAATTTCGCCATGCTTTCCTGCGCCCTTCGTCTCACCGCCCGCTGGCTGCTCGCGCTGCTGTCGGCCCTGCTCGCCGCCGAAACCGCCACGTCCGCGCCCGCCCCCGCGCACCGTCCGCGCATTGTCCTCGTCGGCGATTCGACCGTCACCGAGCGCTCCGGTTGGGGGCTCGGCTTTCGCCAGTTCCTCGCCGAGGACATTGAA
>DATGXA010000093.1:0-10208 GCA_035299125.1 Opitutaceae bacterium
AGGATCGTGAGGCGCGCCGGCGGCCGCCAGCAGCGTTGGGAGCCAGTCCATCGTGATGGCGACCTGCTGGCTGACGCATCCCTGCGGCAGCCGCGCCGGCCAGCTCAGGATCGTCGGAACCCGCAGCCCTCCTTCAAGCAATTCCGTTTTGCGTCCGCTGAACGGCCACGTGTTCGAGAAACGCTCGCCGCCGTTGTCACTCGTGAAAACGACAATCGTGTTTTCGGTGAGGCCGTTTTGTTCGAGGGCTTGGAGCACGCGGCCGATCTGCTGGTCCATCGACTCGACCATCCTCCGATAGGTCTGCAGCGAGCCACCGTCGTAGTGAAACAGCCCGCCATGCGTGCCAGGTTTGGACAGGCGTTCCGCTTCCGCCTTGTCGCCGGGCCCCTCCCATGGCCAGTGCGGCGCGCTGAAATGCAGACTCAGCAGAAACGGCTCCCCTGCTTTGGCGCGCTTGTTCACCACGCTCACGGCGCGGTCGCCGAGCAATTCCGTGAGGTAACCCGCATGCTCGACCGGCATGTCGCCATCCCATAGGTCCTCCTGTCCGCGTTCGCGGTGGGTGAAGTAGTCGACGGCTCCGCCGCGAAATCCGAAAAATTCATCATAGCCGCTCTGCAATGGTCCGTGTTTTGGCAGCAGCCCCAGGTGCCATTTGCCCACAAGTGTCGTGGCATAGCCGGCTTTCTTGAGGAGCGAAGGAAGCGTGGGATGCGTCGGGTCGAGCCCTTCGCGTTCGTTCGACGCGAGAGGCTCTTCCAGGCCGATGCGCACGCGGTATTGATAGCGGCCGGTCATCAAGGCCACGCGCGTGGCACTGCAGACCGCGGAATTAGCGTAGCCCTGCACGAAGCGCACCCCTCGCGCCGCCAGCGCATCGATGTGCGGTGTCTGCAGCTCTGGAGCGCCGTTGCAGCCAACGTCAGCGTAGCCGAGATCGTCGGCCATGATGAACACGATGTTCGGTCGCGCGGTTTCCGAAGCGTGAGCCGTATTCGGGCTCAGACCAAGCGCGAGAGCCACGAGACTCATCACGGTGCCCCGCACCATCTTCCGGCGAGAAATGAAGGGGCCGTGCATCGCGGGATGGTTGTGCGCGGGTGGAGCGGGAACACAAGGTCCGCGCTCCCGGAAAAGTCCGATCTCCTGATCGGGCATTTCCGCTATGCCCGATCTTTCGTCACCGCGATCCTCAGGGGCCGGCACTCCCGCGGCCGTTTCTCCCTCACCCGCCGCTCATCCCTTCATCGCCGCCATTCCAGATCCGGGTCACGGTATGCGGGCGCGGGCGGAGCGCGATCGAACGGCCTGAGCCGGGCCGGGCGTTGACGCCCGACCCGTCGGCGAACGACGAATCCTCAGCCGACCGTGCGCAGCTGGATGCTGTCCACGAGCTGGTTGTTGCTCGCGAGGATGTCGGAGACGATGACGAACTTGTCGCCGACTTTGGCGCGTCCCGATTCGCGCAGGACGCGGAGCGTGTTGAGGACGGTTTCCTCGGGTTGGGAGGAGAACGGCAGATACACCGGGTCGACGCTGCGCAGGAGCGCGAGCTGGCGCTGGGTCTCGACGTTGTTCGTGATCGCGAAGATCGGCGAGAAGCGCGGGCGCAACGCGGCGAGACCCTGAGCCATGAAGCCTTGGCGGGTGAAGACCACGATGCCCGTGGCCAGCATCTGATCGGCGAGCACCACGGCGCTGCGCAGCATCTTCAGCTTGTCGGAATTGAGCGTGAGGGCGGAGGCGAAGCCGGCGCCGGGCGAGCTCTCGGTCTTGCGCGCGACCTTGTCGAACACCTGCACGCACTCGGTCGGGTATTTGCCGACGGTGGTCTCGCCCGAGAGCATGATGCAGTCGGTCTCCTCGAAGACGGCGTTGGCGATGTCGGTGATCTCGGCGCGGGTCGGGATCGGGTTCTCGATCATCGTCTCGAGCATGTGCGTGGCGATGATGACCGGGCGGCCGTGCGCGAGGCAGACCTGCACCGCGCGGCGCTGCAGCGTGGGCAGCTCTTCGAACGGGCACTCGATGCCGAGGTCGCCGCGGGCGACCATGAGGCCGTGGCTGGCGCGCACGATCTCGTCGAGGTTGGCGATCGCCTGCTGGTCCTCGATCTTCGCGATGATGCGGGCGCGGGAGCGGTGTTCGCGGAGGAAGTCCGCGAGTAGCTCGATGTCGCGCGCCTCGCGGACGAACGACAACGCCACGTAGTCGATGCCCTCCTCGATGCCCACGAGCGTGTCGCCGCGATCCTTCTCGGTGAACGACGGCAGGTTCACGCGCACGCCGGGGAGATTGATGTGGCGGCGGCTGCCGAGCGGGCCCGGCACCAGCACCCGGCAACGCAGCCGGCGCTCGTCCTTTTCCAACACCTGCAGGCGGATCAGGCCGCTGTCGACGAGCACCGTGTCGCCGATCGCGACGTCCTTCACGATGTCGGCATAGTTGACCGACACGCTGCGCACTTCCTTCTCGGTGCGGTCGGCGTGGGGGACGACGAGGAAGTCGAAAATCTCGCCCGCCTTCAGCTCGTAAGGCGCGGCGACATCGCCGGTGCGGATCTCCGGCCCCTTGATGTCCATCATGATCGCGACTTCCTTGCCCAGCTTGGCGCTCACGGCGCGGATGCGACGGATCACGGCGCGGACCCACTCGTGCTTGGCGTGGGCCATATTGAGCCGGAGCACGTCCGCCCCGGCGGCGATGATGCTTTCCAGCGCGCTTTCACTCTCGGTGGCGGGCCCGAGCGTGGCGATGATCTTGGTGCGGCGAAACTGCGGTCGGTTCATGAGCGGGCGGTGAGTAGAGACAGATGCCGGACGAGGCCAAGGACGGAAATTCGACTCCGAGTCCCCATTGTTGATGGCTGCGGCGGGCGGGAAACGTGTCCGACCGGCAGGGATTTTCAAACACCCCGCCGCCATCGGTTGGAGACGCGATCGGTCCCGGACGGCCGATTGGGATGGGCGCCACGCCCGCCCTGTCCTGCGTCGGCGTTCACGCCCATTCCAACACGCCCGAGCCGGCGCCGGGCGCGACGGGAGTGAGCCGGAAACGCGGTGCGGCCGCTGCCGCGGTGAACGCCGCGAACTCCCGCGCCACCGCCTCCAGGCTGTTGCAGTCGCGGCTGAGGTGCGCGAGGAACACCTCGCGCGGGCAGCATTGCTCGGCGTGGCGCTCGGCGAGGAACGCGCACGCGTCCTGGTTCGAGAGATGGCCGTGCCGGCCGGAAATGCGCTGCTTCACCGACCACGGGCGCTTCGTGTCGGCCTGCAGGAGGTGGCGGTCGTAGTTCGCCTCGAGCACGAGCAGATCGACACCGCGCACGCGCTCGCACACCTGTTGCGGCAGGTGGCCGAGGTCCGTGAGCCAGCCCAGCCGGCGCCGCGGTGCGAAGAGGTCTCCCTCGCGCCCCCAGTCGAAGACGAAGCCCACCGGCTCCGCGGCATCGTGCGGTACGGGGAAGGCGTCGATCGTGAGATCGCGGAAACGGAACCGGGACCCCGTTTCGAACACCTGCCAGGCTACCGGCCGGTCGAGCGTGCGCGCGAGGGCGGCGGCGGTGCCCCGGCTGGCGAAGACCTTCAGGTCGGGAAACTTCTTGAGGCCGCTCAGGCCCGCGGCGTGGTCGCCGTGCTCATGGGTGAGGAAGATGGCGTCGAGCCGGTCGAGCGATTCGCCGATGCCGGCGAGCATCTCGGCGAGGCGGCGGGCGGAAAAACCGGCGTCGATGAGGAGGCGCGATTCGTCGGTCTGGAGGAAGGCGGCGTTGCCGCTGCTGCCGGAGCCGAGAATGCAAAAACGCATCGCCATTGTTGGCGCGCAGCAATGCGCCGCGCCGCGCCGCCGCGCAACGGATTTCTCGGTAGGCGGGGCGGACGCGGTGGTCCCCGGCGAAGGTGGTGTCGAGCTACCGAACTCCGGAGCGATCTGCTGATTCAGATCAGCCGCCTGCGGGTTGGGGGATCGGCGTCTATTGACGATTTCTTTTCCTGTCGTCGTGACGAGCGGCGAGTTTCGGAGGAAATGCGGCGCGTTGACCGCGCCCGCGTTGTGTGCAACAGCTCTGCGCTCGCGGCGGCCCAGCGTGCCGTTCGCGCCGGCGGTTATCGTCACCCGCCCGGTCGCCGCTCACCAAAAACGAACATGAAGAAATCCGCTCAGAAGTCCGCCGACTCGTGCCCGCGTTGCGGGACCGCCGGCTGCCACGTGCCCGCCCGCAAGGCCTACGATCCTGCGTTTCGCGTCACGCCCGAGTACCGCGAATCGCTGCCCGACATGATGGGGCCGGCCGGTCAGATCCAGGGCGCCGATGTGCCGATCCAGCAGGTCGGCGTGTCGAACTTCCGCCTGCCGTTGCGCTTCGCAGTGAAGGGCGGCGCGGCGCGCGAGCTGCCGGCGAGCGTGACCGGCACGGTGTCGCTCGGCGCGGGGGCGAAGGGCATCAACATGTCGCGCATCGTGCGGACGTTCTACCGTTTCTCGGAGAAGACGTTTTCGCCGGAGCTGTTGCCGAAAATCCTCGCGGCGTACCGCAAGGAGCTCGGCAGCCCGGAGGCGCGGCTGCGGGTGCGGTTCTCGTATCCGATCCTCCAGCCGGCGCTGCGCAGCGGGCTGGCCGGGTGGCAGTTCTACGAGTGCGTTTACGAGGGCCTGCTCGGCGCCGACGACCAACCGCGCCGGCGGATCCATTTCGACTTCGTCTATTCCTCGGCCTGCCCGTGCTCGGACGAGTTGAGCGAGCACGCGCGCACCGGGCGCGGCATCTACAGCATCCCTCATTCACAGCGCAGCAAGGCGCGCGTGAGCGTGGAGGTCGCCGAGGGGAAGAAACTCGCGATCGAGGACCTGCAGAAACTCTGCCTCGCCGCGCTCAGCACCGAGACGCAGGTGATGGTGAAGCGCGAGGACGAGCAGGCGTTTGCCGAGCTTAACGGCGCGTACAGCAAATTCGTCGAGGACGCCGCGCGGCTGCTCCACGCGCAGCTCGACGCCGACCCGCGCATCGCCGATTTCCAGGTCGCGTGCGCGCACCTCGAGTCGCTGCATTCGCACGACGCGGTGGCGGTGATCGTGAAGGGCGTGCGCGGCGGTTTCCGCGGCGATTTCACCGATTTCGACGCACTGATCTGCTGAAGCCGCCAAGGCAGCTCGGCACAAGGGCGCTGAGGCTATGCCGGAGGGCACAGAGGACTCGGAGAGAAGGAACTTCTTACCGATGTTCACGCCTGCGCGCTCGACCGAAAAATCCGGCGACATCTTGCCAAACATTTCTCCGTGCCCTCCTTCCTGCTCTCTTCCGCCGCGTGACCTGACTGGTCTGCGGGTTTCGGGCTGAACAACATTGAGGACTCCACCATGGCGACGAAGACGACGAAGCAGCACTGGTTGGTGAAACAGGAGCCCGAGGCGTACGCGTGGGCCGACTTCGTGCACGACGGCGGCACGGAGTGGACCGGCGTGCGGAATTTCCAGGCGCGAAACAACCTCCGCGCGATGCGGGCGGGCGACGCGGTGCTGTTCTACGCGAGCGGCGAGGTGAAGGCGGTCGTCGGCGTCGCGCGCGTGCGCCGCACGGCGTTTGCCGATCCCACCGCGGCGGCCGACGAGGGCGACTGGTCGGCGGTCGAGCTGGAGCCGGTGCGGGCCCTCGCGAAGCCGGTCACGCTGGGCGCGATCAAGACGTCGCCGGATTTCGAGCAGTGCGCGTTGCTGCGGCAGAGTCGGTTGTCAGTCGTGCCACTGAGCGCGGCGGAGTTTGCGCAGATCGTCGAACTCGGCGGCTGAGCGGGCGATTCGGCGGAAAGAACCGCCAATGGACGCTGATGAACGCAAACTCCGGAGAATGGATTCGGGCGAGCACCGCTGAAGGCGAGATGAGCGCACGGTTTGTCGGCGATATCGGCCGGCGCCGGCTGAAGCGCCGCGCCACGCGGCATGCGTTTGTGGACGGGGCGTAGGCGACTGCACGTGAAGTGCAGCCGTACGACGGGCGGCGTGCGGCTGGAGCGGTAACTTGACCCGGAAAAGGCGTGTCACATTCTGCGCGCATGCTTCGCAACCCTGAAAAATCCCGCGGCCGGCGCGCGGCGTTCACCCTGTTCGAAATTCTCATCGTCGTGGCGTTGATCGCGTTGCTTGCCGGCGTCGCCGTGGTGAACGCCGACAAGGTTTTCGGCCAAAACCAGGAGCAGGTCGCGAAGATCTTCGTGAAGCAGAGCCTCGAGGTGCCGCTCACGAGCTACAAGATTGCGATGGGCGGCTATCCGACGACCGAGGAGGGGCTCCAGGCCTTGGTGACAGCACCCGCTTCCGGTGCCGAGCGCTGGCGCGGCCCGTACATCAAGACCGACGGCGGAAAGCTTCCGGTCGATCCGTGGGGCACGCCGTACCTCTACCGCTACCCGGGCTCCCACAACACCGACCGTTACGACGTCTGGTCGGCCGGCCAGGATCGCAAGGACGGCACCGCCGACGACATCGGCAACTGGTGACGCGGATCCTTCAACGCGACGGCTTGCGGCGAACCGGGCGCGCGCGGGGCGGCTGGGCTGACGGGGCGGGCGAATGCCGCGGGCGTGCGCCGGCGGCCGCGCGCCGGCGGCGCGGTTTCACGTTGTTTGAAGTGCTGCTGGTCATTGCGCTCGTCGCGGTTGCGGGCACGATGTTTCTGGTGAGCGTCGAGTCGCTCGGGCGTTCGTCTCCGGCTGATGAGTTTGAGGGCGCGTTCTGGCGCGCGTTGGCTCAGGGCCGCGAGCGCGCGTTGGCGACGCGGCGCACCGTCGAGCTGCGCTGGGATGCGGACACGAAGGCCTTCGTGCTCTCCGGTCTGGCGGGCGAGACGACTGTGCCGGTCGGCGGCGAGACGGCGGGCAAGGATTGCGCGGCGACGTTTTCCGAGGAGGTGGCGGCGAACGACTTCATCCTCGTGCGGGGCGCGCTCGTCACGCGGCGTCCGGCGCGCACGGTGCGGCTTTTTCCGGACGGCACGTGTCAGCCGTTTGCGGTCGAGTTCGAACTCGGCACCTACAAACGCCGGGTCGTGATCGATCCCTGGACCGGCGCCGAGATGCTTGGCGCCGACGAAGAGAAGGGCGGGCGCTCGTGATCATACGGCGAGAGCCTGGCCGGAAGGCCTTCACGTTGCTCGAGGTGTTGCTCGCGGTGGCGTTGTTCGCGGTCGCGGTGGTGGTGCTGACCTCGTCGTACCTGAACATCATCGAGGGACTCGCTGCGGTGCGCATGGACCGCGAGTTCGAACAGGAGGTGCGGTGGGTGCGCGAACAGGCGCTTGTACAGGTCGACCAGGAGGAGCTGGCGAAGGGCGGCGAGGTATCCGCCCCCTCCGGCGCGCGGATCGTGTGGAGCGCCCAAGTGCAGCCCGCCGCGGTTGTCGATCTATTCACGATCGAGCTGCAGGTCGAGATGGCGGTCGAGGATCGCGCGCCGCGCCAGCACCACGAGCGGCTCGTCGTGTTGCGTCCGTCGTGGTCGGAGCCGACCGAGCGCGGGAAGTTGCTCGAGGAGGCGAAGAGCCGGATCGAAGAGGAGCGCCGCGCGCGAGGCATCGTCGCTGCGAAGACGTCATGAAACCGCGCGCGCAGACACGCCGTCTCACGGCACCGATGTTGTCGGGGCGAAAAAGCCTCCGGGCCACCGGACGCGGTTTCTCGTTGTTGGAGATCCTGATCGCGGTCGCGCTCGCCGCGATGCTGCTCGTCGCAGTGAACTTTTTCGTGCTGTCGATGGGCGAGCTCTGGGGCGGTGGCTCCGAGGAGCGTCTGTTCGACCGGCATGTGCGCGGCGTGACGCGCTTCGTCGACTCACTGGTGCAGCAGTCCGTCGAGATTTCGGAAAAGGACGCGCAGCCGAGCTCGCGCCCCACCTCGCAGGTCGCTCCGGCGGAGTCGCGCGGCCGCGCTGCGCCGATGGTGGTCGCGGCGGCGCCGAGCTGGGCCGCATCGCTCGCGGCGCGCCTTCCGGCCGCGCGTTGGCTCGCGGTGGGCTCGCGGTTGCTCGCAGCGCAATTGCCGCTCGGTCGACAAACGGCTTCCTCGGTCGGGCGTTTTCTGCGCGTGCAAGGCGTGCCGCCTCCGCCCGACACGGGCGGGCGCGGGCGACTGCCTCCGCCGCTGCGCGATGGCGGCACGAACAATCCGTTCCACCAGCCCGGCGGCGGCCCGAAGAGTTTCGCTTTGTCCCAAATGACGAACGCCGACACGGGGTCGGGCGCGCGGTTTCGTTTCGGCACGCCGGCCGGCTACGACGGTGCGCCGCCGATGCTCATGTTCGAGATCGACGAGGCGCCCGGCCAGTGCGTGTGGCCGCAACGGCCGTTGCCGCAGGTCGAGTGCGCGCTCCAGGTGAACGCCGACGAAGGCCTGGTGCTGCTCTGGAAATCCAAGCTTGAGGACGACTACGGCACCGGGCGCCCGCGCAAGACCCAGCTCTCGCCCTTCGGCCGAGGTATCTCCTTCGACTACTACGACGCGGAGCGGAAGACGTGGAGCCACACCACGCAGCCGCAGGCCGATGGCAACGGCGGCTGGCTCGTGCCGCAACGCATCCGCGTGGAGTTCGCCTATCGCGGGATGGAGCGCGAAGTCTCGATCACGTTGCCCGAAGTGCCGGAAGGAGCGCCGTTGCGATGAACGCGGCGCACGCTCACACCGCCGTCGGCGACGCTGTGGCGGCCACCGCCGTTTCGCGCCGCCCCGGTCCGCTCGCGCGGCTGCGCCGCGGCTCGGTGCTGCTCTTCGTGCTCGTGCTGATCGTCGTGACTTCGGCCGCGATCCTGAAGTTCAGCGAACGCGCGGTGGCCGAGATGGCGGGCGAGGGCTACTACGTGCAACGCAATCGCCTGCGCGGCGAGGCGTACTCGGCGCTCGAGGCCACGCTCGCGGTGCTGGCGCTGTACCGCGAGATCGATGGCGGCCTCTACGCTCCGGCGCAAGGGTGGGGCGACCCGCTCGGGCTCGCCGGCTACGAACCCGCGCCGGGCCGCGAGGTGGTCGTCGAATTTTCCGACGAGAACGGCAAGCTTCCCCTCGCCAACGCCGAGCTCGCCGAGCCCGCGCTCGCGGCGCTGTTCACCGATCTCGGGTTCGAGGCGGGCGAGGTCGAGGTGCTCACCGACAGCCTGATCGACTGGATCGATGCCGACGACAACACGCGCCCGTTCGGCGCGGAGAAGGAAGACTATCTGCGCACCGATCCGGCGCACGTCGCCGCCAACGCCACGCCGCGGTCGTTCGCCGAGCTCGCGGCGGTGCAGGGTTTCGCGGATCTGATGTTCACCGAGTCCGGCCGACCCACGCCGCGTTTCGAGGAGTTCACCCGCCGCGTGAGCTTGTGGAGCGACGGCACGATCAACCTCAACACGATCTCCGACTCCACGCTGCGCGCCTCCGGCCTGCTCGATGCCGCGCAGCTCGATTCGCTCGGGCGCGTGCTCGACACGGTCGACGGCGAGCGCGGCACCGCCGGCGCGAATTACTATCGCTCGATGGGCGAACTCGCGGCGCAAGTCGGCACGTTGCCCTCGGAGGTGCAGTTCGGCGTGCAGACGCGCGAGCTCGGCATCGTGATCACCGTGCGCGAGCGCCAGACGGAGTTTCGCCTGCGCGCCGTTGTGCGCACCGACACCACCGGATCGCGCAAACGCGGCGCGACCGCCTCGCGGCAACAGTCTCCGAATTCTGCTGTCGCGACGGGCAACGGCGGCTCGCCCGCGCTCGAGTACCCATTTCGGTTTCTTGAGCTTGTGGAGGACCCACCCCCTTCTAGCATCGCCGATTCTCAGCCCACACCCTGAACCCGTGGCGGATAAACCCTCACAGCCCAAACTCGCCGGGGGCCGGCGCCTACCCGAGCAACCGGTGGTCCTTGTCCCGGGGCACCATTTCTTCACGGCCACCGCCGCCGTGCCCGCCGGCACGCCCGAGAAGGAGCTGCCCGGACTCGCGGCCCTCGCGATCGAGACGGATTCGCCGTTCGCGGAGGAGCAGCTGGCGCGCGGGCATTTCGCCGCCGCCGACGGGCTGGTGGTCTTCGCTGCGCTGCGACGCAAGTTCGCCGCGGTGCAGGAAACGTGGACGAAGGCGGCGTTCGTCGTGCCGGATTTCGCGACCTGGTTGCCGACCGCCGATGCGCGCGGCGGCGTGGTCGTGTTGGAGACCGCGGAGTGCGTCACGGCGCTGGACTTT
>DATGXA010000094.1:0-16943 GCA_035299125.1 Opitutaceae bacterium
CGCCACCACCCCGGCGCCGCCGCCCGCCGCCGGTGCCCCCGCGGTGCCCGCCGCCCCCGGCGCGCCACGTGTGCTCGTGGCCGAGGACAACCCGGTGAACCAGAAGGTCGCGATGCGTTTCCTCAAGAGCATCGGCCAGTCCGCCACGTTGGTCACCAACGGGCAGGAGGCGCTCGAGGAGCTCCGCCGGCATCCCTACGAACTCGTGTTCATGGACGTGCAGATGCCCATCATCGACGGGCTCGAAGCCACGCGCCTCATCCGCAAGGCGCAGGCCGAGGGCGATCCGCTGATCCCGGCGAAACTCCACATCGTCGCGATGACGGCGAACGCGCTCTCGGGCGATCGCGAGATCTGCCTCGGCGCCGGCATGGACGACTACATCCCCAAACCGCTCAGCCCGGAGTCCGTCGGCGCGATGCTCGAGCGTTACCTCGGCCCGGCTCAACAAGGTTGATACTCCCGAGCGAGAGGGTGCGGCGCACCCGCGACCACCCCGGCGCACGTCACTTCGGTGCCGCGGGCTTTTTGACTCGCCCGCGCACGCGCGTACGTTTCCGCGGCCATCCCACATGCCCTCCCCCGCCGCGCGCCAGTGCGCACGGCTGCGAAGCACCCCGTCACCGTCCCATCGCCGCCTGCCATGAAACTGCCGATAATCATCAACGAGGCCGGCAAAATCTACATCGAGGCCGTGCCCCAGCTCGCGTGGGGCAAAGGCAAAGAATGCACGTTCCTCGGAGCGCTTGAAGCCGCGCTCGCCGTCACCGCCGCGCCCCCCGCCTACGAGAATCTCATGGGCTGGAGCGCCGTCGCTTTCCGTTCCCGCTGGTACCGCGGCGACAACGGTCGCCGTTGGTGTCCCTCCTCCCCGATCGCCGAGGCGCCTGAGGAGCTCGCACTGCTCCGGCGCGCCACCGGCTGGGAGCTGCCCGTCGTCTGCAGTCTGGATACACCCGGCCGCACCCCGGCCGATCACGTCGACCTGATCGTCTCGGAGATCCGCTCCGGCCGGCCGCTGCTCGCCTACGAGCCGCAGCTCAATGTCGGCGTGGTCTTCGGTTTCGAAGATTCCGGGCGCACTCTCCTGTTGCGCGACTATATGACCGACGAACCCACCGCCCGGATACCAGTGGAGAAGCTCGGCCCGTTCCTCTGCCGCCTCGGCGAACACGGCGATTCGCTCAACCCGCACGAAGCGCTCGTGGCCGGGATCGAGCAGGCTGTCGGCAACTGGCACCGGAGCCACGTCGCCACGCCCGCCGGTCGCTATTGGTACGGCCGCGCCGCGATTCTCAAATGGCGCGAGGACCTGCAGCACGTCGACCAGTTCGATGCGACCGCACGCCAGCTCCTGTTCTTCGTGAACTGGTGGGTCTTCGCCTCGCTCGCCGATGCGCGCGCCGCCGCGGTGCGTTTCCTGCGCCGCAACTCCGAATACCTGATCGGCCGCCAACATCGTCACCTGCTCGCCGCCGCCGATCTGTTCGGCGAGGAATCGCGGCTGCTCCGGCGCACGTTGTCGGAGCGCAGCTGTTTCCTCGGCCCATGGACCGGTCGCAACGTCGAACACTGGACGGCCGCCGGCCGCGAACGCGAGGTCGAGCTGCTCGGCCGCGTGCTCGCGATGGAAACCGAGGCTTTCGGCGAACTTGAGAACATGCTCGAAGCGCTCGAAGTCCCGCATAGCGCGCTCGTCGCCAGCGGCTCCTGAACCGACCCGCCACCACCCCTCAAGCGAACAGCCGGTGGTCGCCCACCGGCTGTTTCATTTCCCGCGTCTCGCGGATCGGCGCCCCGGCCCGGCGGATCAATGGCCGCGTGGGCTGCGGTGCTCGATCGCCGGATTGCCGTGGTGCATCGCCCCCCATTGCCCCAGCTGGCGGGCACGGCTTTCACCGACTCGGTCCCCTGACCCGACTCCGTGCAGGAAGCGTGTCCTCTGCTCCGGCATCGCGGCACCGCCCCCGTGGGCGACTCGTTGCGTCGGTTCCCCGAACACCTGACTAGCCGTGCCCGCCGCTGCTTCGAGGAACTCATGGATCGTACCGCGACTCATATGGCGCCTCCTGTGGGACCGCGCGAAAGGTACGCCTGCCATCGCCGTACCGCCAGTGGTCGGCGCGAAAATTCTCCGTCCTTTTTCTGTAGTGCGGAAACAAAAAGGCGCGCCCCATAGGACGCGCCCTGGGACTCTCCATGCCGTTTCGCCGGCGGCTCACTTGCCGCGCTTGGCGAGGATCGCCTCGATCTGGTCCATGATCGCGTTCATGCGACGCATCAACGCGCGGTAGGGCTCCGGCGTGGCGAGGTCGACGCCGGCCTTCTTCACGAGGTCGTACGGGTAGTCGCTGCCGCCGGCCTTCAGCAGGCCGAGGTAGGTCTCCACCGCGCCCGGCTCCTTGGCGAGGATACGCTCGGCGAACGCCTGCGACGCCGCGATCGAGGTCGCGTACTGGTAGACGTAGAAGTTGCGGTAGAAATGCGGGATGTAGGCCCACTCGACGGTGACCAGGTCGTCGATCTTCAGCACGCCCTCGGCGTCGCCGTGGTAGCGCCGGAGGATCTCGCCGTAGATCTTCGTCAGCGCCTCGCCCGAGAGCGCGTTGCCCTTCTCGACCTCCTCGTGGATGCGGAGCTCGAACTCGGCGAACATCGCCTGGCGGAAGAACGTGCCGCGCAGCCCCTCGAGCGCGCTGCCGAGGTAGTAGAGGCGCTCGTCGTCGTCCTTCGCGATCTTGAGCATGTGGTCGAGCAGCAGCGCCTCGTTGCAGGTCGAGGCGATCTCTGCGGTGAAGATGCTGTACTGCGCGAGTGGCGCGGGCTGGGTGCGGTTCGCCAGCACCGAGTGCTCGCCGTGGCCCCATTCGTGGGCGAAGGTGGAAACGGACTCGTAGTCGTCGTTGTAGTTGAGCAGCACGTAGGGATGCGCGTCGTGCACGCTGCCGCTCATGTACGCGCCGGAGCGTTTGCCGGGCCGCGGGTAGACGTGCGCGTAGCGGCCGCCGATGCTCTTCGTCATCGAGGCCACGTACTCGGCGCCGAGCGGTTGCACGGCGGCGAGCGTGAGCGCCTTCGCCTGGTCGTAGGGGAACTTCTTCTCGAGCGTCACGAGCGGCGGATAGATGTCCCAGTAACGCAGGTCGGTCACGCCGAGCATGCGCGCGCGAAGCTTGAAGTAGCGGTGCAGCGTCGGGAGGTTCGCATTCGTTTCCGCGAGGAGCGCGCGATAGACCGACTCCGGCACGTTGCCGCCGGAGAGAGCGGCCGCGAGCGCGCTCGGGTGTTTGCGCACGCGAGCGTTGAACCAGTCGTTCTTCATCTGGGAGAACAGCGCCACGCCGAACGTGCGCTCATACTCCTTCATCTTGCCCCAGAACGCCTCGAACACCGCCTGCCGGTCCGCGCGGTTCGAGACCGCGCGCCAGCGGGTGTAGCCGGCCTGGTTGAGCAGCGCCTCGGAGCCGTCGGACAGCTTGATCTTCGGCCAGGGCAGATCGGCGTTGGCGAGCACACCGTAGAGCGAGCTCGGGGCGTCGGCGATCATGCCGACCGACGAAAGCACCGACTCCGCCTCGGCGCCGAGCGTGTGCGGCGCGTTGCGCAGCGTGTCGAGAATCGGGAAACGGTAGACGGCCAGGCCCGGCTCGCTGTCGAGGAACCCGCGGAGCTTCGCCTCGCCCACGGCGAGCAGCTCGGGGTTGACGAAGCTCGCGGCGCTCGAGAGCTCGGAGGCGAGCATGTCCATCTCCTGGTTGCGCTCCATGGCGGGCGCGTTGCGCAGATCCTCGTCGGAGGCGAGGCTGGCGTAGGTGCCGAGGCGGATGTAGCGACCCTGCAGATCGGTGAGCAGGTCCATCGCTTCGCGCAGCGTCGCGGCGCTCTCGCCGAGCCGGCCCTGATACTGTTTCAGTTTCGGAATGTCCGCCACGAGCCTCGCCTTCGCGGAGGCGAATGCCGCCTCGTCCTTGTAGAGCAGCGAGAGATCCCACACGAACGCGGGATCGGTCGCGGGCGCCGCCGCGGGAGCGGAGGGAGACGCCGTTTCGGCGGCGAGGCAGGTCGTCATGGCAAGTGCTAGCAGCAGCGAACTAGGGGTGTGCATGGGCGCCTACGTTAAGGGAATCGGGGAAAAAACCAGCCCCAAAGCAGGCCGTGCCCAGAGTATGCATCCGCCTCCCGCCGCGAACGTCCGCCAGAACAACGCCTTTCCGCCGCGCGTCGCAGTCCGGCGTTGACCAGCGGGCCGTGCTGACGCGCGATGACGCGATGCCGCGCGCCGTCGTCGCCCGACCGAGTCCCCGCTGCCCCGCCTGCCGGTTGCCGCCGCGGTGGTGCATCTGCGCGGCGCACCGGCCTGTCGCGGTCCCGCTCGCGGTGGACGTGCTCATGCACTACTGCGAGCAGCACCGCCCGAGCAGCACCGGCCACCTCGTCAAACGACTGCTGCCGGACACCGGCCTGTTCATCGGCGGCGGCGGACGTCCCCTCGATCGCGGCGCAATCGTACGACCCGGCCGCGAACTCTGGATCCTGCATCCGCAGGGCGAGTTGCCGCCGGCCGACGCGCGACCGGAAACGACGCAGATCCTGCTCATCGACGGCAGCTGGAAACAGGCCTCCGATCTCCTGCGCGCCCTCGCCGGCTGGGGCCGCACGGTGCGTTTGCCCATGTCAGGCGAAAGCCGTTTCCACCTCCGCACCCAGCAGGCCGACCACCAGTTCTCCACGATCGAGGCGCTGCTGTTCCTGCTCGCGCGTTTCGAGCTCACGACAGCGCACGACGAGATCCGCCGGCAGTTCGAGCTCCATGTCTTCGCCGGCCTGCTCGCGCGCGGCAAACAGGCCGATGCGCGCCGCTATCTCGCCGCGTCGCCCGCGCGGGAGGCGTTCCCCGAGTTGATCGCTCGGCTCGATCCGCGCCGCGACGACTAGACATCGCGGCGCGCGCCGGCGATCACTTCCGCTGCTCGCCGAGGAGCTTCTCGACGCGCTCGACGAGTTCGAGGCAGGCGCGCCCGTTGTGGTACGGGCATTTCCACATCCCCACCTTCGGCTGGCGCTCGATCACGCGCCCGCGGGCATCGCGACCCCAGAACCATTCGCCGTGTTTTCGGTCCGCGATGCGCTTCTCGATGAAATCCCAGGTGCGCTGGGAGGCGCGCAGGAACGTTTCGTCGCCAGAAATCTGGTATGCGTTGAGGAAACCCACCGTGGCTTCCGCCTGTGGCCACCAATGCTGGCTGCGGTCGGTCACGCCGTTCGGCCCGCCCTCCGTGTAGAGGCCGCCATCGGGAGCGACGCCTTCGCCGAGCGTGACCCGCGCGATCGAGGTTGCGAGCGATTGCAGTCGCTCGACGAGCGCGCGGTCGCCGAGCACTTCGGCGGCTTCGATCACGAGCCAGCTGAACTCGATGTCGTGTCCGTACGAGATCTCGCGGGAGCGCGGCGCCCAGTCGGGCGCGAGGAAGAGGTGCAGGTGCTTCGTCTGCGGATCGAGCACGCGCGTGATCATCTGGTCGACGAGCTCGACCAATCGGCGGCGCAGCCCTTCGTCGGGCCAGACGCGGTAGAGGTTCGTGTACGCCTCCATCACGTGGAGCATCGTGTTCTGCGATTTCGGCTCGTTCGCGCCGATGAGGTTGCCCGCCTCCGGCGGCAGCGGCTTCCAGTCGCGGGCGACCGCCTCGATGTACCCGCCCTGCTCCCGATCGTACACGTGCGCCTCGAGCAGACGGTAGATCTCGATCGCGCGATCGAGCGAGGCGCGCTCGTTGGTGGCGCGGAAATACTCGGCGCACCCGTAGATGGCGAACGCCTGCGCGTAGGTCTGCTTGCGCAGCTCCAGCGGTTTGCCGTTGGCCTTCGTCGACCAGATCACGCCGCCGTGCTCGTTGTCCCAGAAACGCTGTTGCAGATCGGCAAATGCCCACCGCGCCATCTCGCGATAGTCCCACGTACTGTAGCGCCGGTGCGCGGCGGAGAACGTCCAGAGGATGCGCGACGTCAGCAACGAGCCACGCGGTTCGCCCTTGTCCACGTCGAGGTCGTTGTCGATCCGACCGAAGAAGCCGCCGCGTTCGCGGTCCCGCACGTGCATCAGCCAGAACGGCAGGATCTCCACCCGCAACTCCGTCTCGGCCCGCCGGGCGAGTTCGCGCAACGCCTCACGCTCGCCCGCGCTCAACGCGCCCGGCGCGAGCGGCGCGGCGGCCGCCGCCGGTGCGCGCGCACCGGTCGTGGCGCCACAAGTCAGGGCCTCAAACGGCAGGAGCAGCCCGGTAGTGATCGCGAAAACAAAAAGTGAGCGTCGCATTGGGAAAAGCGGACAAGCGAACCGCCGCCGGCGCCGAAGGCAAGACTCCCGACAGTCCGCCCCGCGTCCCCCGCCAGAAGGTTGCCCACGGCGTTTTCGTCCCGAACACTCCGGTCGAAGAACCGCCGCCTCGACTCCCTCCCCGCCTCCCCACCATGCGCCCGACCGTGTTTCGCGTCCTTGTCCTCGGCAGCAGCCTCGTCTCCTCCATCGTGGCCGCACCAGCTCCGCTGGTCGATCACGCCACCAACGAGCGTATCGAAACGCTCCTCGCGCAGATGACGCTCGAGGAGAAGGTCGGACAACTCCACCAGCTCAGCAGCTTCTTCGATCCCACCGGCCCGGTTCTGGAGGCGTCCGACGAGGCCGCGCTCTTCACGAAGATCCGCGACGGCCGGATCGGCTCGATGCTCAACGTGCGCGGGGCCGAGGCCGTGCGGCGTCTGCAACAACTCGCCGTCGAATGCAGCCGGCTGCACATCCCACTCCTGTTCGGCTACGATGTCGTGCACGGGTACCGCACGATCTTCCCGGTACCGCTCGGCGAGACGGCGAGCTGGAACCCCGCCGCGGCGGCGCGCTCCGCACGCATCGCCGCCACCGAGGCCTCCGCCGCCGGCATCGACTGGACGTTCGCCCCGATGGTCGACATCGCCCGCGATGCGCGCTGGGGCCGGATCATGGAAGGTGCGGGCGAGGATCCGTTCCTCGGCGCAGCCTTCGCCGCCGCGCGCGTCCGGGGTTTCCAAGGATCCGATCTGCGAGCGGTCGATTCCGTCGCGGCCTGTGTGAAGCACTTCGCCGCCTACGGCTTCGCCGAGGCCGGCCGCGACTATAACACCGTCGATCTCTCGCCGGCCACGCTGCACGATGTCGTGTTGCCGCCCTTCCGCGCCGCGATCGAGGCCGGCGCCGCCACCGTGATGACGTCGTTCAACGAGATCGCCGGCCTGCCCTCCGTCTCCAACACCCGCCTGCAGCGCGATGTCCTCAAAGGCGAATGGCAGTTCCCCGGCCTCGTCGTCTCGGACTGGGGCGCCATCCGCGAGACCATCGCGCACGGCTTCGCCGCGGACCTGCGCCACGCCGCCGCCCTCGCGATCCTCGCGGGCAACGACATGGATATGGAATCCTCCGCCTACGACCGCCACCTCGCCGGGCTCGTGGGCGACGGCACCGTGCCGCCCGCGGTGTTGAACGACGCCGTACGGCGCGTCCTCCGCGTGAAGTTCGCTCTCGGGCTCTTCGACGATCCCTACCGCCGCTGCGACGCCGCACGCGAAAAACGTCTCCTCGAGGCGCCGGAGCATCTCGCGGCCGCCCGCGAGATCGCCGGCGAATCGATCGTGCTCCTGAAAAACTCCGCCGCGCTCCTGCCGCTCGACCCGAAGGTCCGGCGCATCGCCGTGATCGGCGCGCTCGCCGCCGACAAGGACGCTCCGCTCGGCAACTGGCGCGGCGAGGCCCGACGCAACTCGGCCGTCTCGCTGCTGGAAGGCATCCGCGCCGCGGTCGGCCCGCGCACGGTCGTCGACTACGCCGAGGGCCTCAAACTCACGATCGGCGACCGTTTCGCTTCGAAGGACTCGGTGTACAATACGACTGATCGCTCCAAGTTCCCCGCCGCGGTCGCCGCCGCCCGCCAGGCGGATGTCGTGGTGCTCGCCCTTGGTGAAGATGCCTGGCAGACCGGCGAAGGGCGCAGCCAGGCCGACATCAGCCTCAAGGGCCTGCAGCAGGAACTGTTCGCCACGGTCGCCGCCGCCAACCCCCGCATCGTCGTCGTGCTCATGGCCGGTCGCCCGCTCGTGCTCGGCCCCGTCGCGGAACAGGCGCCCGCCATCCTCGAGGCGTGGCATCTCGGCTCGCAGGCCGGGCACGCGATCGCCGATGTGCTCTTCGGCCTTCGCAACCCGTCGGGGAAACTGCCCGTGAGCTTCCCTCGCACCGTCGGCCAGTGCCCGCTCTACTATGCGCACAAGAACACCGGCCGGCCGACCAGCGACGACGGCCGGGTCTTCTGGTCCCACTACACGGATACACCGAACAACCCGCTCTATCCCTTCGGCTTCGGCCTGAGCTACACCACGTTCACGCTTTCCACCCCGCGCGTGAGCGCGACCGCCATCGGCCCGCGCGACACGCTGCACATCACCGCCACCGTCACCAACACCGGCCCCCGCGCCGGCGCCGAAGTCGTCCAACTGTACGTGCGCGACGTCGTCGGCAGCCTCACGCGCCCGGTGAAAGAGCTCAAGGGCTTCGCCAAGATCGATCTCCGGCCCGGCGAAACCCGCGAAGTCGCCTTCACGCTCACCGCCGCCGACCTCGCTTTCACCACCGCCCGAGGAACCTGGGAAGCGGAACCGGGCGAGTTCCAGATCTTCGTCGGAAACAGCTCCGCAGCCGACACGCCCGTGTCGTTTCTCCTCCGGCCGGAGTAGACGGAGACGGCCGGTAGCAACACGCCGGGAGGAGGGCCATGAATCATCGCATACCGTTTCGTTGATATGTTTTGCTTTGACCGGCGGGACTTCCTCCTCATGTTCCGCGCACCATGGCCGCCGACACTCACGTCTACACCACCGCTTCCGCCGCCGCCCTCACCGAACTTTTCGCCCGGCGCATCGCCGTCCTCGACGGCGCCATGGGGTCGATGATCCAAGGCTACGGCCTGCAGGAGGCCGATTTCCGCGGCACGCGTTTCGCCGCGCATCCGCACGATCTCAAAGGCAACAACGACCTGCTCTGCCTCACGCGCCCCGATGTCGTCACCGAGATCCACGCGCGCTACTTCGCGGCCGGCGCCGATCTCGTCGAGACGAACACCTTCAACGCGACCGCCATCTCGCAGGCCGACTACAAAACCGAGCATCTCGCCGCCGAGATCAACACCGCCGCCGTCGCCTGCGCCCTCGCCGCCGCCCGCGCCGCCGAGGCCGCCACGCCCGGCCGGCGCTGCTTCGTGGCCGGCGCCGTTGGTCCGCTCAACCGCACGCTCTCGATGTCGCCCGACGTCAACCGCCCGGAGTTCCGCGCTGTCGTCTGGCCGCAAGTCGTCGCCGCGTACACCGAGCAGATCCGCGCGCTGCTCGCGGCCGGCGTCGACGCGCTGCTCATCGAAACGATCTTCGACACCCTCAACGCCAAGGCCGCGCTCTTCGCCACCGAGTCGCTCTTCGACGAACTCGGCATCCGCATTCCGGTGATGATCAGCGTGACCATCACCGATCGCTCCGGCCGCACGCTCTCGGGGCAGACGGTCTCGGCGTTCTACCACAGCGTGCGCCACGTGCGGCCCTTCTCCGTCGGTTTCAACTGCGCGCTCGGAGCCAAGGACATGCGCCCGTACCTCGAGGAACTCGCCGCGCTCGCCGAGTGCCACGTCACCTGTTACCCGAACGCCGGCCTGCCCAACGCCTTCGGTGGCTACGATGAAACGCCGGCCGACATGGCCGCCGTCCTCCACGACTACGCGACCCGCGGTTGGCTGAACATGGTCGGTGGCTGCTGCGGCACCACGCCCGACCACATCGCCGCCATCGCCGCCGCCGTAAAGGATCTTCCGCCCCGTCCGACGCCCGCCCTCGCCCCGTCGCTCCGCCTCTCCGGCCTCGAGCCACTGGTAGTGGGGTAAGTACAGGCCGAATCGGTTGGTCCGTTCCTGATTCCCCTGATTTCCACATTCTCCTCTCCGCCTCCGCCTTCCGCTCCGCCCATCATTCCGCAATCCGCATTCCGAAATCCGCAATCGCATGCCCGCCGCCCACGCACTGCCGGTCTTCGACTCCCCGTTCGCTCTCGTCGCGCGGCGCGGCCGCCATGTCGTCGCCGAGTTTCGGACACCGGCCAAGGTCCTCAGCACGTGCACGGTCAACGGCGGCCTGCGCACCGACCTGCGCCACCTCGTCAACCACCAGAGCTGCGAGCCCGTTAAGCACCAGGAGCGGTTCGCCTTCATCACCGGCCTCGGGCCCGCCGGCTACCATCGCTCCGTGTGCGACGAACTCGCGCTCGCGCCCGCCACCACCGCCGTGATGGGCACCGCCGCCGCGATGCAGTACCTCGGCATCGCCACCCACACGCACGCCGATCTCTCGATCACCGCAATCGTCACCGGCGGCGTCACCGGCAACGCCGGCAGCGCCGGCGACCCCGCGCATTACGACGAGGCCGACGGCAAATGGGTCCGCACCACGCCACCCGACTCCGCCGTGAAACCGCCGGGCACGCACAGCGGCACCATCAACACCCTGCTGTTCTTCTCCGCTCCGCTCAGCGACACCGCGCTCGCCCGCGCCGTGATGACGATGACCGAGGCGAAAACCTCCGCGCTGCTCGAGCTCGCCGTCGGCAGCCTCTCCTCGTGGCGCCTCGCCACCGGCACTGGCACCGACCAATACGCCATCGCCGCGCCCGCCGCCGGCCCCTCCGCGCGCACGTGGACGGGCAAACACACGAAAGCCGGCGAACTCATCGGCCGAGCCGTGCGCGACGCCACACTCGAAGCGCTCCGCTGGCAAAACGGCCTCGAACGCAGCTACACCCGCTCGCTCCTCCACGCCCTCGGCCGTTTCGGTCTGAAGGAGGAAACGTTCAAGACACAGCTCGCCCGCCACCTCGACGCCGCGCAGTGCCAGCTTCTCAAGGACAACTGGAACCCCGTCATCTACGAACCACAGAGCGCCGCCGCCGCGTACGCGTTCGCCGCCGTGCTCGACCGCACGCTCGCCGGCACGCTCGCGCCCGCCACCGCTCGCGAGGCGCTCATCAACCAGGCCGCGCTGCTCGCCGCCGGCCTCGCCACGCGTCCCGAGGATTTCGTCACCTTGCGCGCCGAACTCCTGACCGCGCTTCCCGTCGATCTCGCCGTCGCACCGGAAACGCTCCTGCCCGCCGCCGTCGAGCTCGTCACCCGCGCCATCGCCCTCGGTTGGGTGCGCAAGTGGCAACACTGAGCGAGACCATGTCCTTTCCGAATCATTCACCGGCCGCAAAGGACGCCTGCGCGTGGGGCGGAGCTTCAGCCCGCCCCGGTCCCGCGAATCACCCCCGCCAGGTCGCCCTGAAGGGCCGACCCACGTCCGCCGCCGGCCGCACCTGACGTGATGCCCGCCTTCGCCGCCACTTTCACCGACGCGCTCCACGCCTCCGTCGGTTTGCTCGAGCCGCGTTTCTTCCTTTGGGCTGCGCTCGGACTCGCGCTGGATGCGTTGATCGGAGACCCGATCTTCGCCGCGCACCCGATCCGCCTGCTCGGCCGCCTGCTCGCCTTCTACGAGCGCGTGCTCTTCCGCCTCGGCGCCAACGGCTACGCCGGCGGCATCGCCTTGCTGCTCCTGCTCGCCGGCACCGTGCTGCCGCTCGTCGCCGTTTTCCTCGCCGGCGCGCACGCGCTGCACCCGTACGCATTCGACGCCGCGGCCGGCCTCGTCTGTTGGGCCTGTCTCGCCCTGCGCGACCTCATCGCCCACGGCGAACGCATCGCGCGCGCCATCGCCCGTGGCGATCTCGCCGCCGCGCGTCACCACGTTTCTATGCTCGTCGGCCGCGACACCGACAAAATGGACCTCGCCGCCTGCGGCCGAGGGGCCGTCGAGAGCATGGCGGAAAACCTCGTCGATGGAGTGCTCTCGCCGCTCGTGTTCCTGCTCCTCTTCGGTCCGCTCGCCGGCGTGCTCTTCAAAATCGTGAGCACGATGGACAGCATGGTCGGCTACAAATCCGACCGCTACCTACGCTTCGGCTGGTGCGGAGCGCGCACCGACGACGTGGCGAACTTTCTCCCCGCCCGCTGGAGCTGGCTATTGCTCTCCGGTCTCGCGGCGCTTCTCCCCGGCTTTGATGGCCGCGCCGCCTGGCGTATCGGCCTCGCACAGCACGCGCTCGTCCCCGGCCCGAACAGCGGTTGGCCCGAATGCACCATCGCCGGCGCGCTCCGCCGCCGCCTCATCGGCCCGCTCTTCAAGAACGGCGTGCAGGTCTGCAACCTCTGGCTCGGCGATCCCGCCGACGCCCCAGGCGCCGACACTCGCGACATCCGCCGCACCTACGTGTTGCTCATCCTATCCACGCTCGTGACCTTCGCCGCCCTCGGCGCGCTCGCGTTCGCCACCCGCCTCTAGCCTCACACCTCTCGCCTTTTCCATCATGTCCCGCAACGCCTCCAGTTTCCTCGTCGTCGGCGAGCGCACCAACATCACCGGCTCGCCGAAATTCGCCAAAGCCATCAAGGCCGGCGACTGGGAATCCGCCCTCGCCATCGCTCGCCAGCAGGTCGAGGCCGGCGCGACCGTGATCGACATCAACGTCGACGAGGCCCTCGTCGACGGCGAAGCGACGATGGTGAAGTACCTCAACCTCATCGCCGCCGAGCCGGAGATCTCGCGCGTGCCGATCATGCTCGATTCCTCGAAGTGGACCGTGCTCGAGGCCGGCCTCCAGTGTATCCAAGGCAAGGGCATCGTGAACTCCATCTCGCTCAAGGAAGGCGAGACCGAGTTTCTCCGCCGCGCGCGCCTGCTCCGCCGCTACGGTGCCGCCGCGGTCGTGATGGCGTTCGATGAAAACGGCCAGGCCGCCTCCTGCGCCGACAAGGTCCGCATCTGCACCCGCGCGTACCACCTTCTCGTCGACAAGGTCGGTTTCCCTCCCGAGGACATCATCTTCGACCCCAACGTCCTCACCGTCGCCACCGGCATCGACGAGCACAACAACTACGCCGTCGATTTCATCGAGGCCGTGCGGATCATCAAGCGCACCCTCCCGCACGCGAAGACCTCCGGCGGCATCTCCAACGTCTCCTTCTCCTTCCGCGGCAACAACCCCGTGCGCGAGGCGATGCACGCCGCCTTCCTCTACCACGCCATCGCCGCCGGCCTCGACATGGCCATCGTCAACGCCGGCATGCTCGGCGTCTACGAGGAGATCGAGCCCAACCTCCTCACCCACATCGAGGACGTCCTCCTCAACCGCCGCCCCGACGCCACCGAGCGCCTCGTCGCCCTCGCCGACGAGATCAAGGCCGCCTCCGGCGGCCCATCTGAGATCTCAAATCCCAAATCTCAGATTCCCCCCGCCGACGCCTGGCGCTCGCTCCCCGTCGAACAGCGCCTCGCCCACGCCCTCGTCAAAGGCATCGACACCTTCGTCGAGGCCGACACCGAGGAAGCCCGCGCCAACACCGCCAAGTACCCGCGCCCGCTCCACATCATCGAGGGGCCGCTCATGGACGGCATGCGCGTCGTCGGCGATCTCTTCGGTGCCGGGAAGATGTTCCTCCCGCAGGTCGTGAAATCCGCCCGCGTGATGAAGAAGGCCGTCGCCTACCTCACGCCGTTCATGGAGGAGGAAAAACGCCTCGCCGTCGCCGCCGGCCGCGCCGTGCAGGCGCAGGGCAAGATCGTCATGGCGACCGTGAAGGGCGACGTGCACGACATCGGCAAGAACATCGTCGGCGTCGTCCTCGCGTGTAACAACTACGAGGTGACCGACCTCGGCGTCATGGTCCCCACCGAGAAGATCCTCGCCGAGGCGAGACGTCTCGGCGCCGACGCCATCGGACTCTCCGGTCTCATCACCCCGTCGCTCGACGAGATGGTGCATGTCGCCAAGGAGATGCAGCGCCAGGGCTTCACCGTCCCGCTGCTCATCGGCGGTGCGACCACCAGCCCCGCGCACACCGCCGTGAAGATCGCGCCCGTGTACCCGCACGGCGTCGTCCACGTGCTCGACGCCTCCCGCGTCGTCAACGTCGCCTCCGCGCTCCTCTCGCCCGAGCAGAAGCCCGCCTTCGTCGCCGACCTCGTCGCCAAACAACAACGCCAGCGCGACGACTTTGCCGCGCGGAACGCACGCACGAAGTTTCTCCCGCTCGCCACCGCCCGCTCCCGCGCCCCGCAATGCGACTGGTCGACCGTCGACATCCCCCGCCCGGAGTTCCTCGGCACCCGCGTATTCTCTTCCGCACCCATCACCCAAGACCGATCACCCATCGACCTGCGCGACGTAGTCGCGTTCATCGACTGGGCCCCGTTCTTCTCCGCGTGGGAACTCACCGGCCGCTTCCCCGAAATCCTGAAAGATCCGAACGTCGGTACCGAAGCCACCAAGCTCTTCGCCGACGCCCAACAGCTCCTCGCCCGCATCATCGCCGAGAAACGCTTCCAGCCCCGCGCGCTCATCGCCTTCCTGCCGGCCAACGCCGTGGGCGATTCCATCGAGGTCTACGCCGACGAACAGCGCAGCCGCGTCGTCGAGACGTTCCATTTCCTCCGCCAGCAGAGCGAGAAACCCGCCGACCAGTTCAACCACTGCCTCGCCGACTACATCGCGCCGAAGAGCAGCGGCCGGATCGACTACCTCGGCGCATTCGCCGTCACGGCCGGCCCGGGCGTCGAGACGTTCGCCGCCGAGTTCAAGGCCGCGCAGGACGACTACTCCGCGATCATGGTGCAAGCGCTGGGCGACCGCATCGCCGAAGCGTTGGCCGAGTATTTCCACAAACAGGTCCGCGACCTCTCCGGTTACGGTCGCAGCGAGAACCTCACGATGGAGCAGATCATCCGCGAAAAGTACCGCGGCATCCGCCCCGCGCCCGGTTATCCCGCCTGCCCCGACCACACCCAGAAGCCGCAACTCTGGAAGCTCGTCGATATCGAAGCCGCCACCGGCATCGGCCTCACCGAGAGCTGCGCGATGAAGCCCGGCAGCAGCGTGAGCGGCTTCTACTTCAACCATCCCGAGTCGAAGTACTTTGCCGTCGGCAAACTCGCCCGCGATCAGGTCGAAGACTACGCCGCCCGCAGCCAGCGCCCCGTCGCTGAAGTCGAGAAGTGGCTCTCCCCCTACCTCGGCTACGAAGCGTGAACCTCCGAAAGTAGGGACGTTTCTCCGAAACGTCCGTCACCTCTGCCTGCAGCAGGCTCCGGCCCAAACGCAAATCCCTCCCGCGGCGGCTTCGGCGGAACCGCCCTGCCGCAGCGAATTATTTGCCGACCAGCTTCCGCAGGATGCTCTTCGCTAGCATCTCGTTGATCTCGGTATGCCGCGGAACGGGTTGTGCCATTCCGGTGGTGGGATTCTGATACCAGTCGTGCTTGCCGCCGTGGCGGATGAACACCGCCCCAAGCGCCTCGATGCGCTGGATCAGATCTCGTCGCTTCATGCCACCTCGAGTTCTGCGTGCCGCCTCACATTCGGAATCGTCCCGGAGGTCAGTTCGCGATGCAGATCGGTCAGATTCTCCTTCAGATCCTCCAACGAGGTTCCCTGCGTGAGGTAGTCGGGAAACTCGTCGAGATGGCCGACCCAGAAGCTGCCATCCTGCCAATAGGTGAAACCTGTCTTTTTCGCCGACATGTCCGTAGGCTTGCCGGCCAACCGGCCCAAGTCAACCGACCGGGCCACCGGTTCCAGCTTCCGTCGTCTCCACCAGCGCGTTTGCCTCGATTTGGTTCGGGAACGGCGGCGGTTCCGAAGCGGACGCGAGCGATCCCGCTTCAATTTTGGGCGCGAGTCGCTGTAACCAGTAAGCTCCGCCGCCGAGCAGCGCCACGCCGAGCAGGTTGAGCCACCACGGCTGGTACAGAACCGTCTCGGGATCGTGGGCTCGGTTGAAGCCGTCGATCGTGAACGGCAACCCCGCAGCTAGCAGGGTTGTGGCGTTATGAAAGGCGTGGCCGGCCACGCACAACGCGAGAGAACGCGTGCGCCAGTACACCCATCCGAGAATCACACCAATGAACAGCGCGGCTGGCACCTGCCACGGATTCAGGTGCATGATGGCGAAGAGTCCCGCCGAGATCGCAATCGCCCGTCCCGGACCGACCCGCGCCAGCAACCCCCGCAGAAGAAGACCGCGAAACACAAACTCTTCGGTCACTGCGGCGACCACGACCAACATGAACGGCGCGCTGAAAGGATGAGCCGCCAAATCGTTTAGCGGCTGGAAGGAGTCACGCAGGAACCGAGGCGGCGGCGCGAACTCCGCCTTCCAGTTTCCGCATTCCGACATCAGGATCACCTCGCCGACCATGATCAGCAGAAACGTCGGGAGAAAACGCACCCACCCCACGCGCGGACGGAAGAATTCGGTCCACGGAAGTTTGCTCGCGCGCAACTGGAGGTGAAGCACGAGAAAAGCGGCCGCCGAGTTGGCCACGATCAGCACTTCCGGGCGGGCACCGTTGCCGCCGGAGAGAGGCGAGCCGGTGGCGACCTGAACGAGCCCCAAAACGATCCCCGCCGCGATGAGGACCCCGCATTGGAACAGAAGAAACCAGCCGGTCAGGCCGACAGCACGTTTCGGCGACACCCCTTCCACAAGAAAACGCATACGCATCCACGCAAGCATCCCGATCGCCGAGAGCAACGTGAAACGCTTCTCCGCTCTGCCCTGCTGCGTACCACGCCCTCTTGGGGGCCCGCGCCCGCTCACCCGCGCCGCGCGGACTCGATCGCGGCCACGTCGATCTTGCGCATCGTCATCATCGCCGTGAACGCCCGCTTCGCTTCCGCTCCGCCGGCGGCGATCGCCTCCGTGAGCACGCGCGGCGTGATCTGCCACGAGATTCCCCAGCGGTCCTTGCACCAGCCGCACTCGCTCTCCTGGCCGCCGTTGCCGACG
>DATGXA010000095.1:0-3535 GCA_035299125.1 Opitutaceae bacterium
CTTCACCACCAAAGGCGGCGCGCTCTACGCGATCGTCATGGGCGCGCCGAAAGGTGCCACGCACATCAAATCGCTCGGCACCGCCGCCAAACTCTACGACGGCGCCATCGGCAGCATCACGCTCCTCGGCAGCGACGAGAAACTCACCTGGTCGCAATCCGCCGGCGCGCTGACGATCGAAGCCCCGAAATCGGTGCCGAACGACATCGCCGCCGTCTTCAAGATCACGCCGCGTAGCTAAGCGGCTCACAAGGTAGGGCGGGGACTCCGTTCCCCGCCGCGGCGGCCAGCGGAGTGGCCGCCCTACCGAAGCGATCGGCGCATTCCGCCGAGAACACAATGTCGCCTCCGCCCCTCTCCTCATGATTCGCACCGTCCCCCTCGTCTGCCGAACCCGGGCGTTTTTTGCGCCGCTCGTCGGTTTCCTCCTGGTCGCCACATCGGCCGTCGCTGCTGTTGCGACAGACGCCGCCCCGCTGCGCGAAACGCTGAACTTCAATCGCGAGTGGTCGTTCAAGCTCGGCGATCACGCCGGCGCGGAGGCGGTCGCCTTCGACGACGCGGCCTGGGACCGCATCGGCCTGCCTCACTCGTTCAGCACGCCGTATTTCGGCGCCACGAATTCGTTCTACGTCGGCTACGGCTGGTATCGGAAAACCTTCGAAGTCCCGGCGGCGTGGCAGGGCAAGCGCCTGTTCCTCCAGTTCGAGGGTGCGTTTCAAGACGCCGAGATCTTCCTCAACGGCCGGAAAGTCGGCGCGCATCAGGGCGGCTATACCGGTTTCGAAATCGAGATCACCGGCGCCGCGGTCGCCGGCCGTAACCTCGTCGCCGTGCGCCTCAACAACCGTTGGAATCCCCGCCTCGCCCCGCGCGCCGGCGAACACCATTTCAGCGGCGGTCTCTACCGTAACGTCTGGCTCGTCGCCACCGATCCGCTGCACGTCGCGTGGTTTGGCACCTCCGTCACCACGCCGCGCGTCTCCGCCGCCGAGGGAGTCGTGAACGTGAAGACCGAAATCGTGAACCAATCGGCCGCGCCGAAGGACTGCACCGTGCGCACCGCGGTCGTCGATCCCGCCGGCCAACTGGTCGCCACGATGACCTCGAGCCGACGTATCGCCGCCTCCACCACTGTCGTCTTCGATCAGACGAGCGCGCCGATCACGCACCCGCAGCTCTGGTCGCCTGAGCAGCCCACCCTCTATTCGGTGAAAACCACCGTGCTCGACGGCGACCGACCGGCCGACGACTTCGTCTCGCCGCTCGGTTTCCGCTGGTTCGAGTTCACCGCCGACCGCGGCTTCTTCCTCAACGGCGAGCACCGCTATTTCCGCGGCGCCAACGTCCATCAGGATCACGCCGGCTGGGGCGACGCCGTCGCCGACAACGGATTCCACCGCGACGTGCAACTGATCAAGGACGCCGGCTTCGACTTCATCCGCGGCTCGCATTATCCGCACGCGCCGGCGTTCTCCGCGGCCTGCGATCGCCTCGGAATCCTCTTCTGGTCCGAGAACTGTTTCTGGGGTACCGGCGGCGCCGACAACGCCTGGGGCGGCAGCGCGTACCCGACCGATCCGGCCGACGAGGCGGAGTTCGAGGCGAGCGTGCGCGCCAGCCTGCGCGACATGATCCGCATCCATCGCAACCACCCGAGCATCGTCGTGTGGAGCATGTCCAACGAGCCGTTCTTCAGCGATCCGAACGTCATGCCGCAGGTCCGCCGTTTCCTACGCGAACTCGTCGCCTACTCACATGAACTCGATCCCACGCGCCCCGCCGCCATCGGTGGCGCCCAGCGCGGCGACATCGACAAGCTCGGCGACATCGCCGGCTACAACGGCGACGGCGCCCGGCTCTTCCCCAACCCGGGAATCGCCAACGTGGTTTCCGAATACGGCTCGATGATGGTCGACCGTCCCGGGCTCTTCGAACCGGGCTGGGGTGACCTGCCACTCACCCCCGGCGCCGACCAGAACCAACCGCACGGTTGGCGGCTCCCGTGGCGCAGCGGCGAAGTGATCTGGTGCGGCTTCGACCACGGCAGCATCGCCGGCCGGACCTTCGGCGGCATGGGCATGCTGGATTACTTCCGGCTGCCGAAGCGGCAGTGGTATTGGTATCGCAATGCCTACCGCGGCATCCCCGCGCCCACGTGGCCGCAACCCGGCCAAGCCGCGGCGCTCCGGCTCACGGCCGACAAGACGACGCTGCGCGCCGTCGACGGCACCGACGATGCGCACATCGTCGTCACCGTCGTCGACAAGGACGGCACGCCGCTCAGCAACTGCCCGCCGGTGACGCTCACGATCGAGTCCGGCCCCGGCGAGTTCCCCACCGGCCCGAGCATCACCTTCGCGGCCGATTCCGACATCACGATTCGCGACGGTGCCGCGGCGATCGAGTTCCACTGTTATCACGCCGGCGAAACGCTCATCCGCGCGACCTCGCCCGGCTTGGCCGATGCGACCCTTCGCCTCACCTCGCTCGGCGAACCGAAATTCGTGCCCGGCGTCACGCCACCCGCGGCGCCCCGCCCGTACCGGCGTTTCTCCGACGCACCCACGAGCGGCAAGTGGCACAAGTTCGGCCTCGAGAACCCGACCCGCGCCAGCAGCGAAACACCCGGCAACACCGGGCGGCATGGCAACGACGGCAGCTTCCTCACGTCCTGGCTCGCCGCCCCCGGCGACGCCGCGCCGTGGCTGCGCATCGACCTCGAACGCGTCGTCACTGTATCGGCCTTTCGGTTGTCGTTTCCCGCGGCGGGGCTCTGGCGCTACCGCATCGAGGTCTCCCCGGATGGCGAGCGCGACTGGCGCGCATTTACCGCCGACGCGCAGACGGAAGCGGCCAACCAATGGACCACCTACACCGTCGAAGGCGCGCCGCTCAGCGGCCGCTACGTGCGCATCACCCTCCTCGGCTGGCCCGCCGGCGCCACGCCGGGCATCGGTGATGTGTCCGCAACCGGCGCGATCAGCTCCAGATAACGCGAGCAAGTCTTGTCCGCCCCGGCCGGCGAGCTGGGGCGGATATCCCAAACCGTCCCGAGAACGTCGAAAGCCATTTTGCGGGACGTCCGGCGAGAGAGTGCGCGATCTTTGACGCACCTTTAAAGAGGTGCATAAGGCACTCTCGAAACATGAAGCCACGCATCCCTCTCATCCGCACGCTGACGCTGGGGTTGGCGTTGGTCGCAACGTCTCTCGCGCTCGACGCGGAGGAAACCCTCACCTCTCCCAACGGCCGCGTCGTCGTCGCCGTGAGCGATGCCGACGGCCTGCACTATCGCGTCACGCTCGATGGTCAGCCGGCGCTGGCGGACTCGCGGCTCGGCCTAGAGTTCTCCGGCGGCGTTTCCCTCGGTCGCACCGCGAAGATCGCCGCGGCGACGCGTACCGAGCACGACAGCTCGTGGGAAAACGCCTTCGGTGCCCGCCGCGTCGTGCCCGACCATTATCGCGAACTGAAACTCGAGCTCGCGGAGAGCGCCGATGCCTCGCATCGCCTCAATCTGATCGTCCGCGCC
>DATGXA010000096.1:0-8347 GCA_035299125.1 Opitutaceae bacterium
CGTGCGGGCGCGGACGGCGGGGCGCCGGGATCGCGCCTACACCGAATTCGGGAGGCGCGGTCCGTTGAGACGGTGACCGCGCCCGGCCATGGTGGTGGGCATGATCACCGCCGGCATCATTCGCAACGGATCGAACTACCTCGCGCATCACCTGCGCCGAAACGACTATTGGGCCGAGGGCGAGAAGGTTGTCATCGGCGAATGGATCGGTGAGGGCGCGAGGGCACTCGGCCTCGCGGGGGCCGTCGCCGATGCGCCGTTCGAGGCGCTGCGCTGCAACCGCCATCCGGGTACAGGGGAGGAGCTGACCGCGCTCGGGGCGAAGAAGTCCGTCGCGTTCATCGATGTGCAGCTGTCGGCGCCGAAGGACGTGAGCGTGCTCGCGATGGTCGGCGGCGACGAGCGCGTGCGCGAGGCGTTCGCCGACTCGGTGAAGGTGGTGCTCGCAGAGATGGAGCGCTTCGCCGCGGTGCGCGAGCGCCGTGGTGAGGCGAAGCACTCGGAGTCGTTCCGCCTGACCGGAAACTTCGCCGGTGCGCTGTTCCTGCACGACACGAGCCGCGACCTCGATCCGCAATTGCACGCGCATGCCGTGCTGGCGAACGCGACTTGGGATGCGAGTCGTCTGGGATGGTACGCGCTGCAACCGGCCGAGATGCTCCGGGCGTCGCCGTATCTTCGGCAGGTCCTGTATCGCGAGCTGGCGGGCCGGTTGCGCGGCCTCGGCTACGAGCCGTACGAGATGAACTCGACGGGCTTCGCAATCCGCGGTGTCGAGCGTCTGCGCGAGCGGTTTTCGAAACGCACGCATCACATCCAGCAACTCGCCGAGGCGTTCGCCGCGGAAAAAGGGCGTAAGCCCACGAAGCGCGAAGTCGAGGTGCTGGTGCGTGAGTCGCGCGAGGACAAGTTGACCGAGGTTAGCACGGCCGAAGTTCGAGCGCGGCAGCGGGCCGAGCTCGCGGGCAGCGAAGCCGAACGGCTCGACGCGCTCGTGTACGCGGCGCGGGCGCAGGCGCCGCGTGAGCAGTGGTCGCACGGCAATGCGCAGTCGGTGCTGGAGGCTGCGTTACGCCATGTCTTCGAACGGGCCAGCGTCGCGCGCGAGGGAGCGATCCTGAGCGCGGCGCTGGAGCTGCATCCCGACTTCTACCGGTGGCGGGAATTGCGGCTTGCGCTCGATGCGCATCCCGAGGCGTACCGGAAGAACGGTGAGATGACACTGCGCCATGTCCGCCGCGAAGAGGCGGCGGTGTTGGAGCGCGTGCAGTACGGCCGAAACACGCGCTTTGGCCTCGGCGATCCGGCGAACCTGCCGGCGACATTGACTGCCGGCCAACGCCGGGCGGCGACGGAGATTTTGGGCAGCCACGATTTCCTCAGCGTCCTGGTCGGCGATGCCGGCACCGGCAAGACGACTGTGTTGACGGCCATCGAAGGCGCGCATCTCGCGGCGGGCGGGAAACGGTTCCTCCCGCTCGCGCCCACCACCAAGGCGCGCGATGCCTTGGCCGAAAGCGGCTTCGATGCGGCCGACACCGTGCAGCGGTTCCTCGTCAGCGAGCCGATGCAGCGCGAGGCGGTCGGCCGGGTGTTGCTGATCGACGAGGCCGGGTTGCTCGCGACGGAGCAACTCGACCGACTGACCGGGATCGCGCAGGAGGTCCGGGCGCGCGTGCTCCTTGTGGGCGATCCCAAGCAGCATTTCAGCGTCGAACGCGGCGACGCGTTGCGGAACGTGATCGCGTATTCGCACACGCCGGTTGTCCGGCTCGCCGAGGTGCTCCGCCAACGCAACGAGACCGACCGTCGCTTCAGCCGGCTGCTTGCGTCGGGCGAAGTTGCCGAGGCGTTCGCCTACGCGGACCGACGTGGGATGATCCGCGAAGCGGGCGACGACGATGCGCTCTTCGCGCGGGCTGCGGAGCATGTGGTCGAAAACCGGACGCAAGGCATCGGCACGCTCGTCGTCATCCCGTTCTGGGATGAGATCGAGCGGTTCAACGCGCAGGTGCGGCCGGCGCTGCGGAAAGAGGGATTGCTCGGCGGTGACGAGGTCGTCCGCGAGGCGGTGCGGCCGCTGACGTGGACGGCCGAGCAGAAGGTCCATTGGGAGCAATACCAGGTTGGGGACCGGTTGTTGTTCGGCCGCGACACGCGGTTCTTCAAACGCGGCGCAGCGGCCGAAGTGGTTGCCGTCCTTGGCGACGGCATCGTTGCCCGCGGGGTCAACGGGCGGGAGGCGAAACTCACGCGCCGGCAGCGCACGACGTTTGTGGTGGGACGGGCGCAGCCGCTGGCGGTGGCGGTCGGGGACCGGCTGCTGATTCGCGGACGCCACGACGATGCCGGATTGGCCAATGGCGATTTCAAGGAGGTCGCTCAGGTCGATCCCGTCGCGAACCGGGTCGTCTTCACCGACGGCGGCGAGCTACCGCCCGACTTCGCGGCGTGGACCTACGGCCACGCCATCACATCGTACCGCGCGCAGGGCAGCACAGCGGAGGAGTCGATTCTTGTGCTTGGCGAAGTGGCGGCGCGCGCGTTGGCCCGGCGGCAGTTCTACGTGGGCAACACCCGCTACCGCGGGGCGCACACGATTTACGTCTCCCACAAGGACGAGATTTTCCGCCGTCTCGCAGTAGGCGATGTCGGTCGCGAACTCGCCGGCGAGTTCATGCAACGGCACGGCATCGCCCAGACCCAAGGCATGGACCAGCACGCGGAGCGACAGCAGCGCGCGCGCAAGTACGCCGCGTGGCAACGACTCACTGAGCGGATCCATCAGGTTCAGTCCAACCGACAGAGCCTCGCCCAATGAGCACTCCAGTACTGCTACGAAAGCCGAGGCATTTCTTCGACACCGGCGGGCGCTCGGAGCACGTCACTTTCGACGACGGGAGGGAGCTGCGCCGCAACATCCCGTGGGTGCATTATGTCGAGGGCTGCTGGGATTACGCCGAGTTGAACACGCTCCGTGTCGAGATCGGCAACTGGCTGGTGTTGATTCGTGGTTACAACCTCGGTCCGCTCTTCCAGGCCATCGAGGAGCGCACTTTGATCCGACTGCGCGCGCAACCGGGGCTCGAAGGAGACCCGGATCATGCCAACGACAGCTTCGCCACGGAGATTCGTTTCGTGCGAGCCCCGTCGGCCCCCGCGCCGCAGCCCGGCGGGCAAATGGGGTTGGGGCTGGGCGAATAGGTGTATCCGATATTAGGTATGCTGTAGAAACACGGGCGGAGCCCGTCCTCTCGGGTCGAGCGGTTGCGTCCGGCGCGGAGGCCGGGGGCGGAGTGGCGGCGCTGGTGGCAGTGGAGGAAGGAGTCGGCGCCGGTGGGAGCGCGGCAAGGCCGCCGGTGTCGCGTCCCGAGCCTGCGAGGGCGCGATCCTGGCGAGTGGTCGTGTTCGGACGACGAGTCGCAAGAGGCGGCCGTGAGTGCGGAAACCAAGCCGTCTCCGACCGCAACGAACACCAGCGCCAGAACGACAGTCCGCGCGCCAGAGCGCCGGGTGCAACCGCTCGCGGTGTCGCTTTCTGTTCGGCCTGTTTGGGCGCGTCGATCTTCGCCTACCGGAATTACGGTGCATGAAGTACCCTATTGTCGGTGGACCGCTGCCGTTGCGGTGGCTCTCGTTGCGCGTGAACATGTTTGCGTGGAAACCATGATCCAGGCGCAAAGGGTGGTGCAGTCCGGCCATGAAGGCATGGCGGGGCGACGCTTCAGCAAAGCGAAGGCGCTGTCGGGGCGGCTTGGCGTCTGTCCTCGGACACTGTTCCGGTGGGCAGATGCAGGGCTGATCACACGCCACAAGATCAATGCCCGTGTGGTCCTTTTCGACGAGAGCGAGGTTGCGGCGATGTTGGAATCTTCGCGTGTCGGCTAACGATCACCTTCTGCGACTGGAGCGCGTTTACGGTGGTTGTCGCCCTTCGGTCGGGCAGCGTTTCTATGCCGCGCGGTGGCGCGGGCTTCCGGATCTGCTCATTTTTCAGAGGTAAATGGCTCCTGCCGCCGGGGAAAAGTGGCCAAGAAGTGGCCAAGCAGACTTTTCTCGTGGAGATCCCTGAAAAACTAAAACCTCCCAACCGCTTGGCGGTGAGAGGTTTAAAGTGGTGGCTTCGGAGGGACTCGAACCCTCGACCAATTGATTAAGAGTCAACTGCTCTACCAACTGAGCTACGAAGCCAGCCGAATGAGGGGCTGAACAGTCGGGAGCGCGGCGCGAGTGTCAACCCCGATTTCCGCGGGTTTTTCGCGCGCGCAAAACTGCCCCTTTCCGAAGGCCCGAAGGGCCTCCTGGTCGCGGTGGGGGGGCGGTCGAGTCCGCGTGTCAGTCTTCAGGCCCGCGGCGGTAGATGCCGGTAGTAGGCGTCGAGGGCGGCGAGGTATGCTTCGGTCGGTGTGTGGCCCGGCGTGTACTCCGGGGCACCTTTGATTTCGTCGCGGTCGAGCGTGACCGTGGCGACTCGATCGGGCCACGCGACTTGCCTTACCCAACGGGGTGCGAGCAGGACCTTCTTGCCCGGCCACCAATTGCGGGTGTCCACCACGAGGTAACGGAGGCCCCACGAGCGTTCATCCAATAGCAGATCCTCGACGTGGCCGATGGTGCCATCGCGCGCGGCGAGCTGCGCGCCCCGGATCTCGCGCACGCTGCGTAGGTGCGGATCGCCGGCGTTTCCGTGGTCCTCCGCGAGCGTGCTCGTGGCGCCGGCGCCGGGTCGTGGCGCTTCGGCTCCAAGTCCTGGCGACGGAATCGTTGGCACGACAGGCGGCACTGCGAGGGGGATTCCGCCCATCGAGCTGGCGCCCCAATAGTAGGGCCAACCGAAGTAGTCGTGGAGACGCTGCTCGTGCTGGCGCGAGACCGGGCGTTCCGAATCAGCGGAGGGGCTGTTGCGGACCTGCTCCATCGTCGCATCGACCTGCAGCCCTGGGGCGTCCGGAGTGCCGGCGCGCAGCTGTGCCGAAGCGAGCAAAACTGCGCGGCTCTCCAGCCATTTGCCGGTGTCGACCACGACGTAGCGCAGTACCCAATGCTCGTCGTCGATGTAGGTGTCTTTGATCTTTCCGATCGCGCCATCCGTCGCATGGATTGGTGTGCCTTCGAGTTCCTTCTCGCTGCGGAGCATGGCTGATCCTTTCGCTTTGATCGGGGGCGGGACGCAATTCCGCCCACAGATTAACACGTGTCGGACTGCGATGGGATGGGGGAGGATCCTGCCCGCCGCGTCATCTATTGCAGGTTCGGCCGGCTGGGAAATTACCGTTCCGCACGAACGCTCGTCGCCACCGAGGTCCGCCCGAGGATGCAGTCGGTTTGGCGACCGGTGGCCGGAAACGTGTACGGGTGCGATGTTCGAGCCATGAACGCGAACAACAATTCCCAGCTTCCGCGTTTGCAGGCGATCGCGCGCCAAGTCCGCCGGTGGTGTTTGGAGATGACCACCGAAGCGGGCTCCGGCCATGTGACCTCGGCCTTCTCCGCGACCGACCTGATGGTCGGCCTCTGTTTCGGCGGATTCTTCCGCTACGACGCCGCGGAACCCGGGCACCCGAACAACGACCGCCTCATCTTCTCCAAAGGCCATGCTTCGCCGCTTTTCTACGCGCTCTGGGCAGCGGCCGGGAAGATCGACCCCGCCCAGCTTCGCACGTTTCGCGAGTTCGGCAGCACGCTCGAGGGCCACCCGACGCGCCGGTTTCCGTTCACGGAGGCCGCCACCGGTTCGCTCGGGCAGGGGCTAGGTATCGGAATGGGCATGGCATTGAACGCACGCTACCTCGATGATCTCACCTACCGCACCTTCGTGCTCCTCGGCGACAGCGAGATGGCGGAAGGTTCGCAATGGGAGGCCATCCAGCTCGCCGCGCATTACCGGCTCGCGAACCTCGTCGGCATCCTTGATGTGAACCGCCTCGGCCAGCGCGGCGAAACAATGCTTGGCCGCGACGCTCGAGCCTATGCGGAGCGCCTCGAGGCGTTCGGTTGGCGCACGCGCGTGATCGACGGCCACTCGTTCCCCGAGATCCTCGACGCGTTCGCGGCCGCCGCCGGCGAGACGGAGCGGCCATTCATGATCATCGCGCGCACGGTGAAGGGGAAGGGCGTCTCGTTCCTCGAGGACACCGACGGCTGGCACGGAAAACCCGTGCCGAAGGATCGGCTCGGCGCGGCGTTGCAGGAGCTCGGCACGGCGGGGATCGCGTTGCCGGCCGAGATTCCGCGACCGGACGACGCCCAGCCGAGCGCTGTTCCTCCGCTGCTCGCCGCGGCGCCCGAGTACCAGCGTGGCCAAAACGTGGCGACACGCAAAGCCTACGGCGCCGCTCTCGCGCGCCTGCGCGACGCCTGGCCGCAGCTCGTCGTGCTCGACGCCGAGGTCAGCAACTCCACCGGCGCGGAGTGTTTCGCCCAATCCGCCCCGACGCGCTTCTTCGAGATGTTCATCGCGGAACAGGCGATGGTGGAGACCGCCGTTGGCCTCGCGCTCCGCGGGAAAATTCCGTTCGCATCGACTTTCGCGGCGTTCCTCTCCCGCGCATGCGACCAGATCCGGATGGCACAGTACTCCGATGCGAACATCAAACTCGTCGGTTCCCACGCCGGAGTGTCCATCGGCGAGGACGGCGCTTCGCAGATGGGACTGGAAGACTTCGCGATGTTCAGGGCGGTGCCGGGGGTGGTCGTGCTGCACCCGTGCGACGCGCTTTCGACCGAGAAGCTGGTCGAGGCTGCGGCGGCGCATCAGGGCATGGTGTATCTCCGGACGCTACGGCAAGCGACCCCGGTGCTCTACAGCGACACCGAGGCGTTTCCCATCGGCGGTAGCAAGACGCTGTGCTCGAGCGAGCGCGACGTTGCGACCATCGTCGCCGTGGGCGCGACCGTGCATGAGGCACTCGCCGCTCACGCACGCCTCCAGACCGACGGAATCGCGGTGCGCGTGATCGACGCTTACTCGGTGCATCCACTCGACGCAGCCACGCTGCGCCGCGCGGCGAACGAGACGAGCGCCTTCGTCACTGTCGAGGATCACCATGCTGCCGGCGGCCTGGGCGAGGCGGTTTTGGCCGCGCTCGCGGAAAACCCGCGCCCCACGGAAATCCTCGCCGTGCGCAAGCGTCCTCTGAGCGGCAAGGGCGACGAACTCCGCGAGTACGCCGGGATCTCCGCCGACGCGATCACGGCGGCGGTCATGCGGCTGCTCGGCGTCCGGCGCGATCGCCTCGTGGATGTGGCGGCGCGTATCGGTTGAGCGCCGCGGCGCACGTCGTCACGCGTCCCGCGCCGTTCCGGAACGCCATGGTTGGTCGGCTTGGTTGTCGAAAGCGATTCGCTCTACCGCGAGACGGCCGGGGTGTGGTTTGCGCGGCTCCTTCGCGCGGCCGATCGCGAGCAACGCGACGACCTCACAATCTTCGGACAGACCGAGCGCGCGGCGGACCGCTGCGGCATCAAAGCCTTCCATCGGTGCCGTGTCCCAGCCGAGCACTTCCGCGGCCAGCATGAGATACGTGAACCCGATCATCACTTGGCGATTGAGCCACGTGGCGCGATCGAGCTTTTCGAGAAAAGCGAACGCCGATTTCTTGATCTTCGCCGGATCGCGCGCGGCGCCGCCCGCGTTGGCGGCCGCCGTTTTCAAGATTTCGTCGGCGGTTTCTTTCCACGCTTCGCGCGGCGCGAAGGCGACGACCACCACTGGCGCCTCCGTGATCTTCGGTTGGTCGAAGGCGGCTTCGCGCAACTTCGCCCGTTGCCGCGCGTCACGCAGGACCAAGAAACGCCACGGCTGGAAGTTGTAGCCCGACGGCGCCTCGCGGGCGAACTCGAGCATGCGATCGAGATCCTCGGCCGGCACGGGAGTGTCCTCGAAATTCGGGGTGGCGCGGCGATTGTGGAGGAGTTCGCCGAAACTGAGCGCGAGATCGGTGCGGGTGCTGGAACTGACAGTCATGGTTGGCGGGGGGTGGGCGACGGGGGTCGCGGGCTCAGGGTTGGATTTTCACGACGAGGTCGTTTTGCACGCGGCGCACGCCGGCGGTGGTGGCCGCGAGTTCGCCGGCCCGCGCCTTCTGCTCGGCGTTGTCGACGAAGCCGCTCAACTGCACCATGCCGCGGAACGTCTCGACTTCGACATCGCGCGCGCGGACACCTTCGTCGCCGACGAGCGCCATCTTCACCCGCGCGGTGATCGAAGTGTCGTCGATGTATTCCCCGGTGCTCTCGCGCGTGGCGGTCGCGGTGCAACCGCTGGTCCAGAGGACGGCGGGGACGGCGAGCGCGAGCAGGCGGACGAGGTGCGGTTTCATGGCGGGCGAGAGTGCGGTTGGAGAGT
>DATGXA010000097.1:0-6705 GCA_035299125.1 Opitutaceae bacterium
GCGACCTTCGAAATGCTCGAGGCGGAAGGCGTCGTCTACCGGTCCGCGAAGGTTGTGGCGGTCTCGCCGTCGACCGTGACGATCCGCCATCCCGGAGGCATCACTCAACTGCCGCTGCGGAAGCTCTCGCCGGAGCTGCAACAACGTTTCGGTTACGATCCGCAGGAGGAGCAGCTTGAGGCCAAGATCATCGCACAGCAGCGGCGGGCGGCCGAGCAGGCGGCTCAGGCGGCGAACTCCGCGACGGCGAAGGGCGCCCGACACACCCACGACGACACGCCGGTGGGGCGGGCGCTCTCGCGTTTCGGCACGCCGGCGGAGATGCGCGAGGTGGACCTGCGACCGCGTTACCGTGAATTGGAGCTGGGCACGAAGAGCCAGGGGCTGCGGCCGAGTTGCGCGGTGTTCGCGGTGCTCAGCGCGCTCGAGTTCCAGAACGCGACGCTGGGCGCGCCCGAGCAGTTGTCCGAAGAATACCTGATCTGGGCCACGCGGCGCACGCTCGGCATCCCGGCCGGAGAAAAACGGCTCGTGGCGGACGGCGACGAAGGCGACACCCGCGACGCCGGTTTCACGCTGCAGGAAGTGCTCGCGGCGGTGCGCGCGTACGGCGTGCCGTTGCAGAAGGAGATGCCGAACACGTTCGGTGTCGGCATGGAGAAGATTCCGGATCCGAGCGAGGACGTCATCTCGACGGCGCGCACGCGACGGCAGGTGTCGACCTACAGCGTGCCGGGCGTGAACAACGCCGTGAAGATCTCCAACATCATGCACGCGTTGAATGAAGGCGTGCCGGTGGTTGTGGGGCTGCGTTGGCCGCATTGGCGCAGTCTCGCGCAGGCGGCGGTGCTCAGCCAGCAGACGCCGCTCGAGCGGCGTTACCACGCGGTGACGATCGTCGGCTACGTTTCGAACAATGGCCAGCCGAGCGGCCTGCGTTTCATCTTCAAGAATTCCTGGGGCATCCGCTGGGGCACGGGCGGGTACGGCTTCGTCGAGATCGGTTATCTCGAGCGCAACCTCCTTGATGCGGTGGTGGTCGAGGTGCGGCCCGGCGGCGGTTGACGGGGCGGGGGCGCTGCGTTCCGGCCGCGAACTTGCGGCGGGCAACAGCATCGCGAGGCGCGCGGGCAGAGCAGAGGCCGGAACTGGGCGCAAGATTCTGCACGGGGGCACGACCCCAAAGAAGTTGCCTTGCGCTCCGCGCGAACGACCGATCAGCATTTCCGCCCTATGGCCTACAAAATCGACCCCAATAACTGCGTCGCCTGCGGCGCGTGTGTAGAAGGCTGCCCCGAGGGCGCCATCTCCGAGAAGGATTCCGTGTACACGATCGACGCCGAGAAGTGCATCGATTGCGCCGCGTGCGAGTCCACCTGCCCGAACGGGGCGATCGCCGCGAGTTGAGCCGCGCAAAAGTTCCGGCCGGCGTCGCGCAACCCGTTCGGGAGCGACCGCCGCAACAAAAGGGCCGCAGTCTTCTGCGGCCTTTTTGCTGTCCGCATGCGGCGATTTCGCGGGTGGGCGCAGTCGCCGGAAATCGGGCCTTTTGATTTTCCTTTTCGGCGACGGCTCGCAACCTGCCGGCCATGAGTTGGCCGTACTACGCTATCCTCCACGTCGCCAGCATCCTGCTCCTCACGGGCACGGTCTTCGCCGTCTTCGGCGGGGCGCCGGAGCACCGTCGCAAGCAGATCATGATGGCGGGCGGTATTCTCAGCCTGCTCGCGCTCGTCGGCGGCTTCGGGCTCGCGGCGAAAAAGACCGGGCTGCCCAACCCGCTCGACTGGCCCGCTTGGCTGTGGATCAAGGTCCTGTGCTGGTTCTGGCTCTCCGGCGTGGCCGGCATCGCCTACCGCCGCCGCGGGCAGACGCCGCGCTGGATCGCGCTCACGGCCTTCGCGTTGATCGTCGCGCTTTCGATGGCGTTCTTGAAACCGGCGTTCGGCGGCTGACGCTTCGCCACCGCACGGGTCCGCTGCGATGCAAGGCGACGCCAGCCACCTTCCGCTCTGCGGCGTCTGGATCGACGACCAAGGTCGCGCGCACGTGACGCTCGCGACCGAGGACGGCGGCCGCCGCGAGGCGCTGGCGGAGTTCCGGCCGTTCGTGTGGCTGCGCGAAAAACCCGCCGAGCTGCCGCCGCACAGCACCGTCGAGCCGCTCGCCGGCGAGGGGTTGTACCCGTTTCTCGTGCACACGCACGCCGTCGCTGCGCACGAGGCGCTCTTGAAGAAGACCGGCACGGCCGGCTACGACGTCCTGCGGCCGCTCGAATGCCAGTTTCTCCTGCAGAAGCGCCGGCGCGTCTACGCCGAGCTGCGTTTCCACCAGCTGCGCCGCTGCCAGCTCGATATCGAGACCGCCGCGGTCGGCGAGGATCACTTCAGCGATCCGGCCAACCCGGCCGACCGCGTGCTCGCGATCGGGTTGCGTTTCGGCGGTCGCAACGAGCTGCTCGAACTCGCCGCCGACACCGACGACGCCGAGCGCGATCTCCTGCTGGCGCTCAACGCCCGGCTCGCCGCCGAGGACCCCGACACGATCGAGGGCCACAACCTCTTCAAATTCGACCTCGATTACCTGCGCCAGCGCGGCAAACGGCTGAAGGTACCCTGTGCGTGGGGACGCTTCGGCCAGCGAGCCACCTTCCGCAACAGCCGCCTGAAGCTCGCCGAGCGGTGGATCGATTTTCCCCGCTGCGATGTGCCCGGCCGCGCGGTGATCGACACCTACCTGCTCGTGCAACTCCACGACATCTCCCTGCGCGAACTCACCGCGTACGGGCTGAAGGAAGTGGCCCGGCACTTCGGGATCACCGACGACTCCGTGGGCGAGCGCACCTACCTGCCCGGGGCGGAGATCCAGCGCGTGTTCCAGACCGACCGCGCGCGCTTCCGCGCCTACCTCGGCGACGATCTGCGCGAGACCGAGGGCCTCGCGGACCTGCTGCTGCCGACGTACTTCGAGCAGGTGAAGGCGTTTCCCACGACGCTCCAGGAAGCGACGCTGCGCGGCACGAGCACGAAGGTCGACCTGCTCTTCCTCGAGGAATACTACCACCGGCGTGCGACTATTCCGGGGCCGGTCGAGGTGGCGGCGTTCGAGGGCGGCTACTCGCGCGGCTTCCGCGAAGGCGTTTTCCGCGACGTGATGCACTTCGACGTGGCCTCGCTCTATCCGAGCCTGCTGCTGAGCATGGGGCGGAACCCGCGCAGCGACACGCAGGGCGTCTTCATCCCGCTGCTCCGCCAACTGCGCGACTACCGCCTCAAGTACAAGGCGCTCGCGCGCACCGAGAGCGACCCCGAGCTGCGCGCGGAGTACGCCGCGCGACAGGCGAGTTTCAAGATCCTGATCAACTCGTTCTACGGCTACCTGGGTTTCGCCGGCGCGCGTTTCGGCGACGGCGAACTCGCGGCCGAGGTCACGCGCCGCGGCCGCGAGCTGCTGCAGGCGCTCATCGACGAGTTCGCGAAAAACGACTGCGAGATCCTGGAGGCGGATACGGATGGCATCTACCTGGCGTCGGCGCGCTGGTTCAGCGAACCGGAGAAGCTGCTCGCAGCGGTCTCGCACCTGCTCCCGCCGGGGATCGACCTCGAGTACGACGGTTCGTACCGCGCCATGTTCTGCTACAAGGCCAAGAACTACGCGCTCTACGACGGCGAGAAGATCACGATTCGCGGTTCGGCGCTGCGCTCGCGCGGCATCGAGCCGTACCTGAAGAAACTCGGCGACCGGCTGATCGCGTTCCTCGTCGGCGCGAGCGGCGACTCCCCGCTGGCGCTCGTCGAGGAATACCGGCAGCGCATCGCCGCGCGTGCGGTCGATGTGCGCGAACTCGCGAAATCGGAGAACCTCGGCCAGAGCGCCGATGCGTACGAGAAGTTCGTCGCCGCCGGCGGGAAACCGCGTCGCGCGGCCGCCGAGGCGGCGCTCCAGCTTTCACCGCGGCCGCGCATGGGCGAGCGCGTGACGTACTACATCGCGCCGAAACAGAAGGGCGCGACCGCCGACTGGCAGCGCGCGCGGCCGGTCGAGCACTTCAACGCCGCCACCGCGCCCTACGACGCCGCTTACTACCTCGAAAAACTCGATGACTGGCTCGAACGGTACGGCCCGTTTCTTGGCCACAAGCCGGTGCCGGCGCAGGGCGAGTTGTTCTGAGCCGGAGCGAGCAGAGGGAACCGCCAATGGACGCAGCTGAACCGCCGATGCGCGACGTCTGCGGTGGGGCGGAGCGGGCGGCGCGCGAGAAGCGGCTTCGCTCGACCGACAATGGAGCTCTGGCGCGAGGGCGGAGTGCTCGGGTGTGGGGTTTCGGTCGCTCGGCGCGAAGATGAAACCCCGCGGCCGAAGCTGGGCGTTTTCACCGGACGCGATAAGGGCGCGCCCGGCGCGGCTCCTTCAGGAGCACGAAATCTCGGCGGCGAGTTCGCCGAAGCCTTCGGCGGGCGCGGCGAGTTTCGTGACGCGGAGCCGGATCGAGTCGGCGTCGGCGCCGGCGGCGAGGTCCCACTGGAAACAGCCGGGGAAACGCTGGTCGAGGAGGCGGCGCAGCGGCACGGGATCGTGGCTGTTGATGAAGACGAACGAGCGGCCGACCGGCAGCGCGGCACAGCGGGATAGGAAGCCCGGGCGCTTCGTTTCGCAGGGCAGTTCGCGGCCGTCGAAAATCTCTTCGTTGAGGGGGGCGGTGGTGTTGGGCGTGGTCATTGGAAAGTGCTGTGGAGTGTTCAGTTGCGGGCTTGCAGCGCTTCGCGGCCCGCGGCCGTGATGCGGTCGGGCGTCCACGGTGGCGAGTAGACAAAGCCCACGTCGACGGCGCTCACGCCCGGCAGGCGGCTGATGATCGCGCGCGCGCCGTCGGCGAGCACGTCGTGCATGGGGCAGCCCGGCGTGGTGGGCAGGATCGAGACGGAGACTTCGCCGAACGGGCTCACGGTCACATCGGCGATCATGCCGAGATCGACGACGTTCACCGCGACCTCGGGATCGATGAGGCCGTGCAGGGCCTCCAGGACGGCGGCGGCAGTGAGGATGGGCGGAGCGGAGTTCATGGCGTGGAGGCGAGCGGCGGTGCGCCGGCGGCCGGTGCCGAGGCGAGCGGCTCGACGCGAGGGCGGAGGAGGTGTGGCAACAAACCGGCGACATTCGCGGCGAGCGCCAGCGCCGAGAGCAGCTGGCTGGCGGCCGCGAGCCGCAGCAGCGGCGCGGACTCAAGCCACACGCCGGCGAGGAGCAGCGCGCAGCTGGGCACGGTGGCGAGAAACTGCAGACGCAGCAGGGCGGGCCTGAACAAGTCGGTCACGAGCGGCACGCGGGCGCGGCCGATGTGCGCCGAGTAGCGCCATTGCCACGCGAGAAACGGCACGATCTTGCCGGCCATGCCGAGAATGCACGGCGTGAGCACTCCGAACACGACGAGCGCGAACAGCGCCGGGGCGGGGTGCGCTGGCAGCCAGAGGGTTTCCATTCCCAGCAGGGCCGCCGCGCCGACGAGTGCGCTCGGGGCAAGCGTCGCCACGCCGACGAAGAACGTCCGCATCGGCCAGTCCGGAGCGCGCAGCCGGCGGGTGAACATCACGAAGATCTCGTCGAGGAAACCGACGACCGCCGCGAGCAGCGCGCCGGCACCGAGCAGAAGCAGCGGGCGGTGCTCGCCGAGCAGGCCGGGCGCGAGCAAGAAGAGGGCGGCGTTGAGCGCGGCCAACACCAGCCACTGGCGGAATCGGCCGCCGGGCCGCCCGAGCAGGAACATCGGCACGAGCTTGAACGAGACGGCGAAGAGCGTGCCGAGGAAGAATCCGACCAGGCCGCAAGTGAGATGCAGCGCACGGAGACGGTCGGCATCGAACCCGATGACATGCCCCGCGCGCACGAGCGCGAGCAGCACGCCGAGGCCGACGGCGATCAACAACCAGAAGAGCGCAAGCACGAGGCCGACGTTTTCCGGTGTCCAACGCGAGCGGCGGTCGGCGGTGATCGCGAGATCGGTCACGCCGACGAATGTGCCGAGCGCCACGACCACGCCCCAGAGCGCGCCGGCGGAGAAATCGCTGCGGAAAAGCGCGTGCACAAGGAGCGGCGAGGCCGCGAGGTGCAGCACAAAATGGAACCACGCGCCGCGCCGGCTCCAGAGCGGCGCCTCGGCCACGACCGGAATGAGCTGATAGGCGGCACCGAAAACGAAGGGTGCCATCCAGCCGAGCACGGCGAGGTGGACGAAGGCCAGCGACGCCGGCGCGCGAGTGGGTGTGGAGAGCAGCGCCGGATCGAGCGCGGCCCAGCTCACGAGCGCGAGCAATGCGGCGAGGCCGAGTCCAAAAAACGGAAACGAAAGCAGAGCTTGCGCGCGGAAATTGGGGCCGGGCGTCATGGGGCGGTCGCGTTGGCGCGCACGATCACGTTTTCCCACGAACCGTCGGGCTGCTCCTCGCTCGTGGCGACGAAGCCGCGTTCGGCGAGCATTTCCAGAAGGTGGACAGGGCGGAAACGCGTGCGGGTGACAGCGCGCCCGCGCGGTGGGAGCATGCTCGTCGCCTCGAGCGTGCGTCGGAGCGGCTCCGGCGGCTCGAGCAGGCGCAGATCGAGGCGGACAGTCTTCGGGGTGAAGAGGACCACGAACGAGCTGTCCGGCTGGCGCGTCGCGCAGTGGTCGAAGCCCACGCCGGCGAGCTTCGCGTAGAGCGGCTGCGGCTC
>DATGXA010000098.1:0-2628 GCA_035299125.1 Opitutaceae bacterium
GGCTTGCGGCGAAAGTTCGATTCATCTCAAGGGGTGCCCGATCTCCGAATGAGATAACTGCGGATCAACAGTTCCCCGAGGATCCTGATGACGAAATGCCCCCGCCGCGTTAGAAAAGCGGCAGCCAATAGCAACAAAAGGTAAGCGTCCACTCGGCGACCTCATAGGCGGCAAAGAGGAGGCGTGATAGTCTGCGGGGATGAACGCGACTATGACGGAGGTGGTGGAGGACGGGCGGAAACGAGACCGGGCGGGCCGGGTGCGTATGCCGAGGGAGCGGCGCGAGGAGTTGCTGGGCGAGTATGAGCGCAGCGGTCTGTCGCAGGCGGCATTCGCGAGGCGGGCCGGAGTGCGGTATCCGACATTCGCGCATTGGGTGCAGGAGCGTCGGCGCGGCGTCCACCTGGCGGCCGGCGAAGCCACCGCCGCCTCGCCGAGCGTGACGCCGCGGTTTGTGGAGCTGCGTTTGCCGGGCACGCCGCCGGTGCCGCCGCCCACCGCGGCGGAGCTGAGCGTGACTCTGCCGGACGGCTTGGTGTTGCGGGGCGCGGAGCCGTCGTCCCTGGCGGCGCTGGTGCGGGAGCTGCGGAAGGGGTGAAGCGATGGGACTGCCCTTGATCGGCCTGCCGCAGGGCCTGCGCATCTACCTGGCCGTCGAGCCAGTGGACATGCGCAAACAATACGACGGCCTGTGGGCCTTGGCCTCGCAGCACCTCGGGCTCGATCCGAAGGCCGGCGCCTTGTTCGTCTTCACCAACAAGACCCGGGACCGGGTGAAGCTCCTGCACTGGGACGGCAGCGGCGTGTGGGTGCTGGCCAAGCGGCTGGAGCAGGGCCGCTTCAGCTGGCCGCGCGGCGCCGGGGGCGACGAGCGCAAGCTCTCGCTGGAGCCCGCCGCGCTCACGCTTTTGCTCGACGGGATCGACCTGAGGGACGGCGCGAAAAAAGCGTGGTATGAGCGCTGAAAAAACGGAACCTCCCGTGTATTCTTTTGTATGATACGGCGACATGCCGCCGCTCCCCGACCTTCCCGCCGCCTACCTCGCGCTCGAGCGCGAGCACGGGGAGCTGAAGGGCGTCGCGCGGGCGCTAAGGGACGAGGTGGCGACGCTGCGCTGGCAGCTGGAGAAGCTGCGCAAGCTGGTCTACGGACCGGGCAAGAGCGAGAAGCTGGACCGCGCGCAGCTCACGCTCGCGCTCAAGGAGCTGGAGGCGGCGGCCGAGGCCGCCGAACGCCCTGCGCAAACGGTGAGCTACGAGCGGCGCGTCCCCGCCGCCGAGCGTCGCCCCGCGCCGGAGAAGGCATTTGAGAAGCTGCCCGTCCTGGAGGTCGTGGTCGTCGAGCCCGAGGCGGTGAAGGCCGATCCCGAGGCCTACGAACGAATCGGCGAGGAACGGACCTTCGAGGTGGAGATCGTCGCGCCGAAGCTCTTCAAGCGCGAGATCGTGCGTCCCAAATACAAGCTGAAGGCGGACCGCGCGCAGCCTCCGGTGGTGGCGCCAGCGCCGCCGCGCGCGGTGCCGGGCGGTCACGCCTCGGCCGGTCTGCTCGCCTGGGTTTGCAGGGCCAAGTATCTGGATCACCTGCCGCTTTACCGTCAGGAAAGCATGTTCGCGCGCTGGGGCGCGGAGATCCCGCGCTCCACCTTGTGCGAGTGGGTCCGCATCGCGGCCGACTGGCTGGAGCCGGTCTACAGGGCGATGCTGCGCCGGCTGCTCGACGGCGACTACGTGCAGGCCGACGAAACGCCGATCAAGTGCCAGGACCCGGATCAGGAGGGGCTGGGCATCTTCCAAGGTTACCTCTGGGTCGTCACGCGTCCCGGCGCGGACGTGTGCTTCGACTGGCGCGCGAGCCGTCGGCACGCCGAAGCGACGACTTTGCTCAAGGGCTTCAAAGGCGCGCTGCAAGCCGACGGCTACGCGGCCTACGACGCGCTTGCCGCCGAACGCCCCGCGGGCGAGATCACGCGGCTGGGCTGCTGGGCGCACGCCCGACGAAAGGTCTTCGAGGCGCAGGGCGAGGACCCGCGCGAGGCCAAGGTGCTTTTGCGCTTCATCGGGTGGATGTATGCCCGCGAGAAGGAATGGGACGAGGCCGACGCCAAGGCGAAGCGCGAGCGCGACCCGACGGCGCGGGCAAGGCTGCGACAGGCCCGCTTCACCCGCGGGCTCTCCTGGCTACACGCCCGCGTGCTGCGTTTGCGCGAACGCGTGCGTCCCAAGTCCGGGCTCGGCGTCGCCGCCACCTATCTGCTCGCGCAGTGGGAAAGCCTGAGCGCGCACCTGCGCCACGGCCAGACCCGGCTCGACACCAACGTCGTCGAGAACGACATCCGCCCCACCGCGCTTGGGAAGAAGAACTGGCTGTTCATCGGCCACCCCGACGCGGGCAAGCGCACCGCCATCCTCTACTCGATCATCGTCTCCTGCCTGCGGCATGGACACGACCCGGAGGTCTATATCCGCGACCTGCTCACCCGTCTGCCCACGATGAACAGCAAGCACGACTTCGGTCCGCTCACACCCCCTCTCGCTGGAAGGCGCCAACGCCGCCTGCGATGACGGCGGCGCCTGCCGCCTGAGCTACGCCCCAAAGCCATCGTAGTGGTCACCAACTTGGTCACC
>DATGXA010000099.1:0-9373 GCA_035299125.1 Opitutaceae bacterium
CTCGTTGCGCATCTCGGGAGCGAGCTGCTTCGAATCGTTCACCTTCGAGGCCCGCGCCTGCACCCAACGGCCCTCGAGAAACTCCCGGCTCACGCGCACCGCGCCGGCCACGACCGGACCCGCGAGCGCGCCCCGCCCCGCTTCGTCCACGCCGATCAGCGTGTCGAAACCGACGATCTGCTTCAGGTCGAAGCCGCGAAGTTGGCGCCTCTTGGCCATGGCTAGAATGATTGCGGAATGCGGACTGCGGAATGCGGATCGCCGGAGATCGCGGATCGAGCGGCGGGAAACGACAGAACCGCGTGCCGAGACCGCGTCCCGGAATGCGAACTAACCACGGCCGAAACGCCATCGCGCTTCCGACATCCCAATTCCGCAATCTGCAATCCGCATTCCTCAATCATCTGAACCCCCACTCCGTCCGCTCCGCCGGACGCGGCAGCGGCAGCTCGTCGAGTTTTCCCGCCTCGCTCACGACCTCGTAGGCCGTGCGGAAGTGGAGTTTCGCGAAATCGCGCAACGCCGGCGCGCCGAACTTCCGGATGATCTCGTGCGCCTGCAGCTTCACCTGCGCGCTGGCGCCCTTCTGCAACTTGTCGCCAAATTTCAGGGAAAGCTCATGCATCTCGCGCACGAACGCCGCGCGCGCCACGACCGACGCCGCCGCGACCACCGGATCCTCTTCCGCCTTCGTGCGCATCTTCAGGTCGAACGCCGCCGTGGCCTTCTTCGCGAACTCGCGCTGCACGAGCGGTTGTTCGGAAAACTGGTCGAGCAGGCCCCACGGCACCCACTTCTTGTTGAGCGCCGCGTTGAGCGCCGTGGCGTGCTGCCAAGCGAGCAACCGGTTCAGGTTCGCTCCCGGTCGGCCCATGAGCTCGTTGTATTTCGTCATCCCGCAGAAACAGGTCTCGACGACCACGCCCGGCGTGCCGCGGATCAGCTCGTCGAGCTTCACGATCTGCGAGTCGGCGATCTTCTTGCTGTCCTTCACGCCGGCCGCGATCCACGCGTCGATCGCCGGCCGCTCCGCGATCACCGTCGCCGCGATCACCGGCCCGAAGAAGTCGCCCTTGCCGCTCTCGTCGAGCCCCGCGTGCGCCGTAAACCACTCCGGATGCAACACCTCGTCGTAGCCGAGCTTCGCCACGCCGGTGATCTCCGGCTCGATCGTATTCTGCACGAAATCCTCGGTTCCCTTCCCCGCCACCACGACTTTGCCGCTCGTGTAGGCGCTCACGTTGCAGTCTGGCCCCTTGAACGCGAAATGTGTGAAGGCGACCTCGAACGGCTCCCACGACTTCGCCTCGCACGCCGCGCGCAGCTTCGCGAGCTGCGCTGCGTCGAGCTTGATCGTGTAGGTGCTGAGTTTCTTGGGCGCGGCCGGATCGCCGCTGGACTTCTTCGCCATGATCGTGGCCTGCCAGCTAGGAGCATTCCGCGCCAAAAGAACAGCCGGCTTTTTGCTGCAAACCACGCTAGATCAGTCCCAGCTCGCGGGCGCGGAGGGCGGCTTGGGTGCGGTCGAGCGCGCCGAGTTTGCCGAGCACGTTCGTCATGTGGTTCTTCACCGTGCCTTCGGCGATGCCGAGCCGCGATGCGATCTCCTTGTTCGAAAGCCCGTCGCAGAGGCACTGGAGCACGCCGAGCTCACGCGCGGAGAGCGGCTCGGGGAGCGGCTGCACGGCGCGTCGCTCGCCACGCATGGCGAGACGGTTGAACTCCGTCAGGAGCTTCGCCGTCACCGAAGGTTGGAGCACGCTCTCGCCCGCCGCCACGGCGCGGATCGCCTCGACCAGTTTCTCCGACGGCGCGGCTTTCAGCAGATAACCGGAGGCGCCGGCGCGGATCGCGGCAAACACCTCCTCGTCCTCCTCAAACGTCGTGAGCACGAGCACGCGCGTCGCCGGTTGCGCGGCGAGCACGCGACGCGTCGCCTCCACGCCGCCCACGCGTGGCATACGCAGGTCCATCAAAACGACATCGGGCCGCAGCCGCGCGCACGCCGCGACCGCCGCTTCGCCGTCCTCGACCTCGCCCACGATCTCAAGCGCGGGGTTCAGCCCGAGCAACGTCGCGAGCCCTTCGCGAAACAACGCCTGATCGTCGACGAGCAGCACGCGGATGCGTTTCATACCGGCACCTCCGCGCGCAGCACAAAACCACCTTGGGGCCGCGGGCCCGCCGCGAGCGCGCCGCCGACTGCGGCGAGACGCTCGCGCAGTCCGACCAACCCGTAGCCGTTAGCCGGAGCCGACGTGCGCGCAACACCATCGTCGGCCACCTCAAGGACCACGGCGTCCGCGAGCCGGTAGTCGAGCGTCACCGCGATCCGGGCCGCGCCGGCGTGTTTGCGCGCGTTGGTCAGCCCTTCCTGCGCAGCGCGGAAGAGCGCCTGCTCAGCGGCTTCGCCCACCAGTCGTTCTTCGCCTGCACAGGCAAACGTCGCCGGAAGCCCACTCTCGCGCACGAGGCCGGCGAGCGCGACGCGCAGCGGCGGCTTCGGTGCGAAGTCCCGCAACGCGCCGACCGAGCGGCGCACATCGGCGAGCGCCGCGCGCGCGGATTGCTCGGCCTTGGCGATCGCCTCGGCGGCGCGTTCCGGGTCCGCCGGGAGCAGCGCGCGCGCCGCCTCGGTCTGAACGGCGACGACAGTGAGATAATGCCCGAGTCCGTCGTGGATATCGCGGGCGATGCGGTTGCGCTCGGTCGCGGCGGCGAGTTCCGCCGCCTGATCGGCCGCGGCGCGCAGCCGGGAGTTGGCGGTTTCGAGTTCGCCCGCGAGCGTTTCGGCGCGCGTGCGCGCCTGCCGCGCCGATTCCGCGACCAACGTCATCCCCACCACAAAGGCGTACCCGGCGAGCAGCGACGACGCCGACTGCCAGCGGTCCGCCACCGCCCAGTTCGGATTGTCGGGCAGCGCGCAGTTGGCGGCGAGAAACGCGCCGGCGTACGCGGCGAGTACCAGCCACGGAAGGCGCGTCGCGGCCTGGCTGATGAGCGGCATCGTGAGCAGCCAGATCGCATCCGAGGGCATGCGCAGCCGGACGAGCAGCGCGTAGAGAGCGAGTTGGCCGGCGAGGTAGAGCCACTCGACGAGGCGCGATTGTTTACCGAGCACGCAGCAGTTCGCCCAAAGTCCGGCGGCGGCATAGACGGCCACGAGCGCGTAGAAGCCCAGCGCCTTCGCCGAGGCCGGCGCGAATTGCCGCGACGCCAGTGCCATCGCAAGTGTCATCGCGACTACGACGAGGAACGCGGCGTTCGCAAAACGGATGAACGGGCGGTCGACCTTGGTCTCGGGCATGCGGACGAGATTACGAGACGGCCGGCGCACGCGGCAATCAGCCGAAAGTCATGGTCAGCACGCCACCCCGAGAGGTCCGCAGCGTTGCTGCCGAAATGAGAACGGCCGCGGGCGAACCGCGGCCGGAGACTACACGGGGGGACGTTGAAAACTCAGAAACTGCGAAGCGACTCGGGGGAGACGACCTTGTCGATGTCGAGCAGCGTCTTGATCGCACCCTTCACCTTGGCCATGCCCATCAGGTAAGCGGTGTCGACCTTTGCGCCAAACTCCGGCGTCTCCTCGATTTCGCTCTCGTTGAGGTTGATGACCTCCTCAACGGAATCGACGATCATGCCGAGCGTGATGTCGTGTTCGCCGGCCATCACGCGCACCACGACGATGCAGGTGCGCTCGGTGGCGTCGGCGGCCTCGAGGCCGAACTTCAGGCGGAGATCGATGACGGGGAGCACCTTGCCGCGGAGGTTGATGACGCCCTTCACATACGGCGGCATCTGCGGCACGGGCGTGATTTTCAGGAAGCGGATGATCTCGCGGACCTTCAACACGTCGACCCCGTAGGATTCGTTGCTGAGGGAAAACGTGAGGTACTTGCCGGTGCGGCTCTTGGCCTTGGTGGCGGTGGTGGTGGCGGTTTCGGCGTCCATGGCGGAAGGTGGTGCGTGGGTAGCGCGCAATAGCGCGTTGTCCTATAACGGTCCGCCGCGCCAAGACTTTAGCCCTCGTCGGCTAGGGAATTCCGCCCGCTTGGCCGCTGCGATCTCGCCGGAGTCCTCCCGCCAAGGCCGCAGGAACGCCACCTGCGGGAAACAAAAAAGCCGGTCTTGCGACCGGCTTTCTGTGAAAATGGTGGAGCCGAGGGGGTTCGAACCCCTGACCTCCGCAATGCCATTGCGGCGCTCTTCCAACTGAGCTACGACCCCTCTGAAAAAAACGAGAGGCGAGAGAATCGAGTCGGTGTTCGCGAACGCAAGGAGTTTTTTCGAAGAATTCGCGATACGCATCGCGGGCCCGCCAACCGCCGGGGCAAACGCTCTCGACGCCTCACGCCGCCCGCGTAACGTCGGCGAGCACGCCTCCTTCACCATGGCCGATTCCGCTCCGCTGCTCAGCCCCGCCCAACGCAAGGTCGTCGCGTTCGCCATGGCGTTTGCCGCGGCGACGATGATCGTGCTGCTCCTCGGCCTGCTCGTGTTCGGTCTGGGCAAGGCGTTGGCGTTCTTCTCCGGGGTGATCTGGCCGCTGGCGGCGGCCGGGATCGTGGCGCTGATCCTCCGGCCCGTGGTCGACCTGCTGGAGCGCCGCCTCCGGATCGGGCGCATCGCCGCGGTGATCCTGCTCTACGGGCTGTTCGTGGCGCTGGTGTGCGGCTGCGCGCTGGCGATCGCCCCGGCCGTGGTCAGCCAGGCGGCCGAGTTCGCCGCCGCCGTGCCGAAACTCTGGTTGCAGGCTTCGGAGTACGCCGAGAAACACTACCCCGAGTGGATCGCCTACGGCCGGGACCATCTTCAGAATCCGGCGGTGAAGCAACTCGTCGACGGCGTCGCCGCGCAGGTCCAAGAGCTGTTTGCCGGGATGATGCCGGGCGTGAAATCCGCCGTGAGCGGATTGCGCGGCGCAGTGAGCTTCGTGCTCGGGCTGGCGCTCGTGCCCGTCTACCTCTTCTTCTTCCTGCGCTCGACGGGCGACATGTTTGTGCAGGTGCGCGGCATGCTGTCGTTCCTCCGCGAGGATCTGCGCGACGATCTCGTTTTTCTCGCCCGCGAGTTCGTGGCGATCGTCGTCGCCTTCTTCCGCGGCCAACTCCTGATCGGGCTCATCATGGGCGCGCTCTACGCACTCGGGTTCACCGTCGCCGGCCTGCGCTTCGGCCTCGTGATCGGTCTCGCGATGGGCCTGCTCAACATCGTGCCCTACCTCGGCACCATGCTCGGTCTCGCGATCGCGTTGCCGTTGGCATTCCTCGGCGATGGTGGCGGCTTGTGGCTGGTCGGCGCGGTGCTCGCCGTGTTCACCGCCGTGCAGGTGATCGAAGGCTGGGTACTCACCCCGCGCATCATGGGCCACCAGACCGGCCTACATCCCGTCGCCGTGATCGTCGCGATCGTGTTCTGGGGCACCGCGCTCAACGGCGTGCTCGGCATGATCCTCGCGATCCCGTTGACGGCGTTCTTCGTGACCGCGTGGCGCCTCGCGAAGTTCAAATACCTGCCGCAACCGCAAGCGGCGGCGAAGGCGCCCTGACACGATAGCTGCGGCGGCTGGATCGACTACAGGCCGAGCCCGCGGCGGATCTCGGCGCGAGCGTTGACGGGCACGGCGACGAGGCCCGCGTTTTCCAGAATCTTCGCCATCTCGTCGTCGAGCAGAAGCACGAGCGCCGGACGAAGCTCGGCGATCCGCGCACGGTCAAAAGCCACGTAGAACGGCAATCGCAGCGGGTAGTCCCCCGTGTGCACATTCTCCGGTGTGGGCCCGAAGGGCACGTCCTTGGCACCCGCGGTCTTCGCCACGAGCAGCACATTCACTCCGGCGTCCGCCGGCAACGGCCGCAGGAACATCCCGATGCAGTTGTCGTCCACGCGCAGCTTGCGCACGAGCTCGTCGGCATCGGGCTGATCCAGAATCGTCGACCGCAGTTGCGGCCTTGTCATCGCCGCGTGGCGGAAGACATCGACACCGATCGACGCCGGATCGTCGACGCAGTTGAGCGAGATCCGTTTCTCGGCCCATAATCCCTTCGCGCCCAAATCACCCCACTGCCGGAGGTTGAGCGGCTCGCGTTCGCCGAATACGCCGCCGAGCTGCGCGAGTGTCGCGCTGCGCACCGGGTTCTGCGCGTTCGTCGCGAAGACCACCACCTGGTAGGCCAGCGGGAAGAGCTGAAACTCCTTGTCGGGCAGCGGCTCGTCGGGCGCGAAAACCACCAGAGCGAGATCGGCCCGCCGCGTGCGCACATCCTCGAGACCATCGCGACTGCCGGTGAGATTCAGGCGTATCGTGCGTCTGTCGGCCAACGCATGCCCCGCCAGCGCAGTCTCCAGCGCGGGCCGCAGCAGATCCGAACCACCGAACGTCACCTCGGCGGCGGGTAACGGAAACGGCAACGCAAACAGCAGGGCAGCGAGCAGAGGACGACGGAGCATCGCGGGAAACATTCTTGCGCGCAGCGCAGCAGCGAAACCCGAGCGATGCGAGTCGCAAAGCGGACACGCCGCGCGCCTGGCGCCTAGGCATGATCAGGCAGAAGGAACCGCTGATGAGCGCCAATGAACGCGAATCTCGGGCAATGGAAGCAGACGAGCACGAGCGAAAGCGATGTTTCCACAAGCTTGGCCCGTGGCTGCTGGCGGCTTCATCCGTGTGTATGCGCGTCCATCCGCGCTTGGATTGACGCGTCTCGGCTCAACCGCGGTCGGTCACGTCGAGCTCGGGCCACTGCGCGATCTTCCGGTGCAACGTGCGCCGGCTGATCCCCATGAGTTTGGCGGCCTGCGTGCGATTGCCGCGCGCCTCCATGAGCGCCTGCCGCAACAACCTTTTTTCGTTCTCCTCCACGGAGAGCGGTGGCGGGACAATGGCGCCCGGGGCGGCGCCGCCCGCAGGCCCAGGAAGAGCCGCAAGCGGTACAGCCGTCGCACCCGGCATCGGCTCGGCGGCGGCCGGCCGCGGCAGCGGAGGCAGTGGCGTCTCACCGCGGAACTTCGGCTCGAGATCGAACTCCGTCAGGCGCCCGCCGCGCCGCAGCACCACGATGTTTTCGGCGAAATTGCGCAGCTCGCGGATGTTTCCTGGCCACGGGTACGCGACGAGGTGCTTGAGCGCGCCAGGCTCGATGGTGAGCGGCGGCGAGTTGTTCTCCTTGCTGAACTCGGCGACGAAGTGCTCCAGCAGCAGCGGGATGTCCTCCGTGCGCTCGCGCAACGGCGGCGTGGCGATGCGCACGACGTTGAGGCGGAAAAACAGATCCTCGCGAAACGTGCCCTGTGCGACCATCTGCTCGAGGTTGCGGTTCGTCGCGGCGACCAACCGCACATCGAGCTGCACCGCCTTCTGGCTGCCGATGCGCTCCACCGCGCGCGTCTCCAGGAAACGGAGCAGTTTCACCTGCGTCGACAGGCTGATCTCGCCGATTTCATCGAGGAAGATCGTGCCGCCGTCGGCCGCCTCGAAGCGGCCCACGCGCCGCTCGGTCGCACCGGTGAACGCGCCCTTCTCGTGGCCGAAGAGCTCGCTCTCGAGCAGCGTCGCCGGCAGCGCCGCGCAGTGCACCGCGAGAAACGGCGCGCGCGAGCGCGGGCTCGCCTGGTGGATCGCCTGCGCGATCAGCTCCTTGCCCGTGCCGGTCTCGCCCTCGATCAGCACCGTGGCGCGCGACGGCGCGACGAGCTTCACGCGCTCGATCACCTCGTTCAGCCGGCCGGAATGGCCCACGATGCCCTCGAAGCTGAACTTCCGGTCGAGGCGCTCGTGGAGTTGTTTCACCTCCACCTCGAGCGTGCGCGACTTGAGCGCGCGCTGGACGATGATCTCGAGCTTCTCGAGGTTCACCGGCTTGGTGAGGAAATCGAAGGCGCCGCGTTTCATCGCCTCGACCGCCGAGTCGATGTTGCCGTACGCGGTCATCATGATCACGACCGGCTTGTTCGGCAGCGTGAGGGCCTTGTCGATGACCTTCAGGCCCGACTTCCCGGGCATGCGCAGATCGGTGATGATCACATCGAACTCGTGCGCTTCGAGAAGATTGAACGCCTCGTCGGCACTGCTGGCCAGCGACACGTCGTAATTTTCCTCGAAGGCCAGCAGCAATCCCTCGCGGGTATGCTTTTCGTCGTCCACGATCAGCACCGACGGAATCATGGCGCGATGAACGCGGTGGCGGGAAAACGCGTCAATGGGAAATCCTGTCACACCACGAGCCGCCCGCGCAAAAAATGCGCCTGAATTTGCAACGTGTGCGTGGCTGCAATTCCCCCGGTCCGCTACCCTTTCGACGCTCTACTGAGCCGATGGCCTAGCCAGAAGTTCACGGAGCACAAAGACCTCCATTTTGCAGTATTGAGAGCCGGTGTTGTGAGTGAACACCGGCCCTCATCCACAAAACGGTGGATCGCAGAACAGCCCCGGTCCTGGGGTAGCGGGACCGGGGCCTTTGTTTTCTAAAGACGAGTGCGAGGCTGCGCGCCGCGTTGCGCCGGTCAACGCCGCAGCCGGCACCGCCGCGAATCAGAAGGCATGTTGATCAAAAAGCCGGAATCGAAATCGATTCCTAATGCCGAGTCCCGAAGTCCGGTAAATGCGCCCACTCGCGGCTGGCGCGCCTGCGCCGGCCCCGTTCACCGCTCCAGCAACGCCCGCCGCAGCACTTGCACCGGATGCAGCGCGCGTCGCCCCGCCCCGTGTTCGATCTGCGCGCGACAGCTCGTCCCCGCCGCCACGATCAACACGTCGGCCGACGCCGCCCGCACCGCCGGCAACAGCGCCAGCTCCCCGATCGCCATCGAGACCGCATAATGCTCGCGCTCGTAGCCGAACGCCCCGGCCATGCCGCAACAGCCGGCGGCGATCGTGCGCACCTTGTGCCCGCGCGGCAACGACAGCGCCGCCACCGCGTCCTCGAACCGGCTGAGCGCCTTCTGGTGGCAATGCCCGTGCACGAGGATCTCCGCCGGCGTCGCGCCGAAATCGTCCGCGCTGATCCGCCCCGCTCTCGCCTCGCGCGCGATCCATTCCTCCAACAACAGGCAATGCGGCGCGAGCGCCTCCGCCTGCGCTCGCAGTTCCGGGCCGACCAGCAGCGGGTACTCGTCACGAAAACCGAGCAGCGCCGACGGCTCGAGCCCGATCAGCGGCTCCGCCTCGGAAACGCGCCCGTGGAGCGCCGCCACGTTGCGTCGCGCCGCCTCGCGCGCCTCCGGCAAAAACCCCTTCGAGACCAGCGAGCGCCCGCTCTCGCCGCAGTCGGCCACGACAACTTCGTAACCGAGCGCCGTGCACAGTTCCACCGCCGCGCGCGCGAGCTCCGGCTCCTGGTTGTCCGTGAACTCGTCGACGAACAAATGTACC
>DATGXA010000100.1:0-2094 GCA_035299125.1 Opitutaceae bacterium
GATCGTACCGATGCCGAGCGGTGACGGAATTCCGGCGACAAAACGGCCGTACCCGCTTAGCGGGACGCGCCAGACCTCGACCTCGATCGCGCCCCCACCCTCGCCGACGCGGACTAGGCCGGGCTTGGGCGGCGTGGTGCCGGGGAGCGCGTAGAGCTTGTAGGTCGGTGCCGTACGCGTCGTGCGCTCGAGCGTGGCGCCAAGCTGCGTGAGCTGCCAGTTGAGCGGCAACCCGGTCAGGTGCGCGCCGCAGACGGCGACCAGCGTCGACGGTCCCGCCGGCGGCAACGCGCGCACCGGAGCCGGCTCGCCGAGGAACTTCGCGCCGAGGCGCAAAACGCGGTCGTCGCAGAACGCCGGCGCCACGAGCGTGACGCCCCACGGCAGGCCGTTCGGCAGGAAACCGGCGGGCAACGCGACAGCGCAGAGGTCGAGCAGGTTCAGGTAGTTCGTGTAGTAGCCGAGATTCGAGTTCAGCCGGATCGGGTCGGCTTCGACCTCCGCCACGGTGTAGATCGTGCCGGCGGTCGGCGTGAACAGCACGTCGATGTCGGCCCACGCTGCCTCCGCTTGGCGGCGGAGCGCGGCGAGCTTGTACATCGCATCGAACGCGCCGGCGGCGGTGAGCGGTTTCGCACCCTCGATAATCTGGCGCGTCACCGGATGTAGCGCCACGGGCTTTGCCTCGATGAAGGCGCGGATCGCCGCGTAACGTTCCGCAACCCAGGGGCCCTCGTAAAGCAGGCGCGCGGCGGCGAGGAACGGGGCGAAGTCGATCTCCACGATTGTCGCGCCGAGCGTGCGCCAGCGTTCGATCGCGGCGGCGAACAACGCGGCCGCGCCGGTGTTTCCGAAAAACTCCAGCTGGTCGGCGCGCGGCACGCCGATGCGTGGCGGCCAGAATTCGTCGACCACCGGCGGCGCAGCGGGCCGGCTGTACGGATCCTCCGGATCGTACGCGGCGGCGACAGAGAGCACCTCGGCGGCGGCGGAAACCGTGCGGGTAAAGATCGAGACGCAGTCGAGTGTGCGACAGGCCGGCACCACGCCGCGCGTGCTGAGCAGGCCGCGCGTGGGCTTGAGGCCGACGAGGTTATTGAACGCCGCGGGCACGCGGCCCGAGCCGGCGGTGTCCGTGCCGAGCGCGAACTCGCACAGCCCGGCGGCGACCGCCACGGCGGAGCCGGAGCTCGAACCGCCGGGAATGTACGCTGCGCCGTAGGGATTGACCGGCACGCCATACGGCGAACGTACGCCGACGAGCCCGGTGGCGAACTGGTCGAGGTTCGTTTTCCCGAGTGGCACGGCGCCGGCGTCGATCAACCGCTGCACGACCGGTGCCGACTCGGCCGGTGTGTACGCGAAGTCGGGGCATGCGGCTGTCGTGGGCAGACCGGCGAGGTCGATGTTGTCCTTGATGGCGAAGGGCACGCCGGCGAGCGGGCGCGTCGCCGAGTTCTCCCCGGCGGTGGCGGCATGGGCGCGCACCTCGGCATGCGAAAGGCGGCTGATCCACACCGGATCGGAGCCGCGGGCGTCGATGCGGGCGAGGGTTTCGCGGAGCGGAGCCGGCGTCATGGCGGGTCAGGGTTCGAGGACCACCAGCGCGTCGCCGGCCTGGACGGGTTTCCCCTCGGCGCAGAGCACCTGCGTGACGACGCCCGCCTCCGGCGCGAGCACGGAGATCTCCATCTTCATCGACTCGAGCACGGCGACGGGTTGCTCGGCAGCGATGCGCTCGCCGACCTTCACGTTGAGCTTCCAGACATTGCCCGGCACCTGCGCGAGCACGGCCTTGTGGCCCGCCGGCAGCTCGGCGTGTTCGGCGGCGCCGGCGGACTCGCTCTCGGCGGAGAAGTTGAGCTGGCCGGAGACTTCCCAGCGGTGGCGCTCCTCCTCGAAGGAGCGTTGCTGGGTCGTCTTGAATGCGGCGATCGAGGCGGCGTTTTCGGCGAGGAACTTCCGGTAGTCGCGCAGGCGGAAGGTGCTGTGCTCGATCTTCAGTTTGTAGCGGCCGAGCGGGAAATCGCGTCGGAAACGCAGCAACTCCTCGGCGCTCACCTCGTGGAAGCGGATCTGATCGAAGAAGCGGAG
>DATGXA010000101.1:0-2698 GCA_035299125.1 Opitutaceae bacterium
ACCTCGCTGCCCGCTGGCGCGGCCTCTACGCGCCGCGATTCTCCATCGGTTTCGGCCGCAAGATCTGGTCGTGGACGGACCGCCACGGCACCGAGTTCCGCCTCGCCTGGATTCCGCTCGGTGGCTACGTCGCCCTCCCGCAACTCGCCGACATGGGATCGCTCGAAGGCGGGAAAGGTGAGGAGACGAAACCGCTCCCGCCGGTCGGATACCTCGACAAGGTGATCGTCGCCGTCGCCGGAGCCACCTTCAACATCCTCTTCGCCATCCTCCTCGGCACGATCCTCTGGGGCGTCGGCCAGGAAGTCGCCACCGGTTCGCAGTCGACGGAGATCGGCTACGTGATGCCGACCCTCACCCGCGCCGACGGCGAGAAGGGCCCCAGCCCCGCCGCCGTCGCCGGCCTCCGCGTGGGCGACGTGATCCGCTCGATCGACGGCAAGCAGACCCGCGTCTGGAACGACGTCCTCAAATCACTCGTCTTCGGCTCCGGCCGCTCCGAGGAGGGCAAACGCACCGCCGAGTTCGTCATCGAGCGCGCCGGCCAACGCCTCGCCGTCACCCTCTATCCCGAGCTCGCGACCAAGGGGAGGATCCGCCGCGTCGGCATCGGGGCCGCCAATACGCTAAACGTGCAGAGCGTGACGGAGGGCAAACCCGCCGCGCGCGCCGGCTTCCTCGCGGGCGACAAGATCCTGCGCGTCGATGGCGTGCCGATCCGCAGCGAGATGACCCTCGCCGATCGCGTCACCGCCGAACCCGCCAAGCCGCTCGCCGTGAGCGTCCTCCGCGCGGGCGCCGAGCATACCTTCGAAGTTCCCGCCGGCATCCTCACCGACAAGCTGCAGGACTGGGGCGCCGAGCTTCTCTACGACAGCGTCCGGATCCACAGCAACCCGGTCGAGCAGGTCTGGAACCAGATCGCCGAATCACTCCAGACGCTCTGGATCGTCATCAACCCCCGCAGCGACGTACGCGCCACCGATATGGGCGGCCCGCTCGAGATCGTTCGCCAGTTCGTCTTCGCGGCCGACGACGGCGTGTTCACGCTCATCTACTTCGTCCTGCTCATCAACGTCGCCCTCGCCGTCTTCAATCTCATGCCGATCCCGGTGCTCGACGGCGGCCACGTGCTCTTCGCCACGATCGGCAAACTCCGCGGGCGGCCGCTTCCGCTGAACATCGTCGAAAACGTGCAGACGGTCTTCCTCGTGCTGCTCCTTTCGCTGATGCTCTACGTGCTCACCAACGACGTACGCCGCATCGCCCGCGACGCCCAGCCCGCCGCCGAAACAGAGGACGCGCCGAAGCCGCCCGCCGAGCCCGCGCCCGCGAAGCCCTGAGCGGCGCGCCACGAGCGGCGCAGCCGGTCAGGCATCAGGCCCGACGTACGTTTCCTCGATCGATCGTCCGTCGCTCAACCCAGCACGCGCGAGAACAGGAACGCACGTTTCGGCATCCCGAAACGTTCGTAGAACCGATGCGCGTCCGGCCGCTGGAAACCCGAGTCGAGTTCGAAGCGTTTGCAGCCGCGCTCCTGCGCGTACCCGAGCAATCGCTCCATGATCCGCTGCCCGAGCCCTTGCCCGCGACAGCTCTCGTCGACCACGAGCTCCTCGACGTACGCGATAGTGCCCTCCTGCCAGAGATTGTCGCGAAACGAGATTCCGCCGAACCCGACGATCCGCCCCCCGTCCTCCGCGCAGACGTAGCGCCGGTTCTCGAGCACCCGCTCAAAGAGCGGGCGCAGCACTTCGGGGTCGATCGTCTTCGTGGGCCAGAGCTGCCGCAGCAACGCCAGCACGCCATCGAAGTCGGTCGCACGACAATCGCGTAACGGGATCATGGAAGCATCAGCGCCTCGTCGGGACGGCGGCAGCGGCGCCGGACGCGCCATCGGTGGCGCGCACCGTGAACACGGAGCGAAACGAAGAGATCGCCAGCACCAGGAAACCGAGCGCGCACGCGCGGTACGTGAGCCGCGCCCAGCGCAGCCCCGCGCGCCGCAGCAACCGCTCCACCAGCCAGGCGACGACCACGCCGCATACCACCGATGCTGCCATGAAGCCGCCGAAGTACACCGCATAGTGCATGAGCGTCGGCCGGTTCACGCCCAGCGAGCCCAGTGCGCTGCCGATCGCCGCCCAGTACGCGATGTTCTGAGGGTTCATCAGCGCCAGCAACATGCCCTCGCGCGCGGCGCCGCGCGCCGTATCGCCCGCTGGTGAGTCGTCGCGCCCGATCTCGAGCTTCGCCTCGCGCCACGACTGCCAGGCGAGCCAGCAGAGGTACACGCCACCGGCGATCCCGAGCGGCGCCCGCAGCCAATCCAGCTGCAGCAACAACCCGAGCCCCGCCAAGCCGAGCAGCGCCCACACGCAATCGCCCACCAGGGATCCGAGTTGCACCGCAAGTGCACCGCGGAATCCGCCGCGCGCGCCGTGGCGCAGCGTGGCGGCCAGCACCGGACCGGGCGCGGCGTTCAACACGAGGCCGAGCAGAAACGCGGAGACGAAGATCGTGATCATGGAAGAGGCGCGTCTCCATGAGCTGACTTCATGCCAGCGAGCATCTCACCGCGTTTCCCGCCACGCCGCGAGCTTCAGGCCGCCGAAACAATCCCGGCCGCCTGCTCCAAACTGCCCAGTTCCTGCCGCGCCTGCTCCATTTCAGACAGGATCCGCTCCGCCCGCTCCAG
>DATGXA010000102.1:0-5729 GCA_035299125.1 Opitutaceae bacterium
GGCGTTGTCGGAGGTGGCGGACCAGCGGGTGGCGAAGTTGTCGTCGAGGACGTTGGCCGCGCGTGTGGTGGCGGTGGCCTCGCTGCTGGCGAGGGCGGCGACGGCGAGATTGGTTGGTGTCGGGCGGCGGAACACATCGGGCGCGGTGTGCGTGGGCGCGATGGCGGCGATCAGGTTGTCGGAGGTGAAGGTGAGTTCGTCGGCACAGGTTTGGCGGGCGATGAACTCCGGGGCGAACGGCACGCTGTGGCGATGGTAGAGGATGTAGCTGCGGCCGGTGACGGTGGCGATGGCGTGGTGACCGGGGCTAACGACATCGTTCGCCTTGTCGGTGGCGAGAATCGGGCTGTTGGGTGCCTCGGTGAACGGGCCGAACGGAGTGGCGCCGACGGCGTAGCGGACCTGGTACGTGTCAGTGATGGTCTTGCCGTCGGAGTAGGTGAGAAAATAGCATCCGGCGTGTTTCACCATGAACGGACCTTCGAAGTAGTTCGCCGGGGTGACGTCGCGCACCTCGCCGTCGAACGTGACCATGTCGGGCTTGAGCCGCACGGCCCAACAGCGGCCGTTGACCCAGTTGTGCCCGGAGCCCCAGTACAGGTAGGCGGCGCCGTCGTCGTCGATGAACGCCTCGGCGTCGATCATGTGGAAGCCGGGTTTGAAGTCGCCGGGGATGAGCGGCCGGTCGCCGAGGGGATTGCGCCACGGACCGAGCGGATGGTCGGCCACGCCGGCCCAGACTTCGCTGCCGACGGAGACGTACATGTGGAAGCGGCCGTCGGGCCCGCGGACGACCGACGGCGCCCAAACCATCGCGCCGCCCGAGGTGGGCGAGGTGCAGGCGACTTTCGTGGGCCAGTTGAGCGTGCGGTAGGTCCAGTTGCGCAGATCGGTGGATTCCCAGCAGCCGAGCGTGTCTCCACCCCACGGATCCAGCGTGGCGTAGAGGTAGAAACGGCCGGCGACCTCGAGGAACGACGGGTCGGCGTAGTAGCCCGGGAGAAGCGGGTTGCCGGAGTGCGGCGCGGTCGCGGCCGGCGCGGCGGACAGGGCGACTGCGGCGAGCGAGGTGGCGAGGGCGAGGAGAACGCGGCGGAATAGGCGCATGGGCGGGGTGAGTTGCGCTGGAGCGTGGCGGATCGGCGGCGAGAAGCCGAGACCGGAGCGAGAGCGCGCGGCGAAAGAAAAACGGGCGCCGCTTGCGCGGCGCCCGGTGTGAAACCAACAGACGGAGAATGGGGGCGTTCAGCGCGGGCAAACTTTGGCCCAGATCTCCTGGAGCGCGCGGGCGCTGGCCTGGAGGCCGGAGAGTTCCTTCGGCCAGAGGGCGATCTCGACCTGGTCGAGCACGCCGGCGCGGCCGACGACGGTGGGCACGCTGATCGAGACTTCGCGCAGGCCGTACTTGCCCTGCTGGAGCGAGGAGACCGGGAGCAGTTCGCGCTTGTCGAGGGCGATGGCGTGCACGACCTCGGCGATCGTGATGCCGACGGCCCAGCCGGCGCCGCCCTTGCGGCGGATGACCTCGGCGCCGCTGGTCTTGGTGCGGTCGAAGAGCTGGGTCTGGAAGTTGGCGTTCACGCCGGGGAACTTGTCGAGCGGGAGGCCGGCGGCGGTGGCGCTGGACCAGATCGGGACCATCGTGTCGCCGTGCTCGCCGAGGATGAGGGACTTGACCTGTGTCGGGTTGAGCTTGAGCGACTCGGCGATGAGCGAGCGGAAACGGGCGGTGTCGAGCATCGTGCCGAGCCCGAGGACCTGTTGCCACGGAAGTCCGAGGCGGAAGACGGCGAGCTGGGTGAGGATGTCGACCGGGTTGGAGACGACGAAGACGAGAGCGTCCTTGCGGAAACCGGCCTGTTTGATCGAGGCGAGGATGCCGTCGAAGAGGGCGACGTTGCGATTGATCAGATCGAGGCGGGACTCGTCGGGTTTGCGGCGCAGGCCGGCGGTGATGACGAAGATGTCGCTGTCGGCCGCGCGGGCGTAGTCGCCGGCATAGATGCGCTGACCGCCGACACAGGAGGTGCCGTGGAGGAGGTCGAGCGCTTCGCCGGCGGCGAGATCGGCGTTGGCGTCGAGAATCTGGATCTCGGAGACGATGCCGGCGCACTGGAGGGCGAACGCAGCGTTGGAACCGACGCGGCCGCCGCCGCCGATGATGGTGACTTTCATGGGAGAGGTGAAGAAGTAGCGAGTAGTGGGTAGCGAGTAGGGCGGAGGGCGGGACGAAACCCTTGGCGGGTTTCGCGACGGGGAAGGACGTTTCGGAGAAACGTCCCTACCATGGAGAGCTCAGCCCTTGAGCTGGCGGAGGATTTCTTCGGTGATCTTGGCGACGAGGGCTTCGACGGTGGCGTCGGGGGCCGGATCGGCGGGAGCGGGAGCGGCACCGGACTGTTGGCAGATCACGGTCGGGCGGAAGTCGGCGGTGTCGATGAGCTCGGCCTCCTTCATGTTCGCGCGCGGGTCGGGCATGCCGAGCTTCTGGCGGAGCGCGATGAGGTCTTTCAGTTTGTCGGGGCCGAAGCGGTGGAGGCCGGTGCCGAGGCTGGCGGCGAAACCGACGGTGCGGCAGTAGGCGTCGATGTTCTCCATCTTCCAGTAGGCGTCCTCGACGTCCTTGCCCCAGCAGATCACGCCGTGGTTTTGCATGAGCACGGCCTGGTGGTCGACGCCGACGCGGCCGACTTCCTCGGCGTTGGCCGGGGTGCCGGGGGTCTCGTACTTGGCGACGCCGATCTTGCCGAGGAACACCTCGGCCTCGGGGATGAGGCTGGAGGGGATGGAGGCGTTGGAGATGGCGAAGGCGGTGGCGTGCGGCGGGTGGGCGTGCACGCAGGCCTTGGCGGCGGGCTGCCGCTTCATGATGGCGTAGTGCGTCTTCGCCTCGCTGGTACGGACGCGCGTGCCGGCGAGCTGGTTGCCGTCGAGGTCGGTGAGGCACATGTCGGCCGGCTGCATGAAGCCCTTGCAGATGAGCGTGGGCGTGCAGAGGGCGAGGTTGTCGCCGACGCGGATGGTGATGTTGCCGCCGTTGCCGTCGGTGTAGTCCTTCAACCAGAGGCGGCGGCCCATGTCGCAGATGCGGCGCTTGAGCTCCTCGATCGGCGCGGAGTGGAAGAAACGCTGGATCTCGTCGGGCGTCTTGGCGTCGGTGCCGGGCGTCCACTTGTATTCGTAGTCCGGGATCGACGGGGCGCCGGTGGCCGACGCGGGTGCCGCGGCGGGGGCGGAGGCCGCGACGGTGGCCGGGGCCGAGACGACGACGGCGGTCTTGGCGCTGGTGGCGGCGCGCTTCTTCGCATCGACGAGGTCGCGGGCGGAAGGCGTGAGCACGGCGCCGGCCGGGATCGGCTGACCCGAGGCCAGGAGCGCTTCAACTTCGCGGGCGGTGAGGACTTGAGGCATGAAGAGGAGAGGTTGTGGGAACGTTTTGTCGAAAAGGGGCGGCGGCGGTATCGCTGCGCTCGCGAGCAGCGCCACACAGAGAAAGGTCAGCGCGGCGGGTCGTAGTTGATCTGGTTCACGATGCAGGCGACGTAGGCGTCGACCGGCGCGGGGCCGTCGAAGGGTTGGGTGGCCTCGGCGCCCTCGGTGAAACCGACGATGCTGCCCTCGCCGGCGCCGAGCTCGTCGTACACGACGAGGCTCGAGCCCTTGGCCAACGGCGGCATTGGCGCGCCGGCGAAGTTCTCGCGTGTGAACGGCTGCACGATCAGGAGGCAACCGCCGGTGTAGACGGGCTCCTTGAGCGTGAGGGTGACGCGGCCGATGACGGTGCCGAGGCGCATGGCTGTTCAGTTGTCGACGATACCGATGATGAGGTTGCGGAGCGGAGTCTTCGGATCGCGGACGAGTTCGCGGGTGGTGGAGCCGTCGGTGGAGAGGATGACCTTCTGGTGCAGGCCGGCGCCGAGCGGATCGATGGCGAGGACCGGCGTGCCTTCTTCTTTGCCCTGCGCATCGAGCGGCTGGCAGATCACGGTGCGGCGGCCGGCCATCGAGGGATGGCAGGAGGTGGCAACGATGGTGCCGTCGATGCGGGCGAGGAGCATGGCGAACGGGTGATGGGTTATGGGTGATCAGTGATGGGTGTGGCGCCGCTCGCGAGAGCGGCGAAGAGCTGCTCTCGCGAGCAGCTCCACACTGGAGCCTCAGTAGATGCGGAAGCCGTCGACGAGCACGCAGCGGCGGGTGCGGGTGAAGGTGCGGGGCGTGGTGATGCCTTCCCCGGTGGTGGTGGCGATCGAGTAGCTGAGGTAGCCCTCGCCGCCGAGGCCGAGGCCGGCGACGCTGGGCCCGTTCTTCACGAAGACGGTGGTGTCGAGCGCGCGGGCCATCTGCGTCATGTGATCGACGTTGAGCGAGTGGATGATCGCGGAGTGCTTGTAGCCGTGTTCGGCGCGGACCGCGGCGGCGACGCCTTCCTCGACGGACTTCACGCGCACGATCGGCAGCATGGGCATCATCTGCTCCTCGATGACGAACGCGTGGTTGGCGTCGGTCTCGGCGAAGAGCAACTGGGTGCCGGCGGCGATGGTGGCGCCGGCGTGCTGCGCGAGCACCGCGGCATCGACGCCGACCATCGCGCGGTTGAGAACCGGATGTGAGCAGCCGCCCGCGCCGGCCTTGGTCGAGAAGGCGACCGCGGTGAGCTTGTCGAGCTGGTTGCCGTTGAGCTGATGGCCGCCGTTGCGGCCGAGCGCGGCGAGGAAACGGTCGGCGACGGAATCGAGGACGAAGACCTCCTTCTCGCCGACGCAGAGCAGATTGTTGTCGTAGGCGGCGCCCTGGATGATGTCGCGCGCGGCCTTGTCGAGGTCGCCGGTGCCGTCGACGAGCACGGGCGGGTTGCCGGGGCCGGCGCAGATGGCGCGTTTGCCGGACTTCATCGCGGCGGCGACGACGGCCGGGCCGCCGGTGACGCAGAGCACGCGGACCTCGGGCGCCTTGCAGAGTGCGTCGAAGGATTCGAGCGTGGGCTGCTCGATCGTGCAGACGAGGTTCTCGATGCCGGTGGCGGCGGTGATGGCCTCATTGTAGGCGGCGACGGCGAGCGCGGCGGAGCGGGCGCCGCCCGGGTGCGGGTTGAAGACGACCGAGTTCCCGGCGGCGACGATGTTGATGATGTTGCCGGAGAGCGTCGGGATGGAATGCGTCATCGGCAGGATCGCCGCGACGACGCCGAAGGGCGTGTACTCCTCGAGTGTGATGCCATGGTCGCCGCTGCGGGCGTCGGGATGGAGCCACTCCACGCCGGGCACGAGCTTCACGATCTGGAGCTTCTCGATCTTGTGGTCGAGGCGGCCGATCTTCGTCTCGGCGAATTCAAACTTACCCCACGCCTCGGCGTTCTGGGTGGCGAGCGTCTTGACGATCTCGACGACCTTGGCGCGGGCGGCGATGCCCTTCGCGGCGAGCTGCTTCTGGGCGGCCTCGGCGGCGGCGCAGGCGGAGGGAACGTCCTGAAAGACACCGGGGCGGCGCGCGGAGGCGACGACCGCGGGGCCGGAGCCGGTGGCCATGGCGCCGTTGCGGCCGAAGGCCTTGACGACTTGCTCGACGACGCTGCGGACGAGCGCCTCATCGATGACGGGAGCGGAGGACATGGGAGAGAAGGCGGGAGGCTAAAGGTGAGAGTCGGAAGGGCGGTGCGAACCCGGAACGACAGAAGGAAACGAAGAGAACGAAGGTCGGATCGGAATGGCGGGTGTGAAGCCCGCCCC
>DATGXA010000103.1:0-14824 GCA_035299125.1 Opitutaceae bacterium
CGCGGGCGCATCTCCTCGGCGGGGAGGGTGTTGAGGTCGAGGATCGACATGCCGGTGAGTTCGGTGGGCGACCAACCGTAGAAGGCGGCGGCGGCGGGGTTCGCCTCGACGATGGCACCGTTGCGCGGATCAACCAGGAGCATCACGGCGCCGTTGAAGGCGAACAACGTCCGGTAGCGGCTCTCGCTGTCCTGCAACTCGGCGGTACGGACGCGCACCTCGGCTTCGAGTCGCTCGCGTCGACGCAGGACGAGCGAGGTGAGCCCGGCCAAGGCGGCGCTGAGCAACCCACCGGTGATCCCGCTTCCGAGCGCCGCCCGGTGCGGGTGCCGCGCTTCGAAAGTCCCGCCCGGGCGCGCCGCCACGACCCAAGTGCGGTCGAAGAGGAACAGCGGTGCAAGGGTGTCGGAACGCTCCAGCATCGCGGTCGCCACGGTGTCGCGATCGACGCGTGCCGCGAGCAGGCGCGGCTCCGGTTCACTGAGGTCGATCAACCGCAGCTCCACGACGCGGCGCGCGCCCCGGTCGAGCGGGATGCGGTGTTCGAGCACGACCGGAAGATCGAGCGTGCCGACCACGAACCCGCGGAGCTTGTCCGTGCCCGGCGCGAACACCGGGTGCACCGCGCGAATCACCGTCGTGGCGTTCTCGACGTTGCGGACCTCGCTCGCGGCGGTGGCGGAGGGCAGGCGCGTGCGCGCGGCTTGTTCGACCGCGGCGTGGAGAAGCGGATCGGTGGACGCGAGGTGATCCCCGGGCACCCACGCGAACGACTCGGCAAACGACGTATGGGTGAGTGGCGTGGCGAACGTGGCGAACTCGTTGGCGGAGGGAATGGTCGAGCCACCGCAGAAGCGCGAGAGCGCGGCGAGGTTGTCGCCGAAACTGCGGAACGCCGAGCCGACGATCTGGGCATGCGCGGTCGCGAGACGTTTGAAATCGTCCTCGTGCAGGATCTCCTCCCGCCGGTGCAGCGCGAGCGCGATGGGAACCGTGAGCGCGAGGCCGAACGCCGCCACGCTCGCGGCGGCAAGCCCATGCAACGTGGTCCCGGTCCGGCGCCGCAGCAGCGCTAGGCCGACGATGAACACGACGACGAGCAGGAGCGTCCAACCCATCATCCCCAGCCGCGAACGGGCGATCATCCGTTGCCAATCCGCGGCCTCGATGTCGACCCCGAGCACGAGCACCACATCGGAGGTGGCCGGATCGATGACCGGCGCGAGGCCGGAGACGAACGTGCCATACTCGTCCGTCGTGGGACCGTCGGAGATCGCGATGCCGGTGCGGAACACCTCGAAAATCTCGGGTTCGGGCTGTTCGTACAACGTGCCCGGAGGCGAAGCGTCGGGGTCGTCTTCGGCGAGGTTTTCCGGACCGAAGAAAAGTTGCCCGCCGCGCAACACCATCGTGTAGACACTTCGCAACCCGGCCACGCGCCCATACGCGATGAGCTGGGCTCGGACGGTCTGGAACTCCGGTCGGTCGCGGTCGGAGAGGTCGTACGCGAGCCGGGTCAGGCGTCCGGGATCGAGGGTGGCTGCGATCGTGCTGGCCTGGCGGACGACGTCGCTGCGCAGGACGGCATCGGTCGTGCGCCCTGACCACTCGGTCGCGCCCCAGCCGGCGAGCCAGAGCGCGGCGACCGCTCCGGCGGCGGCGAGTTCGTGGCCGCCGCAACCGCCATTGCGGGCGATCAGCACCCCCGCCGCGAGCGCCGCGGCCGCAGCGAGCCCGGTGGCGATGTTGGGGAAACACGCCTCGGGCGGCAGGATCGCCCAGCTCATCGCCACCAGTTGCGACGCGGCGAACAACGCGCTCAGCACCGCCAGCCAACCCACCGGCGCGCGGAACTGCCCGGCGGAGGCACGCAGTCGCAACACGCAGATGCCGAGCACGGCCGCCGCGGTGCCGCTGGCGAAGAGGATGAAATCCAACGCGGATTGCATGGCGGGCTAGGCTTGAGCGAAACGATCGGGCATGGGGCGGCGAGAAGCGGCGGGTGTGGCGGTGCGAAACAACAATCGGCCGGAGCGGGGGCGGGTTAACTGGGATTACCATCCGCTCGGATGCTCGTCCGGCGCGACCGGAGAAGGGATTTGCCCGCTCCCGGGCGGGCCGCATCGTGTCCGGCGCCCATGGACCCGAAGACACCCAGTCCGGCCGCCGCCGACGCAGCGTCCGCCGGCCGCGAACAGCCGCCGTCGGATTGGCCGCGGCCACGCCTCGTGCTCGGCCTGAGCGGCGGCATGGGCTGTGGCAAATCCACGGCGACGCGGTTCTTCGGCGAGTGCGGTTTCCGGACCGTCGATTGCGACCGGATCGTGCGCGAGGAGTTGTTGCCCCGGCCCGACATCGTGGCGGCGATCGCGGCGCGCTTCGGCGCGGGCGTGCTCGGCGGCGATGGACGGTTGAACCGCGCGGCGGTGGCGGAGCGGGTGTTCGCGCGCGACGAGGACCGGCTGTGGCTGGAGGCGCTGCTGCACCCGGAGGTGCGGGCGTCCTGGCGGGCGGCACTGGCGGGAGACCTGGGGGCGCGGTGGGTCGTGGAGGTGCCGTTGCTCTTCGAGAAGCGGTTGGAGAATTGGTTTGATTCCACCGTTTGCGTCGCCACATCGTCCGGCCAGCAACTGTCACGGCTGCAGGCGCGCGGAGTCCCACCTGACCTCGCCGCCGCCCGAATCGCCAAGCAGCTTCCGCTCCCCCGGAAAATCGCCGCCGCCGACTTCGTCCTACTCAACGACGGGTCACTCGATTTCCTCAGGGAACAGGTCGCATCGCTCGCCGGCCGCTGGCTCTAGCGAAACCACCGAACGTCTCACCTATTTTCCGCCGCGCGCCCGTCCGCCGGCTGTCTTCCCGTTCCGCAATGGAAACTCCTCGTTCGTCGAAAGACTCCGATAACAACCCGGCCACTCCCGAATCCGAGAGCCCGGCTCCGAAGCGCCGCACCACGCGGCTGACGCGCGGCAAGTCCGCTTCGCCTCGCACGCGCAAGAAGGCGGAAGCCGAGCCGGTCATGGAGCCCGTATCGACCGCTTCGCTGCCGAGCCCCGACGCCGAGCCGATCCCGGAGCCGCCGAAGGCTCCCGCGCAGAAGTTGGAGCGTGCGCCCGAGCCGGAGCCGTACGTGCCGCCGCAGCAGGAAGTCCTGTCGTTCTCGCCCGACGACGAGCCCACGCCGGAACGCGCTCCGGAACAATCGACGCCGCCGACCGAGAACGCGCCGGGCGGCGGCCGCTCACCGGCGGCCGAGGCGCCGGTTTCCGGCGAAGGCGCTCCGAGCGCGACCGGTCAGGAACCAGCGCCGGGCGGGATGCCGCCGGGCGGAAAACGTTTCGGCCGCGAGTACTGGAAGCAGCTCAAGCTCGAGAAGAAGAAGGCCAAGCTCCTGCGCCAACAACAAGGGCAGGGCGGTCAGCCCAGCGGAGGCCAGCCCCACGGCGGTGGCCACGGACCGCATGGCGGGCATGGCGGCGGCCAACATCCGCGCGCCGAGCGGCCGGACCGCGGCGAACGCGGTGAGCGTGGCGGCCGTAATTTCCGCGAGCGCGCCCCGCAACAGCCGCCGCCGCCGAATTTCGTGCAGGTCAGCGGCGAGTTGCCGCCGGCCGAGCGCTTCGCGGATCTCGCGGCGCTCGAAGCCACCGCCGCCGATATCGCGTCCGCCGGAGGCGAGCCGATCGCGATCAGCGACCTCGCGCCGAAATCGCTCGGCGAGCTGACGAGTTTCGCGCGCGAGCTCGGCGTATCGTTCGACGGCGTGCCGAACCGTTACCAAGTGCTGAAGGGGATTCTCCAGCACGCCGCCGCGCAGAAGCGGCCGGTGGTCGATCGCGGCTGGCTCGATCTCACCGATCGCGGCTACGGTTTCATCGTCCACGCGCACGACAACTATCGCCTCTACCCGGACGACACCTACGTGCCGGAGAGCCTCGTGAAGAAGTACGGGCTCAAACGCGGCGTGCAGCTCGAGGTGCAGGTGCAGGCGCCGGCCGAGAACGAGCGTTGCCCGGCCGCCGTGAAGATCGTGTCGGCGATGGGACGTGAGCCGGAGTTGCTCGCGACGGTGAAGCCATTCGAGGAGCTCGAGCCTTACTATCCGCTCAAGCGCATCCTGCTCGAAGTGCCCGGCGCCGAGACCAAGGACGTCTCAATGCGCCTCGTCGACATCGTCACTCCGATCGGCTTCGGCCAACGCGGCCTCATCGTCGCGCCGCCGCGCACCGGCAAGACGGTGCTCATGCAGAACATCGCCAACGCCATCTCGGACAACTTCCCCGAGGTGAAGTTGATCATCCTGCTCGTCGACGAACGCCCTGAGGAGGTGACCGATTTCCGCCGCCACACCAAAGGCGAGGTCGTCAGCTCCACGTTCGACGAGACGCCGGAGAGTCACGTGCACTGCGCAGAGATGGTCGTCGAGCGCGCCCGCCGCATGGTCGAGCAGGGCGAACACATCGTCATCCTCCTCGACTCGATCACCCGCTTGGCCCGCGCGTACAACAACATCATCGGCAGCTCCGGAAAGATCATGTCCGGCGGTCTCGACACCAACGCGCTGCAGAAGCCGAAGCGTTTCTTCGGCTCGGCCCGCAACATCGAGGGCGGCGGCAGTCTCACGATCGTGGGCACGGCGCTCATCGACACCGGCTCCAAGATGGACGAGGTCATCTTCGAGGAGTTCAAGGGCACCGGCAACATGGAGCTCCACCTCGACCGAGACCTCGTCAACAAGCGCATCTTCCCGGCGGTGAACATGGACCGCTCCGGCACCCGCAAGGAGGAGCTGCTCTACCATCCCGACGAGCTCCAACGCATCTTCTCGATGCGCCGCTCGATGCAGGGCCTGCCGCCCACCGAGGCGATGGAGATGGTTATCAGCCGTCTCAAGAAGACGAAGTCGAACGTCGAGTTCCTGATGGGGCTCAATCGCTGAGCCGGAAGCGCCGCACGAACGACCGCAACCCGCGTCCGCCGTGCCACCCACCACCGACCGCACCGCCTGTTCGCGAGAGGCGCACCGCCTCCCCGCCGACGCCGGTGCGTCGTGCGGGCGCACGGCGGAGGCCGTTACGGCGGACGTAGGATTTTTCGCGCCGCCAGGCGGAGTGGCTTCAACCGGCGCACCGGCCGATGCCACGCTCCGCGCGCTCGGCGAATCGCTGGCGATGCCCGTGTTGGCCGCGGCCGATCTCGTTCCCGAGCCGACCGCGCTCGCTGTCGTGACACGGGAAACGGCACAGCGGGCGACGGCGTTGCCGCTGCAGTTGCGTGGCGCGGTGCTGCGCGTGGCGGTAGCGGACCCGTTGTCCGGCGAGTTCGAGCGCTTCGCCCAGGAGGTGCAGTTCGCGCTCGAACCGGTCTTGGCGTCGGACTTGGCGATCCGCGACGCGATTGATCGCTACTACGCGGCCGCGGCTTCGAGTTTGGCTTCTGCCGCGGCGGTCGATCGCGCTCCGGACGAGTCGACCGGCGACGACGCGCCCATCGCGAAGCTCGTGCAGCACGTCGTCGAGGAGGCGATCCGGCGGCGCGCGTCGGACATCCACGTCGAGCCGCTGGCGAAGCGTTTGCGCATCCGGCTGCGGATCGATGGCGAGTTGCAGGAGACCGATGCGCCGCCGCGGCAGGTGCAGGCGGCATTGATCTCTCGGCTGAAGCTGATGGCGCGCATGGGTCTCGACGAGCGCCGCGTGCCGCAGGATGGCCGCATCCAACTTGAGGTGGCGGGACACGCTGTCGATCTGCGCGCCTCCTGTCTGCCGACGATTCACGGTGAGAGCATCGTGCTGCGGGTGCTCGAGAGCACGCGGCTCGCGCTCGATTGGGCGTCGCTCGGCCTTTGGCGCGACGACGCCGTACTGCTCGAACACGCGGTCGGTGCGGCGGACGGCTTGGTGCTCGTCACCGGGCCGACCGGCTCGGGGAAAACAACGACGCTCTACTCGTGCCTGCAGCGGCTGAATTGCGCGGACCGGAAGATCGTCACAGTGGAGGATCCGATCGAGTACCAGCTCGCGGGCGTCAACCAAGTGCCCGTGCGGCCGGAGGCGGGGATGACGTTCGCCGCCGCGCTGCGAGCGCTGCTCCGGCAGGCACCGAATATCATCATGATCGGCGAGATTCGCGACCGCGAGACGGCGGAGATCGCGCTCAACGCCGCGCAGACCGGCCACCTAGTTTTCAGCACGCTGCACACGAACGACACTGTGGGTGCGATCGCGCGGCTGGTCGACCTCGGCGCGAAACCATACCTGCTCGCCGCCACGCTCCGCGCGGTCGTCGCGCAGCGGCTGGTGCGACGGGTTTGCCCGGGCTGTGCGCGGCCGGCGGAGCCGAGCGCGGTCGAGTTGCTGGCGCTCGGCGCGTCGCCGGAGGTGGCGGCGACGGCGGATTGGCGCCGCGAAGTCGGTTGCCCGGAATGCCTCGGCAGCGGCTATCGCGGTCGGCTGGGGATCTACGAAATCCTCCCAGCCGGAGAGGAGCTGCGGCGGATGATTTACGACAACGTTACCGCCGCACAATTGCGGGCCTCCGCGCGCCGACTTGGAATGCGCACCTTGCGCGAAGACGGCCTGCGTAAAACGCTCGCCGGTTGGACCACGATCGGCGAGATTCTGGCCCACACCGTCGGTGATTCCTGCTGACGTCCGCGCCCCAATCGCTTTCCCGCCATGAGCTACGAGATGAACGATCTGTTGGAGTTGGTCTGCGAAGAGAACGCCTCCGACCTCCACATCCACGTCGGCCAGCCGCCGACCCTGCGCATCAGCGGCACGATGACCCCGATCGAGGGCGCGCCGCTCACTCCGTACGATACCGAGCAGTTGATGCTCTCGATCACGCCCGACCACCACCAGCAGGGCCTGAAGCTCAATGGCGGCGCGGACTTCGGCTTCGCCTATCTCGACAAGGCGCGTTTCCGCGTGGCGGTTTTCAAGAGCAAGGGCTCGATCGGCATGGTGCTCCGCCAGATTCCGAACCGGATGTTCGGCCTGCGCGAGATTGGCCTGCCGGACAAGGTGAAGGAGCTGCTCTATCGCCCGCGCGGCCTGATCCTCGTCACCGGGCCCACCGGCTCGGGCAAGTCGACCACGCTGGCATCGATGATCAACTACATCAACGAGAACCGCGAGGGGCACATCATCACGATCGAGGACCCGATCGAGTATTACCACGAGCATAAGCGCTGCGTGGTCGCCCAGCGCGAGATCGGCGTCGACGTGCCCAATTTCGCCGAGGCCATCCGCCGCGCGCTGCGCATGGATCCCGACTACATCCTCGTCGGTGAAATGCGCGACCTGGAGACGATCGAGGCCGCGATCACCGCGGCCGAAACGGGCCACCTCGTCTTCGCCACGTTGCACACCAACGGCGCCGCCAAGACCATCGACCGCATCGTCGACGCCTTCCCGTCGAACATGAAGGAGATGATCCGCACGCAGCTCGCGGGTTCGCTCGTCGCGGTCATCTCGCAGGTGCTCTGCAAGAAGAACGGCGGTGGTCGCATCGCCGGCTTCGAGCTCATGGTCTCCACGACCTCGATCCAGTCGCTCATCCGCGAGAACAAGACCTTCCGCATCACCTCCGACATCCAGACGGGTGCGAGCTTGGGCATGATCACGCTCGACGCGCATCTGCTGAGCATGGTGAACCGCGACATCATCTCGCCGGACGAAGCCGTCGAACGCGCGCAGGAGCCGAATGCCATGCGCGAACGCCTCGTCGGCATGGGCATGCGTTTGCGCGAAGTCTGAGCCGCCACGAGGCGGCGCCGCTCGAGCAACCCCCGCCATGTTCGCTCAACGCGACCGCGAGATCGGCGAACTGCTCCGACACCGCGGGCTCGTGAGCGTCGAGCGTTGTCGGACCCTCGAGGCTGAGGCGCACGCGGCCGGTGTGTCGCTCGCGGCGCACCTCATCGAGAGCGAGTTCCTGTCGCGCTCGCGATTGCTTACCATCGTTGCCGAAGAACTCGGACACGAGTTCGTCGAGATTCCGCCGCAGCGATTGTCGCCGGAAATCGCGGCGCTGTTGCCGGGCGTCTTGGCACGGGTGCATCGGATCGTGCCGTGGCGCGATGCGGAGGGCGTGCTCGAGCTTCTGCTACTCGACCCATTCGCAGGCGTCGATTTGGGCGAACTCGAGTTCGCCCTCGGGCGCCGAGTGCGGGTGAGCGTGGGCGATCCGCAGGTGGTCGCGGCGCTGCTGCGCGAGCACTACGACGGCGCGGGGGCGATCGCGACGGGCGAGCTGGCGTTGTCGGCAATCCCGACGGGGAACAGCGCGGCACTGGGCAATCTTGACGAACTCGCGGCACAAGCGGGACAGCCGCCGGTCGTGAAATACGTGGACGAGCTGCTCGAGCGGGCGGTGCGCGAGCAGGCTTCGGATCTTCATTTCGAGCCGTTCGAACAGAGCTGTCGCGTGCGCAGCCGCATCGACGGAGCGTTGCGGGAATGGCCGCCGCCGCCGGCGGAGTATGCTCCCGCTGTGGCGTCCCGCCTCAAGGTCCTCGCCAATCTCGATATCGCGGAGCGTCGCGTGCCGCAGGACGGCCGGATCCAGTTCGCTCCCGGCGGCCGCGCGGTCGATCTTCGCGTCTCCACGTTGCCGACTCAGTTCGGCGAAAGCATCGTCCTGCGCGTGCTCGACGGGAAGCGTTGCGCGGGTGTCTCGCTGGACGCGCTCGCCATGCCGGCGGCGGTGCTCTCCAGTATGCGCGCCGCGATCCGGCGGCCGAGCGGGATCATCGTGGTGACTGGGCCGACGGGCTCCGGCAAGACGACGACGCTCTACGCCTGCTTGCGCGAAATCAACGCGAGCGGCGCGAAACTCCTCACGGTCGAGGACCCGGTGGAGTACGAGCTCGACGGCGTGATGCAGGTCGCGGTGAACCCGACCGCCGGACTGAGCTTCGCGACGGCGTTGCGCTCGTTTCTGCGACAGGATCCGGATGTGGTGATGGTCGGCGAAATTCGCGATCTCGAGACGGCGCACGTGGCGATCCAAGCTGCGCTCACTGGGCATCTGGTGCTCACCACGCTGCACACCAATGACGCGGCGGGTGCGGTCACGCGGCTCGTCGATCTGGGGGTGGAGCCGTACCTCGTCGCCGCAAGTCTGGAAGTCGTGTTGGCGCAACGTCTCGTGCGCTGCATCTGTCCCGAGTGTCGATGCGAACAGGTGCCGCCCGCCGGAGTGCGTGAGCGGCTGGCCGGTGGCAGCGGTGAAGTTGTCGGCGGGCGGTTCTACGTCGGCGCGGGTTGTTCGGCCTGCCAAGGTTCCGGCTATCGCGGGCGCGCCGGACTCTTCGAACTCCTGACGGTCGACGACATGATGCGCGAGCGAATCGCGCGTGGTTGCGGCACGCAGGAGATCCGCGATCTGGCGCTGGCCCGCGGGCTCCAGCCGTTGCGGGCTGCGGGGCTCGCCGCCGTGGCCGCCGGTGTGACGACCTGCGAAGAGGTCCTCCGCTACACCTGAGGCGGTGGCCGCAGCCCGCGCGGCGCAGTTCGGTTTTTTGTTTCCTCCGGGTGGCGGCGCCGGTTTGCTGCACGGGTTTCGCCCAGCGCCTTTCACTATCCACGCCTATGTCCAGCAATCGTAAGCCCGTGCTCCTCGTCATCCGCGACGGTTGGGGGTTCAATCCCCACCCCGAGCAGGACAAGTACAACGCTGTGAAGCTCGCCCGCACTCCGTGCGACGACTGGCTTCAGGCCAACTTCCCCAAGGCGCTCGTCGCCGCCAGTGGCCTCGATGTGGGCGTGCCGGTCGGCGTGATGGGCAACAGCGAGGTCGGCCACCAGAACATCGGCGCGGGCCGCATCGTCGACCAGGAGATCGTGCGCATCACCAAGGCGCTCTCCGATGGCGAAATCGAGAACAACGCGGTTTGGCACGCCGCGCTCAAGCGCGTGAAGGAGCGCGGTTCCAAGCTCCACTTCATGGGCCTCTGCTCCGATGCCGGCGTGCACGCGCTCCTCGAGCACCTCTACGGTTTCCTCGGCCTCGCGAAGAAGGCCGGCCAGACCAAGAGCGTCTTCATCCACGCCCTCATGGACGGCCGCGATACGCCGCCGAAGAGCGGTCTGGATTTCATGAAGCAGCTCGACGCGAAGCTCGGTGAGATCGGCGTGGGCCAGGTCGCCAGCGTTTGCGGACGTTTCTGGGCGATGGATCGCGACAACCGCTGGGATCGCGTCAGCAAAGCCTACGACCTGCTCACCGGCCGGAAGGCCGACGCGACCGCGAAGAGCGCCGTCGAGGCCGTGCAGGCCTACTACGACAATCCGCTCAGCGAGACGCAGCAGGGTGACGAGTTTGTGTCCCCGACTTGGATCGTCGGCGCCGACGGCAAGCCGGTCGCTACCATCGCCGACGGCGACGCGGTGATCTTCTTCAACTTCCGCGGTGACCGCCCGCGCGAGATCAGTCGCGCGTTTGCACAGGAGGATTTCAAGGAGTTCGAGCGCGGCAAGAAGCTCGACCTCTTCTTCGCCGGCCTGACCGAGTACCAGAAGGGCCTGCCGATCGAGGCTATCCTCAAGAAGCCCGCGAAGATGAAGAACATCCTCGGCGAGTGGGTGAGCAAGAACGGGAAAACGCAGTTCCGCTCGGCGGAGACGGAGAAATTCCCGCACGTGACCTTCTTCTTCAACGACTACCGCGAAGAGCCGTTCCCCGGCGAGGAACGCGGGCTGGCTTCCAGCCCGAAGGTCGCCACCTACGACCTCGCACCGGACATGTCGGCGGCGAGCGTCACCGTGATCGCGCGTGATGCGATCACCTCGGGCAAGTACGACCTGCTCGTGATCAACTACGCCAACCCCGACATGGTCGGCCACACGGGCTCGGTGCCGGCGGCGGTCCGCGCCTGCGAGGCGACGGATCTGGGCGTGGGCGTGCTCGTCGACGCGGTGCTGAAGATGGGCGGCAAGGCCGTCGTCTGCGCCGACCACGGCAACGCCGAACAGCTCTGGGACCCGGAGATCAACAGTCCCCATACCGCGCACACGTTGAACCTTGTCGAGGTGTTCGTGGTGGGCGAAGGCTTCTCCACCAAGACGAAGATGCGCAGCGGCGGACGCCTCGCCGACATCGCCCCGACCGTACTCAAGCTTATGGGACTGCCGCAGCCCGCAGAGATGACGGGCCAGTGCCTGTTCGAGGGTTGAGCGACGCCCACGCGAACGTTTTTCCACGGCGGTTCTCCTCGGAGGACCGCCGTTTTTTGTGCGCGCGTGAGACAAGCGCGGTATTGCCAAGTTCACAGGCGGTTCACAACATCCGCATATGGTACCCCGGCCCCTCCTCCCACTGCTGGTGTTCTGTGCTTTCTTGGATCTCGCCGTCGCCGCTCCAATTGCTGGCCGCGCAGGAAACTTCGATCGAGCCCAGGCGCCGGCGGTTGTCCAGAAGACCATCGCAGTCGAGGTGCTCACGCCCGATGGCGCGTGGGAAGTGAAGATCGAGGAGGTCCGTCGCGTGAACGACGAACTGTGGGTATTTGCGAAAGTGCAGCGGCCGGAGGGCGCGATCGGTGCGATGATGGTTTCCGCCGCGAGCGATCAGATCGACGGCCGGTTTCCCGATGTGCCCGTGAAGACATTCGTCACAGGCAAGACGTGGGATTGGAAAAACGACGAACCGGTCACTTGGCTTTCCGCGAGTGCGGCGGCCGATCGTCGGCGGATGGGGCAGCGGGTCTGGCGCCGCTGACCGCCAGCGATGCGTGCGCCGAGTTCCGGGCCGGAGAGCTTCGCCGCGTTGTTGATGCCGGGCCCGAAGCCGTAACAAGCGTCTCCGGCACCTCACGGCTTGCCAGCGGCGCGGCGCTCCCTGTTGAGTGGAGGAAGTGAAGCAAAGCATCGTCACCCTGGACATGGAGGGCGTCCTCACGCCCGAAATCTGGATCGCCGTTTCCGAGAAGACCGGAATCCCGGAACTCCGGCGCACCACGCGCGACGAGCCGGACTACGACAAGCTGATGCACTACCGGATGGAGATCCTCGACCGGCACGGCATCACGCTCAGCCACATCCAGGAAGTGATCGGCACGCTGCGGCCGTTGCCCGGTGCGCTGGAGTTCCTCTCCACGCTGCGTGCCGAGGTGCAGGTGATCATCCTTTCCGATACGTTCGAGCAGTTCGCCCAACCGCTGCTGCGGCAGCTCGGCTGGCCGACGCTGTTCTGCCACCGGCTGGTCGTCGATAACGACCGGATCGTCGGCTACAAGTTGCGCATGCCCGACCAGAAGCGCGAGTCGGTGAAGGCGCTGAAAGCGCTCAACTACCGCGTGATCGCCGGTGGCGATTCGTTCAACGACACGACGATGCTCTGCGAAGCCGACCATGGCTTCCTCTTTCACGCGCCGGAGAACGTCATCCGACAGTTCCCGCAGCTGCCGGCGGTGAACGAGTATCCCGCGTTTCTCGACCTGATCCGCGAGAAGGCGCGGTTGCCGTGAACGGCATCACGCGTGCTCCGCTCATTTCGAGTGCCGGAGCGCCGTGCTGAGTACCTCGCGCCAGCGCGCGATGTCGACTTGGGCCAGCGTGCCGCCGATTTCGATCGGACTGGAGACGAGGCGGAAGCCCTCGATATCAGTGGTCGTTTCGCCGAGGCCGGAAGTGACAAGGTATTCGCCGAGCCGGCCGCGCACGGCCAGACGCAACGAGGCGCGCAGCGGTCGCTGCACAAAGGAGCCCGACTCGGGCGCTGCGGCGAGCTCGCCCGAGCCAGTGAGGCGCAGGTCGGGCGCGGTGAGTTCGATGGATTCGATGTGAATCGCGCCGTCGGGCTCGTGTACGGCGGTGATCGTGCCGCGCTCATAGGTGACCGCCGCCAGCTCGTAGTTGAGGCTTCGCGTGGCGGCGGCGGCCTTGCTGACGGATTTTTGGCCGGAATCGATCGAGTCGCCCTTCACACCGAAGAGCGATGCGACGGCGGAGGTGCCGGTCACGAGCGCGTCGGACACTGGTTTCGCCTTGTCGGGAGTCGTGCCGCCGAGGTTGGTCTTCAGGAGGCGCACGATACCGGTGCCGCCGGTCAGCTGCATGCGGCCGCGGAGACGGTGTGGCAGCTCGGAAAGATCGGACGCCGAACCGGAGATCGTATCGGTGAATACGAAGCAGCCTTCGACAGCCGGCTCTGAGTCGGAGCTTGGCGAGGGAAAGAACCGCGCGGCGTTGATGACTTCGACCGACGCGGTGGCGGTCAGATTGTACGGTTGTGTGGCGCCGGGCGTGAAGACGACGGAGCCCTCGAGTCTACCCGGCTGGCCAGAGGGGAGGCGCGCCTCTCCGGCCTCAAGCCGCACGGTGTCGCCAGCAATCACGAGGGTGCCACGCGCGGCCTTCAGCAGCGTGTCGCTGGCGCGCAGTTGCTCGAAGTGAAGTTGCAGGCGCGCGTCCGAGTCGGCCCAGAGTGCGCGGTTCGGATCGTTGGCTGCGGGCGAGAGCAGCCCGCGCAACGCGATGGCGGAAGCGCCGACGCTTTTCAGATGTTCGAGAACGACGTTGCGGCCGCCGAGGGCGAGTTGGCGAGTGATGGCGCCGTCGGGTTGGCGGCGCGTTCCGCCTTCGAGAACCAACTCTGTCCGGTCGGGACCTGCGACGACTTCAACCGGTGCCCGAAGATCCACCACGCTCGGCGCGTACGACTCGAGGTGCACCGTGGCGGTGAGTACCCGATCAGGGGCGTTCGACTGGAGCGACATCTCTCCCTTGAGCAGGGTCGTGGCGCCGAACGACGCAGCGAGTTTCCCGGAAAACGTGCGCAGTTGCTCCTGTGCCAGCGCGGGCGGCGATGGTAGCAGCGCGGTGAGATCCGCGCGCCAAGATGCGGTGAGCGCCGCCGGTTGCAGACTCAGTGTGCCGGAGCCGAGCGGCACGCCGCCGCGCGTCACGGTGAGGGGAGCGAACTGCGCGCTCCACGCACCGGCCGCGAAACTTGCGACGACATCGGTCGAGAGATCGACATCGCGGAGAAACGCGGTTTCCGCGCGAACGACAGCCACGTTGCGGGACACGAGCGGCGCGATTGTGCGGCACTCGTGTCCGGCCGTTGTCGCTCGGAAGGCGAGCTTGCCGGCGATGGTGGAGGATCGCAGCGCAAGTTGGGCGGGCAGCGGCGGCAGCCGATCGAGCGACAGCGCGTCGACCGTGAGTTCGAGCCAGTCCGTGTTGGGATCTGCGGGAACGACGGCGAAGTGATCGGTGCCGGCGGTGAGGACGAACGGTTGGAGCGTGCGAGCGGAGAGCTGCGCGCCGGGACCGGCGAGCGCGATGGTGAGTTGCTCGACGCGCAGTCCCGAGTGGTTGCGAGTGCCGGTGAACCGCGCGTCCGTGGCGAATTGGCCGAGCTGAGTCGAGCCCAACGCGGGGAGTTGCCAGCTGCCGATTTCGATGTGGCCCGAGCCTGCGACGCGGAGCTGCGCGAGATCGGAGGTGATGGCGAACGTTCCCTCTCCGGCCGCGGAGAGATCCGGCACCTCGCGGGGCCGGATCTGCGCCGGAACATCGGCAGAACGCACTTGGGCCGCCCAGTCGCCGGTCAGCGTGCCGTCGCTTGCGGGGCGCAGTTGCAGGCTGCCGAGGTGGCGGGATCCGCGGTCCAGCGCGAACGCCAACACCGGGCCGGTCGACGATTGCGAGGCGGAACCGCGCAGAGTGAATGCACGCTCCGGGCCCACGTTGCGGCAGGTGAGCGTGGCATCGAACTTCAGATTCTGGGCATGCAGCGAGCGGGCAGTGTCGAGCGCGACGGCGAACCGGCCGCTGATCTGCGCGGACTCGACCAGCGCTCGCGCGTCGTTCAC
>DATGXA010000104.1:0-7203 GCA_035299125.1 Opitutaceae bacterium
AGCCAATGTTGCCGGCCGGGCGCAAGCGCGCGTCGCGCGAGCCGAGACCAACGGCCGCAGCGGCGCCTACCGCACGCGTTTCCGCGCCCAGAGCCGCCGCAGGAAACCGCGGCCCTGCCAGACCACCAGCAACAGATTCGCCACCGCGGCGACGAGTGCGGCATCGGCACGTTTCAGCCAGAGCGCCACCGTCACGCCACCAAGGACCGGCGCCGCGAGCGCCGCGTAGAGAAACGCGTCGGTCGCGCGCAGCCAGCGGCTGCGCCATTGCCAGCCGAGCGCCGTGAGGTACAGCGCGCCGCCGAGCGCGGCGGAAATCGTCACGCATAGCGCGGCTCCATCAAACCGACCGTCGCGCCGCAATGCCGCGACGAGCAACACAAGCAGGAGCTGGTTGAAAACGCCGAACGCCAACGCGAGGTCGAAGATGAGCTGCGGCGAGACGGGAAACGTCTCGCCCTCGATGCCGAGCTTGCTCGCGAGCGCACAGCCGGAACAGCAGAACGCCTTCTCGCCGGCCGGCGGTTTGTATGGCGCGCGGAACGGCAGTCCGCAGTAGTCGCAGGTCAGTCGTTCCATGGGCGGCTCGGCGGTCGTTTGCCGCCTCCGATCTTGTCGTCGGCCACCCCAGTGAGGTGGCCCATCCGCCGACTGCCCATACCGACGCCTCGGCCCACAGGAACGGCGCGCATCCGCATAGATCCTCTCACTCGTCCTCGCTCGGATCGAGGTGGCGGATGACGATCTCCTGGAGCGAGGCGAGCAGCATGTACGCAGTGATCGCCGTCTGCTCCTCCTTGTTCAACCGCGCGAAATCGATCTCACCGTTTTCGAGCGCCGAATCGGCGAGCGCGCCGAGCTTGCGTGTGCGAAGCTTCAACCGCAGCGCCGAGGCGGCGCGCAGCAGCGGCTCGCAATCCTCGGGGCCGAACTCCGCGATGCCCTCTTTCCGAAACTCCTCGGTGTCGAAAATCGCGGCGAAACGCGTCTGGTCGTCCTGGCTCTGGTTCGCGAGATCGTTGCGCCAGTCGTCGCGGAAGTCCGCCTCGATCGCCTTCAGGTCCGGGTCAAACGCCAGCGCGCCCTCGCCGGTCTCGCGGGCGAGCGGGAGCAGGTATTCAAGCAATGGGCCCACCACCGGCGCGGGCAGCTTCAGTTCGAGTCGTTTATCTTCCATCGCCGCTCCGTTCGATGTGGGCCGCCAGTTGCCAGGTTTGCAGCGTATGCGCGTAGGCTTCGGCGCGTTCACGTTCGCCGGTCCAGACCACCGAGCGGCCCTTCTTGTGCACCTCGAGCATGTGCTTGCGCGCCTTCGCCTCGGTGAAGCCGAGGACCTTTTTGAAGACGAGCACCACGTACGACATGAGGTTCACCGGGTCGTTGCAGACGACGACCAACCACGGTGTGGTCGGCTTCGGCGCGGCCTTCTTCCGCGTCGATGTCTTCTTGGTGGTCTTGGGCGCGGCGACGCTCATGTCGTCGGGTTCGCGGCGGCCGCGCAGTCGCGGACGACGCCGGCGAGCTTCTCCGCGGCTTCCGTCACGGGCACCTTCGCGACGTCCTTGGAGTTGCGGAGCTTCAGTTCGACGACGCCTTCCTTGAGGCCCTTGCCGCCGATCGTGACGCGCACCGGGATGCCGATGAGATCGGCGTCCTTGAACTTCACGCCGGGGCGCTCCTCGCGGTCGTCGATGAGCACTTCGGCACCGGCGGCCTCGGCCGCGGCGGCGAGCTTCTTCCCAAGCTCGGCGATCTCCGGCACCTTCGGGTCGAGGAGTGTGATGAGCACGTGGTACGGGGCGACGTTCCACGGCCAGCGCATGCCGTCGGCGTCGTTCGCCTGCTCGATCACGGCCTGGAGCGTGCGGCTGATTCCGATACCGTAGCAGCCCATGACCATCGGCTTCACCTGCTTCTGGTCGTCGGTGTAGGTCGCGTTGAACTTCTCCGAGTACTTCGTGCCGAGTTTGAAAACGTGGCCGACCTCGATCGCGCGCGCGATCTTCAGCGGCTGGCCGGACTTCGGGCAGGGCTCGCCTTCGCGCACGCGGCGGAAGTCGCCGAACTTCGTGATCGCGAGATCGCGGGTCACGTTGACGTTGCGCAGGTGGAAACCGTCCTTGTTCGCACCGGTGGTGCCGTTGCCGATCAGGCGAATGGCGCCGTCGGCGAAGATGCCGGCGAGCGCGCCGGGTTTGGCGATCGTGCCCTTTACCGCGCCGAGCGAACCGGGCTTCGCGCCGAGCACCGGCACGATCTCGTCAGCCGTGGCCGGGCGGAAGAGCGTGAAGCCGAGCGAGCCGAGCTTCGCCTCCTCGAGTTCGTCGCAGCCGCGGAGGATCACGAGGAATGGCTTGCCGTCGCCCACGTACACGAGGGTCTTGAATTGCTGGTCGGCGGCCACGTTGTACGGCGCCTTCTCGAGCGCCGCGATCGTGGTGACGCCGGGCGTGGCGAACTCCTCAACCGCGCCGACCGGAGCGGCGTCGGCGAGATCGGCTGGGATGATGCCGCTGGTCGCCTTCTCGCGGTTCGCGGCGTAACCGGACGCGTCGCAGTACACGACATCGTCGTCGCCCACTTCGGCGGGCACCATGAACTCGTGCGAGAACGCGCCGCCCATCACGCCGGTGTCGGCCTCGACGCTGATCGCCTTCAGGCCGCAGCGGGCGAAGAATTTCTGATAGGCCTCCTTCATCTTCTGGTAGCTCACGATCGCGCCGGCGTCGTCGGCGTCGAACGAGTAGCCGTCCTTCATCACGAACTCGCGGGCGCGCATGAGGCCGTAGCGCGGGCGAATCTCGTTACGGAACTTCGTCTGGATCTGGAAAATGTTCTTCGGCAGGTCGCGGTAACTCGTGACATCGCCCGCGACGAGCGGGGTGACGACCTCCTCGTGCGTGGGCCCGAGCACCATCTCCGGCTCCGCCGGGGCGCGTTTGCCGGCGCCGGCGCTGGAAACCGAGTACATGACCTCGCGCACGGCGCCCCAGCGCGGACCGTTTTGCCACGTTTCCGCCGGGTGGAGGTGCGGCATGAGCACCTCGATCGCACCGGCGCGTTCCATTTCCTCGCGACAGATCTGGCTGATCTTCTGGAGCGCCTTCAGGCCGAGCGGCAGGTAGGTGTAGACGCCGCCGGTGAGCTTGCGCACGAGGCCGGCGCGCAGCAGCAGCTTGTGGGACGCGATCTCCGCGTCGGCGGGGCTTTCCTTGAGCGTGGGAATGAAGGTCTGCGACCAGAGTTTCATGGGCGAAGGCGGGAGGAGAACCACCGCCCCAACCCGGCGCAAATGCTATTTGCGCCGCCATCGGACGGCGGCGGCGGCGCGCGACGGCCCCCTGCGTTTGCGACGCCGCGACGGTCCGGTAGCGTGGCGCATGGAAGTGCTCATCCGCGAAAACGCCGAGGCCGGCTGCCGGCTCGCGGCCAAGATCATCGCCAAACTGGTGCGCGAAAAACCCGACGCCGTGCTCGGCCTCGCGACCGGGCGCACGCCTCTCCTGCTCTACCACGAGCTGATCCGCCTCCACCGCGAGGAAGGCCTGTCGTTTCGCGGCGTGACGACGTTCAACCTCGACGAGTACGTCGGCCTGCCACCCACGCACGAGCAGTCGTACCGCCGTTTCATGCAGGAGAACTTTTTCCGCCACATCGACGTCGAGCCCGCCCGCACGCACGTGCCCAACGGCATCGCCGCCGATCTTCAGGCCGAGTGTCGCGACTACGAGGCGCGCATCGCCGCCGCCAGCGGCATCGATCTCCAGCTCCTCGGTCTCGGCCGCAACGGCCACATCGGCTTCAACGAGCCCACCGGCTCCCTCCGATCGCGCACGTGGATCAAGATCCTCTCGGAGGGCACGCTGCGCGACAACAGCGCGGTCTTCGGCGCGTTCGAGGCGATGCCGCGCCACGCGATCACGATGGGGATCGGCACCATCCTCGATGCCCGCCGCATCCTCCTGCTCGCCTTCGGGCCGACAAAAACGCGAGCCACGCTCAGCATGGTCGAGGGGCCGCTCGCCGCGCTCTGCCCCGCCTCGGCGCTGCAGCTCCACCCGCGCGCCACCGTCGTGCTCGACGAAGCCGCCGCCGCCGGTCTTCAGTTCGCCGAGCACTACCGCTGGATCGACCGCCACAAGCTCGACTGGCAACGCTACGAGTGAAACGCGGCGGTCCGCGGCGCAGTTGCGCGCTTGAGCGGCGAAACGTTTCCCGGCTCTCTTGCCGGTCATGACCCACGCCGCGCGTCCGCCCACCCGCAAACCTTGGCCTCTGTGGCCGATCGCCGTTGCGATCCTCGTGAGCATCGCCGGCTACACCTACCTGCGGCTCGCCTATGCGAAGCCGGGCAAGCCGCACGAGCCCTTCGCCGAGACCCGGCAGCGCGTCGAATCCGACCGACTCAGAGCCGCCGGCTGGACCCGCCTCGAAGCACCCTTCGAGGCCGAGATCGAGGTGCCCGCCGCCGACGCCGCCGTGCAAGCGCTGCTCATCCGGCCCGAAGCCGTCGAAGAACTCCACCAGCTTTCCGCCGAGAACTGGCATCTGCCGATCGAATACTCGGCGGTCTCCGCGCCCGCCACCCTCGCCGCCGGCGCCGCCCTCGCCGTACATCTGCAGGCCGAGCTCGATCAGGCGCGCGCGCACATCGTCGGTTTCGACATCTTCCGCAAAGGTGCCGACGTGGTCGCCCTCCCCCGCTGGGAACCGTACCCGGAAGAGCTCACCCCGCGCCGCCCACGCGCGACCGGCACGATCGTGTTTCCCGCGGCCGCGCTGCCGCCGGGCCAGTACCGTGTCACGCTTCCCGCGTTGAAACAATCGGCGCAATGGGAGCTCACGGTCGCCGCGCCGCCGTCAAGCTGAGCCCGCGGCGAATCAGCCGAGCGTCGGCGCTCGAGTCGCCCGCTCAGCGCAGTCGTACGAACGCGATCACCGCGATCAGCGCCATCGCGGTGTCCGGCAACCACGCCGCCGTGAACGGAGTGAGCGTGCCGAACGACGCCATCAACGTCGCGAGTTTCGAGAGCAGGAAATAGAGGAAGAACAACCCGATCGATTTCGACATGTTCACCGCCGGGTTCACGCGCACCCCGCCCATCGCGAACGGCACCGCCAGCGCGATCACCACGAGCACGCCGAACGGGCTGGCCAGCTTCCGCTCGCGCTCCACGGCGTAGCGCCGGAAGCGCGCCGTGTCGCCGTCGGGCAGGCTCGCCATCACACGGTCCAGCTCGAAGAGCGAAAGATCGGCGGCGTTCTTGAGCAGCAGGAGCATCAGCTCGGGATCGTCGTCGACCTTCTCCTCGATGCGGTGGGCAAACGGCACCGTGGCGAGCTGCTCGCCCGTCGCCGGATCGAAGTTGAGTTCGCGGCCATCAACAAACACCCACGCACCGCGCCAACGGTCGAAGTAACCTTCGCGCGCGATCAGGCGCCGGAGCTCGTGGCGCTGGGCGTCGTAGAATCCCACGCTCACGCCCTGCCCGCGGCGCGCGATATCGTCGTACGAGTTGATGAACCAGAGCCGGCCGGCCTCGTCGTTCGCGTAGGCGAGCGCGGTGTAGATGCCCGCGCCGGAGTTGCCGCGTTTCTTGAGGTCCGCCGCGCGACGCATCTGCTCGCGCGTCTCGCGCGCCTCCTCGACCGACCACGGGATCATGCTGGCGTTCAGGTACCACACGAAACCCGCGAGCAGCAGGCCGAAGAGCCACACCGAACGCGTCACGCGGAACAACCCCAGCCCGGCCGCGCGCATCGCGGTGAACTCGTTGTTCCGGTGCAGTTGGCCGAGCGCGTAGAGCAGCGAGAGCAACACCGCGATTTGCAGCACCAACGGCACGTTGCCCGGCACCAGCACCAAGTAGTAATAGAGCACCTCCCAGATGTCCGCGCCGCTGCCGATGAAGTCGGCGAGGTTGCGCTGCATGTCGACCATCACGAGCAGGCCGAGGAGCGCGGCCATGATCAGGCCGAAGGTCTTCAACCAGGTCGCGAGCACATGTCGGTCGAGAAGCGTCATCGGGACTTTCGACTCTCGGGAAACGCTCCGGTGCCGCAAGGCTTTCCACGCCCACGCGGCGGGTGCCCTCCGCCGGCCCCGTCCACGGCGCAAGCGGCCCAATGTTACGGTCGGGTTAACTCCGACATCTCCGCCCCCGCACGCGCCGGTTTGCGCTTCGCTTCCACCACGGCGATACCTAGCTTCCGCGCCGCGCCATGTCTCGCTCCCGCAAAACGAAAGCCGCCAAGATCGTCCCGCCGCCGCCGGCCCGAGTGCCGTTTTTCAATCGCGAGCTGAGCTGGCTGGCCTTCAACCGCCGCGTGCTCGAGCAGGCTTGGAACGAGCGCAACCCGCTCCTCGAACGCCTCAAGTTTCTCGCCATCGTCAGCTCCAACCTCGACGAGTTCTTCGAGATCCGCGTCGCCGGCCTCATCCAGCAGGTCGACTCCGACATCGTCGAACTCGGTCTCGACGGCCTGAGCGCGCGCGAACAGCTCCGCCGCATCCACCTCGTCGTCGCCTCGCTCGTCGAGGAACAGTACCGCTGCTGGCACAAGCACCTCCTGCCCGAGTTGCGCCGCGAAAACATCCATTTCAAGACCGCCGCGCAGCTCACGCGCACCGAGCTCGCCTGGGTCCGCGCCTATTTCAAGGCGCACATCTACCCGGTGCTCACGCCGCTCGCGGTCGACGCCTCGCATCCGTTCCCCCAGCTCGGCAACAAGACGCTCAACATCGTCGTCACCGTCGACAACCCCACCACGCCCGAGAACGAAGGCTCGCTCGCGATCCTGCCCGTCCCGCGCATCCTCCCGCGCGTCGTGCGCATCGCGCCCGATTCCCGCGGACCGCAGCGCTACATTTTCCTCACCGAGATCATCAAGCTCTGCGCCGATCAGCTCTTCTCCGGCTACCGGATCCACGGCGCGTTCGCCTTCCGCGTCACCCGCAACAGCGACCTCTACATCGACGAGGAGGAGGCGGAAAACCTCCTCAAGCGCATCGAGGACGAGCTGCGCAACCTCCGCCGCGGCGCCGCCGTGCGCCTCGAGATCGAGGCCGGCGTCGACGACCGCACGTTTGAGCGCCTCACCGATCACCTGCGCCTCGCCCGCGAGTACGTCTTCCGCATCGACGGCCCGCTCAACCTCCTCCGGCTCTTCGGCGTCTACGATCTCATCGACCGTCCCGACCTG
>DATGXA010000105.1:0-8172 GCA_035299125.1 Opitutaceae bacterium
CCCCGCCGTATTCGTTCACCTCGCGCGGCGGCCACGCCACCGAGAAGATCCTCTCTGGAAACTTCGGCGTGCGGGTCGAGCCGGTGAAGGCGTTGTTCGTCACGCTCGCCCTCAAGGGTGAGGATTCCAGCTCCGACGCCCGGATGCAGGCCGACTACATCAACACGAAGGTCGTGCTCGGCACCGGCGCTGTCTCGAGCGTGCCGATCTCCGCCAACAACACCAGCGAGACCAACGAGACCGCCTGGACACCCGAGATCGATGTCCGCTACTCCGGCATCAAGAACCTCAGCCTCTACGCCAACTTCGACTACCGGCACGTCTCCGGCGACGAGACGGCGTACAACGGCGCCGTCACCATCTCCGGCACCGGCACCGCCGGCACCGTGGTCGCCGCCGCCCCGATCACCGCCGAGGACAACACCGGCGAGAACCACGGCCACTACAAGATCGGCGCGAACTGGAACGCCTGCTCGGCGCTCACCCTCCGCAGCGAACTCTTCTACCGCGATCACCGGAACTCGTTCGCCGATATCGCGAGCACCGACGCGTACATCGTCGGCTACCGCTATCGCGGTTGGAAGGTCTCCGGCATCGTCCGGCCCTTGCCGGGGCTCTCGTTCACCACGCGCTACGTGCAGCAGGTCGGCGAGGCCGATGTGCGCGCAGATCAGACCGACGCCACCCACTACGCCGGCGTCGGATACTACGACTCGATGGACTCGCGCAACCACCTCATCGGCGAGACCATCGACTGGGCGCCCACCAAACAGCTCTACTTCCAGGCCAACCTCAACGTCGTCTTCGCCACGCTGCGCACCGCGTACCCGCGCGCCGGAGGCACCGCCAACGACGTGCTCCGCAACGCCGACAACAACTACTGGAGCGCCAGCTTCGTCTCCGGCATCGCCGTCGGCCCGTCCACGAACCTCGAGCTCCAAGCCGCGATCTACCGCGCCGACAACTACCAGTCGTCGATGCTGGTCAGCGTGCCGTATGGCGCCGAGGCCAAGGAATCCAGTGTCGCCGTCGCCGTGAAGCACGCCTTCACCGACCGTCTCCGCGGCACGCTCAAGATCGGCTACTTCGACCGGCAGAACGTCACCACCGGCGGCTTCACGAACTTCCGCGGCCCGATGGCCTACCTGTCCTTGGAGCACGCGCTCTGACCTGCGAAATCACCTCGAACCAGTACAGTCGACAACACCATGAAACTGACCACCGCTCTTCTCGGCATCTCCGTCTTCGGCCTCGCCGCCTCGCTCGGCGCCGCCACGCCCCAGGAGAACTGGGACCTCCACTGCGCCAAGTGCCATGCCGCCGACGGCTCCGGCAACACCAAGATCGGCCAGAAGCTGAAGCTGAAGGACTATTCCAAGAAGGACGCGCAGAAGGCGTTCACCGATGAGGAGGCGCTGACGGTGATCCGCGACGGCAAGAAGGACGCCGCCGGCAAGATGACCATGAACCCCTACGCCGAGAAACTCTCCCCCGAGGAGATGCAGGCGCTGGTGGGGTTCGTGCGCGGACTCGCCAAGGAATGACTCGGACCGGAGGCCTGCCGATCGCGCGCCTCCGGTGCCCTCCGCACACGGCCCGTCCGTGATGCGAAACGCGATCAAGCCGCCGGGCCTCCGACCGATGATTGGGGCCCGGCTTTTTTCTGCCGGAACGATGCGGCAACGGGTCCACAGATGAAAACGATGACGTTCGGTCGGCGGCTGGCGCTGGGTTTCGGCGCCGTATTGATGCTTCTGGCCCTCTCGGGCGCGTTGACGGTGTGGAGCATGCGCGCCGGCTCCGCCCGCGCTCTCGCCGTGCGCGACGCGTACGTCCGGCAATCGGCGCTGGCACAGCGGATCGAGCGCGATGTCACCACCGCTCGTGTACAGTTCATCTATCACATCTACGCGTATCGCGCCGGTGCGTGGGAGAAAGGCCGCGAGGCGCTTGTTGCCGTCGAACGCGACACCGCCGCCTTGCGTGAACTCGTCACCCAGCGCCCCGAGCTTCGCGGAAGCGAGTCCGCGCTCCAGACCTTGGCGGAGAGTCTCCGCAGCTACGGGGAGTTTGCCGACACGGCCAAAACCCTTCGCCAACAGTTCAACACCGCCCGCTCGCGCTTCGAATCGGGCTGCGACGATGTGCTGGGGCACGTCGACGCCCTCATCGAGACCGATCGCAACCCGCCCGCCGCCGATCGCGGCGCACCGACGGAGAGCACGGCCGACCAGCTCGCCCGCTCTGCCGTATGGAGCGAGATCGCCTCCCTCGCGCGCGACGCGCATCGCCACACCAGCGTGGCGTTGTTCGACCGCGACTTGGCGATGGTCGCGGAAGGCGGCGCTGCGGTCGAGGAGCTGCTGGCGAAGATCGCCGAGGCGGAACCGCTGGCGCGCGATGCGGTCCGCGCCACGCAGCTGCACGACCTACGCTCCGCCGCGACCACGTTTCTCACCGCCGCCAACGACCTCTCCGCGCTGCTCGGCCGCGAGACGGAGCACGCTCGCGCCTGGACCGGCGCCGGCGCGGCACTCCTGAACGCCGCCGCCGCACTGGCCGATGCCGGCAACACCGAGACGGAGCGCTCGGCCGGCGTCGTCGTTGATGCGCTCGGGCGCGGCACCGCGACGGTGCTCGCCGGCGTGCTCGTCTGCGTGGCGGCCGGTGTGCTCGTCTCCACGATTCTGGGGCGACGGCTGTCCCGTGCATTGAGGCGCATCGCCGAGGCGTTGACGGCCGGCGCGGAAAACTCCGCCGCCACCGCGCGGACCGTCTCTGAATCGAGCCGGAGCCTGGCGGAGGGCGCGAGCGCACAGGCCGCTTCGTTGGAGGAGACCAGCGCCTCGCTCGAAGTCATGTCCGCCACCGCCAAACGTAACGTCGAGCATGCGGCCGCCACACGCGAGCTCGCGGGCGCCGCCCGTGCCGCGGCGGAGGCGGGGGCCACGAGCGCGCGCGAACTGGCCGAAGCGATGGCGGCGATTCGCGCCTCGAGCGACGAGATCACACGGATCATCCGTACGATCGACGAGATTGCCTTCCAGACGAACATCCTCGCGTTGAACGCCGCGGTCGAAGCCGCGCGCGCCGGCGAGGCGGGCGCGGGGTTTTCCGTCGTCGCGGAGGAGGTCCGTGGTCTCGCGCAGCGCAGCGCGACGGCCGCCCGCGATTCCGCTGGCAAGATCGAGGCTGCGAACGCGGTGAGCGCGCGCGGCGCCGCGATCTCGGGCAAGGTTGGCGAGCTGCTCCAGACGATCCACGGGCACGTCGCGAAGGTGAGCGAGCTCGTGGCCCAGATGGCGTCGGCGAACTCCGAGCAGGACGAGAGCCTGCGCCAGCTCAACCAGGCGATCGCCCAGATGGACAAGATCACCCAAGCCGGAGCGGCCAGCTCCGAGGAGACCGCCGCCGCCGCGCAACAGATGAGCGCACAGGGTGTCGAATTGTTGGACACAGTGCAGGAGCTCGATCTGCTCGTCGGCCGCGTGGGTGCGCAGCGCGTCGGCATAGTCTCGCCGCCGGCGGAAAAGGCTCTGTCTGCGCCGCGCGCGGTGCAGACGAGCGGCGTCGCACCGCGCGAAGGCTGAGCGCAGCCGTTGTGCTTGCATGAAACGTCTGCTCGCCTGCGCGTTGTTGTTGTTCGGCGTCTGGTTCTGCGCGCGTCCGCAGCCCGCGGCGCGCTGGGCAGGGCGGCCGGCGACGACGATCGTGCAGAGCGCGGATCGCCTCCCGTCGCCGTGGACGGCGCACGGTTGCACATTCACGCCGTTGGCCCGGTTCGAGGCGCGGGCGGTGGTGCTCTCGCGCGAACGCTATTTCTTCGATCGGGGCGCGAAGCTCGCGCCGATCGACCTCGCGCTCGGCTGGGGGCCGATGGCCGAGGCGGCCACGATCAACGCGCTGCGGATCTCACAGGATCACCGCTGGTACGAGTATCGTTGGTCCGAGGCGCCGCCGATCCCGCCGGAAGCGATTGTCCGGTCGTCGGCAAACATGCACCTGATCCCCGAAGGTCCCGCGGTTCGCGCCGCGTTGTTGGCGGTTCGTCGGCACGAGCTCGTCGAACTCGCGGGTTATCTGGTCGAGGTGCGCAGCGCCGATGGCTGGCGTTGGCGCAGCTCGACGAGCCGCGAGGACTCGGGCGGCGGCTCGTGTGAGGTGGTGTGGGTCGAGCGCGTGGCGAACCGGAGATTGTAGGTGGCGGCCGATACCTTGACATCGAGGTAATTGGCCGCCTCCCTCCTCGGCGTGCCCACCCCGCCGCCGATCACACCCGAGCGCCTGTACCTGATTCTGTGGAAGGCGTTCTATGCCGTGGAGGCGCACGACCGGCGCAGTATCCGGGCGCTGGGGTTTGCGTCGGACAGCGACTTCGCGCTGCTCGAGGCGCTTTACTCGAAGGGCGCGCTGCCGGTGAACACGCTTGGCCGGAAACTGCTGCTCACGAGCGGCTCGATCACGACCGCGGTTGACCGCGCCGTGAAGCAGGGCTGGGTGCGTCGCACGGCGGATCCGGCGGACAAGCGCGTCGCGCTCGTCGCGCTCACGGACTGCGGGCGCGAGCGGGCGCGGCAGGCCTTGCGCGTGCATTTCAGAAATCTCGCAGGTGTGATGGGTGGCCTCGAGCCCGGCGAGCAGTCGCAACTGGCCGCACTGCTCCGCAAGCTCGGCAAACACGCGCAACAGCTCGTGGAAAACGGTTGAGGCGCTCGCCGGTTGGCGAGCCGCGGAGCGCCTACTCGACCGGCACGGTGGGCGGCGGCTCGTCGGGCAACGGCGGCGCTTCCGCAGCCGGCGCGGGCGTGCTCCGTGCCTCGGGTGGGACCGGTGGAAGATCTTCCGCCGCGGGCAGGTACTCGAGCCGATCCGGTGGAGCGCGGCGGGTTTGTGCCCAGTTGGCCACCACATCGACGGCTTCGGCGAGCGGGATAGGGCGCGCGTCGGGATCGTCGGCGCCGGACGCGGGCTGGAACCACAGGACGGGCACCACGCTCTCGGCGTTGGCGGAGGCGCGCGCCCGGTCGTGGTAATCGATCACGCTGCGTGCGGTGCCGGCGCCGAAGAGGAAGAGGACCGGGCCGCGCGGTTGGCCGTCGCACTTCAGGCGGAGCGCCCGCGGGTCGCGCATCCCGAGCTGGGGGTCGCGCGCGAGGAAGGCATGGAATTCGTCGGAGTGCCGCTCGGCCATGAGCACGGCGATGAGGCCACCCATGCCATTGCCCGCGATGATCGTCAGCGGCGATGCGCCGAGTGCGGTGGCGAGGTGTTCGCGCAGCGCGCGCAAGTCCTCGATCGCGTCGATCAGGATCGGTCCCGTGCGCCGATAACTGGTGGTCGCCAGCGCCCACCCCGAGGCGAGCAGCGCCGCGTGGTCGGGCTCCGTCTCCTCGAGCTCGGCGACGAGCGGTGCCGGCGCGTGGCGGCGGTCGGGTGCTTCGAGCAGGAGGCGGCCGTTCCAGTTTTCCGGAACCAGTGCGGCCCAGCGCGCGCCAGCGATTTCGCCCTGCAGTCGTCGCGCCGGATCGGCATCGGCGCGGGCGGGCAGCAAGCAGAACGACGCCAGCCAGAGACAGAGGGCGAAGGGGCGAGGGTGCATTGGGCGGGAGGAGGACCGCGGTGCGACAGCAATGGCGGGCTGTGGTGCCATTTCCAAGTCCGGAGCGGCGGGAAAAACGGCGGGCGGTTCGCAAAACTCCGACTCAGGACCACGTTGTTTTGTCCGATGAAGCAGTGGGGCCGCACTCACCGGTCCCGTCTGAAGACAGGGTTCCTTTTTGAGCGGCCGTCCCGACGGCCAGGTCTGCGGCAGTCGAGACGCTGCACCCCAGGAGTTCGAAAGGTTCGGTTTCAGCTGACTGCGGTCGATTGATCGAAGAAGCGCAGGAACGGTGCGCTGGCATGCCGCGCGCTGCTCCTCGAGGAGAACGGGCCGGTGCGACTCCACCTCAGGGTGGGGCTGCGCCGGCAGGACACGCACCATCAACACCGGAATTCAGGAGCGACTTCCCATGAAGATTTCCATGCTGCTCGCCATTCACCAACGCCTCGTGCAGCACGCGCGCCTCGCCAACTTGGCGTGCGCCTACGCGACGCTCCGCTGTTTCGCCGTGCGGGTCCGCCGGGCCCGCCTGCGCGGCGCCGTGACTCTCTGCCAACCGGACGCCACCCGCGGCCGCAACTGGGCGGAGCTCACCGCGCTCGAGGGATCGCAGGCGCAGCTCGAGGAGCTGTTCACCGACGAGGACCTGATGGAACTCGCGGACTCGATCGCGTTTGCGCGCGGCGTGTCCGGTCTCGAGATCGACTTCCGCATCGAGGAGATGGATGCGGAGTTCGTCCGTCCTCTCGAGGGCGCGCTCCGGCGCGCCGGCGTGGCGCTCGATCTCCCGGCCGAGGCGTACGACGACTGGGCCAGCGAGGTTGTCGAAAACTACGACGGCTTCGCCGACGATGCCGACGGCGGAAGCGACCGCGGTTGAAGACGCGGAGGCCGCGCGCGCCCGTTGACGGGGCGCGCCGCGGTCGTTTGCTTCGGCCCGTGAACGCCCGCGGACTCGAAAGCCTGCAACGCCTCGTGCTGCCGGACGGCTGGCAGGCGCAGGGCATCGCGGCGCTCAAGGCCGGCCGCGATGTGATTCTCGACGCGCCGACGGGCGCCGGGAAGACGTTCGTCTTCGAGAAGTTCGCCGAGGCCACGAGCTTCGCGCGGCCGGCGATCTACACCGTGCCCACGCGCGCTCTCGCCAACGACAAATACGCCGAGTGGCGTGCGCGCGGCTGGAAGGTCGGCATCGTGACGGGCGACCTCACAATCGCGCCGGAGTCGCCGGTGGTGGTCGCGACGCTCGAGGCGGTGCAGACGCAGCTGCGCGAGGGCGCCCGCTGGGGGTTCCTCGCCGTGGACGAGTACCAGTGGCTGAGCGACCCGCACCGCGGCAACCACTACGAGGGCGTGCTGGCGGCGTTGCCCCGCGCCGTGCAATTGCTGCTCCTCAGCGGCTCCGTGGCGAACCCGAACGACGTCGCCACCTGGCTCCGGCGGCTCGGTCGCACGGTGGAGCTGATCCGGCACCGTGAGCGTCCGGTACCGCTCGAGGAGGTGGAGGTCGACGACCTCACGCGCGGGCTGCCGGCGGAGATCCAAGGTTACTGGTCGCGGCGCCTGGCCGGCGCGCTGCGCGACGGGCTCGGCCCGGTGCTTGTGTTTGCGCCGCAAAGACAGGAGGCGGAACGACTCGCGCGGCAGTTCGCGCGCGAGTTGCCGCAGCCCGATCCGCTCACGCTCACACCGGAACAGGAGCAAGCGCTCGGGCCGCAGCTGGCCAAACTCGTGCGCGTGCGGGTCGCGTTCCACCACAGCGGGCTCACCTACGCGCAACGCGCCGGAGTGATTGAGCCGCTCGCGAAGGCCGGGCAGCTGCGCGCCGTGGTCGCCACGCTGGGGCTGAGCGCGGGCATCAACTTCTCGCTGCGTTCGGTGATGGTCACGGCGACGCACTACCGGCACGACAACCTCGAGCACGAGATCGAGCCGAGCGAGCTGTTGCAGATGATCGGCCGGGCCGGCCGGCGAGGACTGGACGACACCGGCTACGTGCTCACGAGCCAGAAGTCGCCGCGGATGGCGCGCGCGCATGCGGAGAAACTGCGGCGTGCGGCGCCGCTCCCGTGGGCGGTGTTGCTCCGCGAGTTTCGCGCCGGGCGCTCCGCGGCGGAAATCGCGGCGAACTCGGCCGGCCGGTTCTTCACGGAGGAGCCGATCGTGTTCGGCATCGAGGACTCGGCGGCATACGCGCCGGAGGTTTTCCCGTGCGGTTTACGTACAGATACGGGACGCGCACGGCTGGTGCGGCGCGAGCGCAATCCGGCGGAGGTCTGCCGGAGTTGCCCGTGGAAGAATGTGTGTCTCCAGCTCTCGCCGGAGCCTACGCTGTTCTGGCAGTGGCAACGACTTGGCGTGCTCGATCGCGAGCTGCGGCTGACGCCGCGCGGCGAGATCGTGGCGGCGTTCGCCGGCCCGGAGGGGTTGGCGGTCGCGGCGGCGCTGGAGGATCCGCGTTACCCGCTCGACGATCTCATCTTCGATTTGGGCAACCTGTTTGCGAGCGACCGTTTCTCGGGAACGAATCCGCGTTGGCTCGGCCGGCTCGCGGCCGTGTGCGAGCGGAC
>DATGXA010000106.1:0-3612 GCA_035299125.1 Opitutaceae bacterium
TGGCTGCCGTCGCGCGAGATGGTGGCCGCCGCTAGTGCGCCGCGGCGTGCCGCGCTCCGCGGGCGCGGAGCGTGAGCCGCTGTTTGCCGAAGGGCTTCACCTCACCGCGCGTCTGCGCTTCGAGCGCTGCGCCGGCCACGATCAGCAGGAGCGCGTCGAAAAGAGCGGTTTCGGACGGAGGTTCGAGATGGCGATTCGGATTGGTCTTCATGGGAGTGCGTTGGTGGCGCATGGCCGGCCCGGGGGGCCGATCACGCTGAGTTGGTTGGAAGCATCGCCTGCGACTATTGCAAAGAACGCGCCAAACCGTGATTTCCCTGCAACTTTTTCGCGCCGCTCGGGTGCTGGGGGCATGAAGACCTTTTTGAAAGTCTCCTTTCTCCTTGGACTCATGGTGCTTGTGCTTCTCGCCCTCCCGGCGGTCGCCAGCCATCTTTGCGGTGGCCTCGTCGGCGGACTGGCGGCGCTCGGCCTGATGGTGGTCGTGGGTGTCCTGCTTTTGGGACTGGCCATCATCGGCGGCGGGACGGCCGCGGTCGTCGTGCTCGGTGTGCTGCTCGCGCTGGGCTGCGTGGTGGTCGCCGTGCTGCTCCCGATCGCGCTGCCGATCCTGCTCGTGGCCGGTTTGATCACGTTGCTGGTGAAACTCACGCGCCGCAGCTCGCACCCGGTGGCCGTGATCACCTGAGCTGCCCCCGGCCGGAGAATCACAGTGGCAACGCGCCACCCGCGCAGAGCCGCCAGAGCGCCAATCACCCCTCCATTATGTCAACTATTGGTTGACGCGGCGTCTTTGGCCAGCTCGAGAGTGGCGCGCGGGACGCCGGCGCTGTTGCAGTGGGGGCCTACCGGAGTCACACCCGTCGGCGATGAACTGGAAGGAGCTTTGCCGTGTCGCGCAGGAGACCATCGATCGCACACGCGCCAAGTTGCCGGCCGCCATCCGTGACCTGGCGGAACAAGTGCCCGTCTCGCTCGAGCCGTTTCCCGAAGGGCCGATGCTCGAGGACGAAAACGTCGAGCCCGACATCCTCGGCCTCTTCGTCGGCCCACCCCACGGGCAGAGCACCGGCGCGGAGGCCGGACTGCCGCCACAGATCCTGCTATTCCTCGAAAACATCTGGGATGAAGCCGACGGGGATCCCGCCCGCTACCGCGACGAAGTGCGCATCACCTATCTCCACGAACTAGGCCACTATCTCGGTTGGGATGAGGACGATGTCGCGCGCCGCGGACTGGAATAGACGGAAACGCGAACTCGCGCACGATGCGCCGGCCAGCGGCACGGCGCCAAACACGGCGCTCGCGCCAGGACCTCAGCCGGCCGGCTCGCGGTTGCGCCGCAGTGTTTCGATCAGCCGCACCGCCACGAACCCGAGCAGCGCCACGACGAAAAACACCAGCAGCACCCACGCGAGGCCCTGCAGCGAACCGATGATCGTGCGATAGATTTCCAGCGTCCACCGGGCGGACGTCAGTTCCAGGATCGCAGCCTTTTCGTTGTACGCCGGCGTCGAGATGAAGCGTTCGAGTTGGTGGATGCGCACGCCGTTCGAGATGCCCACGACCAGCAGCGCGAATTTCAGGTAGCGCACCCAGGCCGAGGAGATTTCGTCCTGGATGACGCGCCTCAGAATGCGCTCGGCCGCCGTCTCGAAGAAATGCGACGTCAGCCACGAAACCAGAAAGGCGATCCCGAAGGTCGCGACGAGCAGAGTGTAGAACATGGGAATCAGGAAGGTTGAGATTCGGCGCGGAAAAACGTGGCGCGCCGGAAAACGCTCTGCGCCACCACGACTGCCACGCCCACGCCGGCACCGACGACATGGGCGAGCGGAACGACCACGAAATTGCTGTCGGTGGCCACGAAGAGCGTCGCGCCGGTGACGAGTTCGTAGACCGACTTGCCGGCGAAACCCAACAACGCGACCGCCGGCACCAGCGCCGGCAACACCACCCGCTCGCGCCACGCAGCGCCGAGCAGTTGCGCGAAGAACGCCGCGAACAACGCCGAGTCGATGCCCGAGAGCCCGCGGTAGAAATCCAGCGACGGCGCGCCAAGCGCCACGGTGGCGGAGATCGCCAACGCCGAACCGGCAACCACCACCGCAAACCCGCGCCGTGAACGCGCCTCCAACAGCGCGCCAAACACGGCGAACACGACCAAGTCCCAAGCCAGGTGTTCGCCGCCCCAGTGCGTCCAATGTCCGGTGACAAAGCGCCACCACTCACCGCCGGCAAGCGCCGTGCGATCGAATTGGAGCGCCGCGGCGGCACCGGGAAGCATGCCGATCGCGAAAGCTGCCACCGTGAGCCCGAGCGTGAGAAGCGGAAATCGCCCCACCACCCACGGCACGCCGAGGCGGACGGCGTTGCCCCCGACGCCGTCGCGCGCACGAGCCGCAGCGGACGGCGCTCCCACGAGCGCTGATTCGCGCCCGCCGCAGGTCGGGCCGGCGACGCACACGAAGGCATGAGCGTCCGCCCGCAAGCGTTCCACCCCGCGCGCTTCCAACACCGCGCTCCTCATGACGCCGCTCCTTTCTCCGCGGCGCGCGAAGCCTTCACCCGAGCTGCGCCGAGCGCACCGGCGAGAAGGCCCAACAACGCGCCGAGTTCGCCGAGAGCGAACGCGCCGGCACCGGCATAGCCGGGGCGGTTGACGATCCTCGCGTCGGCCTTGCCCTCCTTTACCCGTTGCTGGAAGGCCGTGAGTTCGGCGTGGAGATTCGTGGTGAGATCGGCAGTCGCACCGGCGAAACTCGCGGCGCTGTCGGCGCGCAACCCTCGGCCGACGTCCACGAGCGCGACCGACGCCTTCGTCCGGTTCGCGCCGGGCACGCGGAAGAGCAACGCGCGGCTGCGGATGTCGTACACCGATGCCTCAGTGAGCGTGTGCGTGTCGTTGCGATTCCCGTGCACGAAGTACGCGCCGACGATCGTCCAGTAGGCGAGCGAGCAGCGGTTCTCGTCGGTGAACTGCGCCTGGTCGTAGCCGACGAGCACCATCACATCGATGCCGAGCAGACCGCGGAGCTGGTCGAGATTGGCGAAGCCGCCGGCCGGCCGCAGGTAACTCTCGGGCACAACTTCGATTGTTTGGACGAACGGCAGCGCGCGGAAATCGGCCGCGATGCGCTCGAGCAAAACCTGTTTCTGCATCGCGGAAAACTCGTCGTGACGGCGTTCCGCGCTCGGGACGAACGCCAGTCCCACGCGCAACGGCAGTGCGAGCTCGGGCGTGGACGGCGTGACGAGCGGCTGTTGCTCGTCGGGATAGAGGAACGCGACGACACTGCTCGCGCGGTGTGCGCTCCGTCCCGGCCAGAAGGCACAGCCGGAGACGAGGAGGCCAAGGGTAAGCAGCAGGAACGCGGAGGCTGCGGTGCGGATCGGTTTCATGGCTACGGGGTGGGTGGTCAGCGGCGGCCAAGAAGCGGGAAGCGCGGCCCGGGCTGGACGGGAGGCAGCCCGGGCCGCGGGTTCACCGCTCACTCCTGCCCGCGCTCGCGGCGTTTGCGTTCGCTCACGCGCACGAGGGCGAGCGCGGTGAGAAGCGTGACAAGCAGCACGGCGACGCTGCTGCGGTCGAAGGCGCCGCCGCCGCTGCCG
>DATGXA010000107.1:0-5463 GCA_035299125.1 Opitutaceae bacterium
GAAAGGCGCGTCGCTCAGGAACGTGACGGCGCGAAGCTGCGCGAGCTGCTCGAGCAGGCGATTCACTTGGACGGGATCGGCGGGCTGGGGGAGCGCGGGCTCGGCGCCTTGTCGCGCGAGCACCTGCCAGGCGCCGGTTTCGAGGCGCTGGAGCGTGACCTCGGGCTGGTTTGGTGATTTGAGCGAGAGCGCGGTGACGCTGGCGCGCTCGAACTCAAACAGGCGGCGGTCGCGCAGCTCGGTCTGCGCGTTGCGGAGGGAGTCGAGGAGGGCGTCGGGAAGTGTGACGGTGAAGACGGCGGCGCGGTCTTCGAGGCGGGCGTAGAGCTCGGTCTCGGCGACGGAGACGCCGGGCTTGGCCTCGGCCGAGACGGGGGCGCCGAGCAGGAGGATGACGCGGCGCTGGTTGCCCTCGACGGTCACGCGGAGCGCGGGGTTGTCGAGGCCGGTGGCGAGGCCTTTCGCGGTATCGATGAAACGGGTGACCTTGAGCTCGTGCAGGCGACTGAGGGCGAGCTCGACGGCGTTCTTGTCGGCGCGGGTTTGGATGGGTGATTCGAGGAGCCAGCGTTGGGCGCTGCGCGCGAGGCGGACGCGGAGGTTGCTCGGGGCGGGCAACTGCACGGCGAGCGAGCGGGCCTCGAAGACCGGGATGTCGACGAGGGCGGTGTGGCGCAGGCGGTCGGGGCCGAGCTGGAGGGCGTCGACGAGGCTGCGGTTGACGACGTGGATACGAGTGCCCTCGGGATCGAGCACGTAGAGGCGGTTCTGCACCTGCGTGGCGGCGCCGACCTTGAGCTCGATCCGGCGTTGGCCGAGGCCGATCTCAAGCACGGCGGCGGCGGGCTCGAGGCCGTAGTCGGAGAGCTTCTGGCCGGTGTCGGCGAGGTTCGCGACTTCGAAGCTGGTCTCGTGGCGGAGGAGCGCGAGCTCGTTGAGGAGGCGGTCGACGGCGTTGCGGTCGGCGGGCCAGTCGTAAGGGGCGCCGAGGAACCAAGCATCGCCGCGTTTCTCGAGGACGAGGGGCTCTGCGCCGGCCCGGCGGATCTCGAGGCGATCGGCGGCGGCGACGCCGGGTGGGAGCACGACGGCGGAGCGATCGGTCGGCGGGACGATGATCACGAACTGGAAGATGCAGTAGAAGAGCGCGACGTTCAGGAAGAGCAGAACGAGGGTGACCTTGGTGCGCATGGGAGAGAGGCGAGAGGTGAAAGGCTAGAGGCGAGAGGACGCTACCGAGCGGACTCGCCGAAACGTCACGAGCGGCGGGACCAGTAGACGAAGAGGCCGAGGAGCGCGATGGCACCGGGCACGATGAGGAGCAGGCCGAGGCGGAGTTTGCCGAGCTCGGTCTGGCTGAGTGTGAGCTGGAACTTCGCGATCGGGCGCGGCGGGATGTTGAGCTGGGCGTCGCGCTCGGTGGCCCAGTCGATGGCGTTGCGCGCGAGTGTCAGATTACCGCTGCTGGTGAGCCGGTTGTTGGCGAAAAAGTCGGAGGTGCCGAAGACGAGGAGTTTTCCGCCGCGCACGCTGAAGGGGAGGTTGGCGGCGGTGACGCGCTCGGAGAGCGTCGCGACGGGAAGGGATGAATCGGCGCCGCTGGGCGGGAGATCGACGGCGAGATCGTATTTGAACTCGTCGGTGCGGCGGAAGGAGCGCTCGCCCCACGCGGTGGGAGAGGAGCCGATGAGCTTGGTGAGCTTGAGCGACGGATCGGGTGCGCGCCGTGGATCGGGGCGGACGACGCGGAGGCGGCCGGCGAGGAGCGGAATCTGGTTGTTGATCAGAACCTGCGTGATCGAGTGTGGGCCGAAGCGGCGGAGAATGAGGTCGCCGCCTTCGGCGACTTCCTGCGGGTCGCGGTCGACTAGCAGCACGTCGTCGGCGCGGACGCCCCAGTCGCGGAGGAGGTCATCGAGGCCGTGGTTCGGGCCGGGCTCGAGGGCGAGGAGGAGGCGGCCGGATTGGTTGGCGAGGAAGTCGCGGAGCTTGTCCTGCTCTTCGGGCAGGTAGGGCGCGCGGGGGCCGATGGCGAGGAGGAGGGAGGCGTCGTCGGGGATGCGGCGGGCGCGGGCGAGATCGAGTACGTCGATGTCGAAATTGCGCGCGCGCAGTTCGTCGGTGAGTTGCGAGAGGCCGCGGTCGGCGGCGACGGAGCCGGGCTCCATCTCGCCGTGGCCTTTGAGGAAATAGAGCTTCTGTTTGGCGGCGGCGGTGACGTCGAGGATCGCGGCGGTGAAGGCGCGCTCGCCGATGAAGGCGCGTTTCTCGCCTTCTTCGATGAGGTAGAGCTCGCCGCGGGAGACGTAGCGGCGGCGGTCGCCGCAGACGAAGACGACGACGTTCTTGCTGGCGATGCCTAGGCTGGCGGCGCGGCGGGTCTGCTGGAAGACGTCGAGTTCTTCGGTGGTGATCAGCGGGCGACCGGAGGCGCGGCCGGCGTAAACATATTCGCGGACGAGGCTGCCGATGTCGCGGCGGGCCTGCTCGTCGTCGGCGTTGTCGGGCTGCGTATCGAAGGCGACGACGATGTGGACGGGGTCCTTGAGTTGCTCGAGGTACGAGCGCGACTCGGCGGAGAGGGAGAAGAAGCGGTTGCGGGTGAGGTCGAAGCGCGCGGGGAAGTGCAGCGCCAGGAAGTTGATGCCCGCGAAGAGCGTGAGGAAGAGGAACGCCTGCAGCGTCAGGTTGACGGTGCGGAGTCGGCGGTTCGCTTGGAAGCTGTCGGGCCAGTGCATGTCAGCTGCGCAGGATTTTGGCTTCGACGCCGAGGATGCTGAGGATCAGCGCGAGGGCGGTGCCGGTGAAATAGAAGACGATCTGGCGGGTATCGACCACGCCGTGGGTGAAGTCCTCGAGGTGGCGGAAGACATCGACGGCGCCGAGCGTGTCGCGCATCGCGCCGAGGTTGTCCTGTTGGAGGAGGGTGAGACCGCCGATGAGCTTGATGCCGAGCGTGAGTGCGAAGATGAGCGCGAAGGCCACAATGCCGGCGACGGCCTGCGAGCGCACGAGGGCGCTCGTGAGCGTGCCGATCGCGATGTAGAGCAGGCCGCTCACCGCGATGAAAACGTAGCCGCCGACGAGCGGCCCGAGGTCGAGCAGGCGCGGGTCGCGGGCGAAGCGGTAGAGCACGAAGACGAAGCCCAGCGTCGAGAGCCATTGGAGCAGATAGAGCAGGTAGGCGGCGGAGAACTTGGCGAGGACGACCTCGGCGGAGTTCACGGGGGCGGTGAGCAGTGTCTCCAACGTTCCGGAACGACGCTCCTCGGCGAGGCTCTTCATCGTGAGCAGTGGCACCATGACCCAGACGGGCAGGAAGAAGAGGCCGAAGAACGCGATCGCCGGCGAGGTGTCCTGCGGTGTGCCGGCGTAATCCTCGAGGATCCGCATGAAGATGAACCCCATGAATCCGAGGAACACGACGGCGGAGATGTAGGTGCTCGCGCTGAGGAAGAGCATCCGCACCTCGTGCCAGAAGAGGGTGAAGAAGTGGCGCATCGGAAACCGGTGGGTGGGTCGGCGGTGGGCGGAGTGGCGAAAAAACGTGGGTGAGACCGCGGGAGCGCGAGTTCGGAAAGAAATTCCGACCGCGGGCGCGGACGGCGGTTCAGGTGGTGCGGCCGGGCTTCTTGTCCTCGAGGGTGGCATCCCACGAGCGGCGCGTCGCGGCGAGGAACACGTGTTCGAGAGACGCCTCGGTGCGCGCGCAGGAGCGCAGGCGCAGGCCGGAGGCGGTGGCGAGTTCGCGCACGAGTTGTTCCCCGAGATCGGCAGAATCGGGCGAGGTGACCTCGTAAGTGGCGAAGCCGTTGGCGTCGGCCACATCGACGACATCGAGCGCGAGGCCCGGGTGGAGGGCGTCGAGCGTGGCGCGGAGGGTGTCGATCTCGCCGGCGATTTCGACGCGGTAGTTGGCGCGGCCGAGGAACTCGCGACGGAGGTCGTCGGGCGTGCCGGCGGCGACGACGCGGCCCTGGTTGATGATGATCACGCGATCGCAGGTCGCCTCGATCTCGGGGAGGATGTGGCTCGAGATGATCACACTCATGCGGCCGCGCAGGCCGACGATGAGGTCGCGGATCATGATGATCTGGTGCGGATCGAGCCCGATGGTGGGCTCGTCCATGATGAGCAGGTCGGGCTCGGCGAGGATGGCCTCGGCGATGCCGACGCGTTGGCGGGTGCCCTTGGAAAGTTTGCCAATGATCCGGTGGCGGACGCGCTTGAGGTCGCAGAGCTCGACGACGGTGTCGATGCGGGTGCGGAGGCGTTTGCCGGAGAGCTCCTTCAGGCGGCCGCGGAAGGCGAGGTACTCGGAGACGCGCACGTCCTCGGGCAGCGGGTTATTCTCCGGCATGTAGCCGATGTGACGTTTCACATCCTCGGGGCGGCTCGCGACGGGCACGCCGCACACGCTCACGTAACCGGAGGTGGCCGGGAGAAACCCGGTGAGGATGCGCATCGTGGTGCTTTTGCCCGCGCCGTTGGGCCCGAGGAAACCGATGACCTCGCCCCGGCGGACGGAGAAGGACACGCCATTGACGGCGGTGACGCCGGCGTAGGCTTTGACGAGGTTGCGGACTTCGATGGTGTTTTCGGGCGCGGGTGCGCTCATCGGAAAAATGCAGTGTAGGTGGCTGGAAGAGTCCGCGCCAAGGGGTTTCTGGGCGGCTACGCTGTCCGCGCGAGCGTGGGTGCCAGCGGGGCGGGCCTTGCCGCGGCGGAGATTTCACGGGGTTTTGCGGCCAGTAGGCTCGTGCGGCGCTGGCGTGGAAAGCAGGATGCGCGGCGTCCGTTGCGAGAATTATCCCCATCATCATGCATACCCTGATCAAGCGAACCCTGCTCGGGACGGCGCTGCTGTCCCTCTGTGCGGCGCCTCCGGCGCTGGCCAATATCGTCATCAACTACAACGCCGTCCAAGCCGTCTCGAGCTATTCGCAGGCGACGATGGACTCGATCGCCGGCACCACGTTCTATTTCGAGCACGCTTCGGTCGGTTCGAACATGATCTCCGGCCTGAACGCGCTGCACTCCTCCAACAGCAGTTTCTACCGGTTCACGACCGCATCGGAGAACGGCACGGCTCCCGCCACGATCGCCGCCGGCACCGTCTACGAGTACGCTCGCGGCAATCCCGGCTGGGAGGCGAAGGTCACCGGCTTCGCGTCCGACATCACGGCGAGCTGGGGCGGCAAGGTCGATTTCGCGTTGAACAAGTTCTGCTACATCGACCCCGACGCCGACTGGACGACCTACCGCGATTCGATGCTCGCGCTCGAGGCGGCGAACCCAGGCACGACGTTTGTCTACATGACGATCCCGCTCGAGGTCTCGTCAGGCGCAAACGTCCAGCGCGGTGTTTTCAACCAGACGCTCCGCAGCTGGGCGGCAGCGAACAACAAGGTCGTCTTCGACATCGCTGACATCGAGGCGCACTCGTCAAGCGGCGCGCTCCAG
>DATGXA010000108.1:0-5698 GCA_035299125.1 Opitutaceae bacterium
TTCGCTCGCACTCGCCCAAGTGCTGCGGTCGATGCTGCCACGACTCGAGCCCGGCGACCCGCTGCTGCTGGTGCTGGTTTCGGCGACGCTCGTCGCGGTGGCGGTCGTGTCCTGCTGGGTTCCCACGCGACGCGCTACGCGCGTCGATCCTTCGATCGCGCTGCGCGCCGAGTGAACAACCCCCTTTTCATCCCCATGCTCACCTCCCTCACACGTTACCCGTTCGTCCGCCCGCTGCGGCGCGGCGGTTTCTGTCTCGCATTGCTCGCCCTCGGCTGCGGGCACGCGCTGCTCGCGCAATCCCCTTTCGGCGCCTCCGCCGAGACCACCAAACGCGTCGTCCGGCTCGAGGGCACGTGGCGTTTCGCCGTCGGCGACGATCCCGCTCGCGCAGCCGAGGATTTCGACGACAGCCGCTGGACGAAGATCGAGGTGCCCGCCACCTGGCAGAATGAAGGTTACCGCGACTACAGCGGTTTCGCCTGGTACCGGAAGACCTTCGCGATGCCCTCCGGCTACGAGAACCGCAGCCTCATCCTCTCGCTCGGTCGCATCGACGATACCGACGAGGTCTTCGTGAACGGCCGCCGAGTCGGCGGTCTCGGACAGTTCCCGCCCGAGTACCGGTCGGCCTACGACGAGCGCCGCGTGTATGTCGTCCCACCCGAGATCCTGCACCCCAAGGCAGACAACGTCGTCGCCGTCCGCGTGTTCGACGGCGGCGGTGTGGGCGGCATCGTCCGCGGGCGGATCGGTCTCTACACCGGCTACCCGTTGCCCGCCGGCCTCGCGCTTGATGGCGAGTGGAGGTTTGCCGTGGGCGATAATCCCGCCTGGAAGGACCCCGCCTGCGATGAAGCCGCCTTCCAGCCGATTCTTGTGCCTTCCGCCTGGGAGCACTCCGGCCACCCCGACCTCGACGGCTACGGCTGGTATCGCAAAACCTTTCACGTGACACAGCCCTTCGAGGAGAAGACGCTCGTCCTGGTGCTCGGCCGGATCGACGACTACGACGAAGTTTTCCTCAACGGCGTCTCCATCGGCCGCAGCGGCCGTGTCGACGATCCTGTGCAACGCGGCGAAGACCGCACGTACTCGCTCAATCGCGCCTACAACTTCCCCGCCTCGCTCCTGCGCGAAACCAACGTGGTCGCGGTCCGCGTCTGCGACACCCACGGTATTGGCGGCATCTACGAAGGCCCGATCGGCATCCTCACGCAGAGCCAGTTCGCCAGATACTGGGACAGCCGCCGCGAACGCCCCGGCGAAGCGCTTTTCCGCCTGTTCCGCTCCGACGAGTGAGCGCCGGAGCCCATCAGCACCACGTCGCCGCCACCGCATCCGCCTTCGCCCAATCGCAAATCGGCAATCTCAAATCGAGAATCCCATGATCACCCTCCGTCAGCTCAACCGCATCTATCCGCTCAAGAGCGGCCCCTACTTCGCCCTCCGCAACATCAACCTCGACATCGGCGAGGGTGAGTTCGTCTCCATCATGGGGCCGTCGGGCTCCGGCAAATCCACGCTGCTCCACATCCTCGGGCTCCACGATTCCGACTGGGAGGGCGAGTACACGTTCGACGACACGGCCGTGCATCGCCTCGGCAAGGCCCAGCGCTCCGATCTCCAGAAGAAGAACATCGGCTTCATCTTCCAGGCCTACCACCTCATCGACGACCTCACCGTCGCCGAAAACCTCGAGATCCCGCTCTCCTACCGCAACGTCCCGCGCAAGGAGCGGCAGAGCATCGTCTGCGACATGCTCGACCGCTTCCAGATCGTCGGCAAACGCGACCTCTTCCCCAGCCAGCTCTCCGGCGGGCAACAGCAACTCGTCGGCGTCGCCCGCGCCCTCGTCGCCAATCCCCGCCTACTCCTCGCCGACGAACCGACCGGCAACCTCCACTCCGACCAGGGGCGCTCCATCATGGAGCTCTTCCGCAAACTGAACCGCGAGGACGGCGTCACCATCGTGCAAGTCACCCATTCGGCCGAAAACGCCACCTACGGCACCCGCACCATCCGCCTCGCCGACGGCATGCTGCAAAACTGAGCTCGTCGCCCGAGCGGCGTCGCACTTCTCGGCTGCTTCGCCCCCGCTCTCCGCATGCTCCACGATCTCCGCATCGCCACACGTTCGCTCCGCCGCGACAAAGGCTTCGCCCTCGCGGCGGCGTTCGTGCTCGCCTTGGGCATCGCCGCCGTCACCACGCAGTACGCCGTCGTCGACGGCGCACTGCTGCGCGGCCTCACCTTCAACGACTCGCAGCGTCTCGTCGCCGTGGAGCTCGCCAGCCCCGCCGATGGGCTCTCCTCCCGCGTGACCGAGGCGGATTTCGACGATCTCCGCGCCCGCCAGACGAGCTTCGTTTCCCTCGTCGGCTATCTCAACATCACCGGGGCCAATGTCGTCATCCAAGGCACCGCGCAACGGCGCAATACCGGGTACATCTCCACCGATTTCTTCCGCACCCTCGGCGTCGCGCCCGCTCTTGGGCGGGACTTCACCGCCGACGACGACCGCCCCGGTCTCGATCCCGTCGTCATCCTCTCCCACGCCATGTGGCAGGAGGATTTCGCCGGCAGTCCCAACATCCTCGGACGCACGCTTCGCCTCAACGGCCGCCTGGCGACCGTCGTCGGCGTCATGCCCAGCGGCTTCGTGTTTCCCTGGGCGGAGAAACTCTGGACGCCCATGCACGTCGAGTTCCCCGCGCACCCTCGCCATGAGCGTCAGCTCGCCGTCGTCTCCATGATCGGTCGCCTCAAGGAAGGCGTGGATATCGCCACGGCCTCCGCGGAGATCCGGACTCTCGCCGCCGATCTCGCCACCCGGCATCCGGAAAACCGCGACTACTGCCTCGGGCGTCTTCGGCCGCTCATCGAGACCTTCGCCCCGACGCAACTCGCCCAGACGCTCCGGCTCCTGATGGCCTTCGCCGTCGGCGTGCTGCTCATCGCGTGCGTGAATGTCGCGCTCATGCAACTGGCCCGCTCCGCCGCCCGCGGTCGCGAATACGCCCTCCGCGCCGCCCTCGGTGCTTCGCGCCTCCACCTGCTCCGCCAACTGCTCACAGAAAACCTCCTCCTCGCCGCGCTCGGCGCCATTCCCGGAGTTCTGCTCGCCCAGTGGGGCGTCGATTACATCGACCGCGCCATCCGCCAGTTCTCCAACTCGATGCCGGCGTGGATGCGCTTCTCCGTCGACGGCTCGGTGCTCGCCATCGTCGTCGCCGCCGTAGTCTTCGCGACGCTTCTCTCGGGCATCCTTCCGGCCGCCATCGTCCTGCGCCGCGACCTCGCCACGACCCTCGGAACATCGGGCCGCGGCATCGCCGGCAGCCGCAGCGCGTGGCTCTCGCGCGGGCTCGTCTCCGCCCAGATCGCCCTCACCGCGATCCTGCTCGTCGGCGCCACGCTGCAGCTCCGCTCGATCATCCGGCGTTCGCGTCTGGATCACGGATACGACACCGCCGGCGTGTACTCCGCCCGGGTCGGCCTCATGGCTGCCGCTTATCCTACCGACGCCGCCCGCATCGCCTTCCATGAGCAGTTCCTGCGCACCCTGCGCACCACTCCCGAGATCGCCGCCGCCGCCCTCTCCGACCGCTACCGCATGGCGGTCGTCGAAGATGCCCCGGTCGAGATCGCCAATGCTCCGGGCTCTCACGCCAAGGTGTTCTTCGAGCGGGTGACCGACGGCTACTTCGGCGCCCTCGGCCAGCACCTCGTCGAAGGCCGAGATTTCTCCGCCAACGACTCGGACGTCGCGCAGCCCGTGGCCATCGTGAACGCCAGCTTCGCCCGTCGCTTTTTCCCGGGCAGGAGCGCACTCGGGTGCAGTTTCCGCCCGCTCAATGCGAATCCAGCCATCGCGGAGCCATGGCGTGTGGTCGTCGGCGTCGTGTCCGATGTCCGGATGCCGAGCCCCTTCGACCCCCGTCTCGACAACGGCGGCTACTACGTGCCGTTCACCGCCACCGTGCCCGGCGACGGCAGCCCGCATCGCGCAGGCCTGAAGTTCGCCACCATCGTGCTCCGCCCTCGCACGGGCGCATCCCCCGAGTCGCTCGAGCCGGTGCTCCGCCGCGTCGTCGGCACCATCGATCCCGACACGCCGATCTACTACACCGGCACGCCGCGCTCGCAGCTCGACGGTTTCCTCGCCCAGACTCGGCTCACGACCGGCATCTCGATGGTCGTCGGCGTGCTCGCGGTCTGCCTCGCCGCCGCCGGTCTCTACGGTGTCACCGCGTACATGGTGGACCGACGCCAGCGCGAGTTCGGCATCCGCTTCGCGCTCGGCGCGAGCCGGCGCCAAGTCCTCGAACCCGTGCTGCGGCAGGCGGCCAGTTCGGTCGGCATCGGCCTCGCCCTCGGCCTGCCGCTCGCCTACGCCGCGACGGCGGCCGCCGGCGCGTTCCTCGGCGATTTCCTCCACGGCGCCAGCGCTCTCGATCCTGCGGTCTATCTCGCGGTGCCCGCGCTTCTGACAGCGGTCGCCTTCATGGCGTCCTGTATTCCCGCCCGCCGCGCCGCGCGCGTCGATCCGATGATCGTCCTCCGCGCCGAATAGCAGGCTTCCCCTCGTATCGGTTTCAGACCATGCCGCAAAACACCGCAACCCCCGCCGCCGTCTCCATCCGTCCCGCCACCGCCGCCGATCTTCCCGCAGTGCTCGCGCTCTACGCTCAGCCGGAAATCGACAACGGCCACGTCCTCCCGCTCGACCGAGCCGAAGCGGTCTTCCGTCAGATGCAGAGCTACCCACGCTACACCCTGTATGTCGCGTCCGCGGGAAGCCGCATCGTTGGCACGTTCTCGCTCCTCATCGCCGAGAACCTCGCCCACTTCGGCGCACCGTCCGGCGTCGTCGAGGATGTCGTCGTGGCGGTCGAGGAGCAGGGCAAAGGCATCGGCAAACAAATGATGCGCTACGCTCTCGATCGCTGCCGTGAGCACGGCTGCTACAAGATGGCGCTCTCCAGCAACGCCCGCCGCACACCCGCCCACCGTTTCTACGACTCCCTCGGTTTCAAGCGCCACGGCCTGAGCTTCGTCGCCACGCCCGTGCCGCCCGACGGCTCCCCAACCGGACCTCTTTCCCCATGAACCGCCGTAACTTCGTCCGCGATTGCACCCTCGGCGCCTGTGCCTGCACAGCCGCCTCCGTCCTCACACCCATCGCCTCCATCGCCGCCGAAACCGCTCCGCAACCGGAGGATTGGCGCATCGGCTTCGTCAAGACGCGCTACTCCAAGCTCCTCGAGCTCCTCACCCAACGCATCGGTCCCGACGAAACCGGCGCCACACTCCGCGCCTTGGGGCGCTACTGCGCCGAGGACCTGCCGCAACTCAAACAGCACGTCGGCGATGTCGACGGCTTCATCACCGATTTCTGCGAAAAGAGCGGCGAAAACGTCACCTACGATCGCGCGCACAGCACCGTCACGGTCGTCGGCCCGGAACGCGGCGCGTGCTTCTGTCCGCTCGTCGACACGCATAAATGCCCGAAGATCGTCTGCGACTGCTCGCTGGGCTGGCAGCAACAGGTCTACGAGACGCTCTTCGGTCGCCCCGTCGAGGTGACGCTGAAGGAGTCCGTCGTACGCGGCGGGAAACGCTGCGTCTTCGAGATCCGCTTGACAGTGTTCTCTATAGTGGTCTCATTCTTGTATGAAGTCTATGGATCAATGTA
>DATGXA010000109.1:0-13290 GCA_035299125.1 Opitutaceae bacterium
GAGGGCATCTGATGGTCGAGTAGCGCGAGGTCGTACGGCCGGCCCGAGCGGGCGGCCTGTGCCAAGGCCGTGAGCGCGGCGGCCGCAGAGTCGACGGTGGAATGGGCAACCCGCCATCGTTGGAGCACGTGGTGGAGAACCTTGCGGTTGGTCGCGTTGTCGTCGACGACGAGGATGCTGCGGTCCTCCAGCGAGCCGTTCTCCGGGACCGCCGCGATCGGCGCGGGAGCCGCCTGGAACGGGATCGTGAACCAGAAGAGCGCGCCCTCGCCTGGCGTGCTCACGACGCCGATCTCGCCGGCCATGAGCTCGACGAGCCGGCGCGAGATGGCGAGGCCGAGGCCCGTGCCGCCGAACCGGCGCGTGGTGGAGCTGTCCGCCTGCACGAAGCGTTGGAAGAGGTTGGCCTGCTGCTCGGGCGAGATGCCGATGCCGCTATCCTGGACCTCGATACGCAGGTGGTGGCGGCCGGGTTCGGACGGCAGCGGCAACACCCGCAGGACGATCTCGCCGGCATCGGTGAACTTGATGGCGTTGCCGAGGAGGTTGAGGACGATCTGCCGGAGGCGGACGGCGTCGCCGTGGACGTGGCGAGGCGCATCGATCGCGTAGTCCAGCACGAGTTCGATGCCTTTCTTGCGGGCGAGACCGGACTGGAGGTCGAGCGTGCGCTCGAGCTGGTCGTGCAGATCGAAATCGGCGGACTCGAGCACGAGGCGGCCGGCCTCGATCTTGGAGAAGTCGAGCACGTCGTTGATGACGGAGAGGAGCGTCTCGCTGCTGAAAAGCAGGGTGTCGACGAGGTCCTTCTGCTCGTGCGTGAGGTGGGTGCCGAGGAGCAGATGGCCCATGCCGATCACGCCGTTGAGCGGAGTGCGGATCTCGTGGCTCATGTTGGCGAGGAACGCGCTCTTGGCGCGGTCGGCGGTCTCGGCGGCCTCCTTGGCGGCGTGGAGCTCGGTGTTGGCGGCGTGGAGCTCGCCGGTGCGCTCGGCGACGCGTTGCTCGAGCTCGCTGTTGAGCTGGCGAAAACGTTCCTCGCTGGCGGCGAGCGCGACGGATTTGTCGAGGGTTTCCTGGATCTGCCGGCTGAGCTGGCGGTTGGCGGCGTGGAGCTCGGTGGTGCGCGCGGCGACGAGCGACTCGAGGCGGGCCTTCTCGCGGCGCTCGAGGTAGGCGGAAAACCACGACGCGAAGAGCAACAGGGCGATCCCGGTGCCCACGTAGCCGCCGATGGCGAGCGGAGTGCGGTACCAGGGCGGGTTCACGGTGAACGCCAGCCGCGCCTCCTCGCCGATGGTCGCGCCGGCGACGGGGCGAACGCGTAGCACGTAGCCGCCCTCCTTGAGCCGGTTGAACGATGCCGAGCCCGTCGAGCCGGCCGAGGTCCAGTGTTCGCCCTTGTCGCCCGGGCCCTGCAGGTAGACATCGAACGAGACGGGCGTGCCGAAGGGGTTGGCCGGCGCGGCGAAGCGGACCGTGAACGAGTTCTCGGAATAGGGCAGGGCCGCGAGTTGTTCGCCCGGGGAATGCAGATGGCGATCCGAGGCGGAGAACTGCACGGCCGTGATCATCGCGCGCAGCGGGCGCGGGGCGATGGCCGGAATCGACGGGTCGTAGCGGTGCAGTCGGCGGCGCTCGAGCATCCAGATGACGCCGCTTTGCTCGACGGTGAATTCGTACGGGGAAAACGCGGGCGCGATGAGCTGGAGCGCGCGGTCGGGCGGTTGTGTCGTGTCGAACCGGTAGAGACCGCCGCGGCTGCTGAACCAGATCCCTCCCCGGAGGTCGCGCGTGGGACGGCCGACGCTGTTCTGCAGCGCGGGCATGCGCCGGAGGAGCTCGTTGTCGTTGATGAAGCGTTCGCCCGCCTCGTCGAGGCGTTGGATGCGGTTGGGGAGATTGAGGCGGGCGATGCCATCGACGACGAAGATTTGTGCCCATCCGGTGGCGACGCCGTCGGCGCCGGTGAAGATCCGGATTTCCGGCGCGGCCTCGGCGTGGAACCGCACGCGCGCGACGCGGTTGGAGCCGAGTTCGAGCCAGAGCGCGCCGTCGCCGTCGAGGATCGCGTTGTAGACATCACCCAGGCCGGGCACGGCCGTGCGGGTCGCGGACAAGCCCTCTGCCCCGGGCCGGAACCAGCCGACCTCGTCGCGCGCGGCGTAGAACCAGCCCTCGGGTCGTTCCGGGATGAGTCCGAAACGGGCGTTGACGATCCCGGTCGCCATCACGCGCCAGCCGCCCTCGATGCGCTCGTACATGGCGGCTTCATCGGAGGCGAAAAGGCGCTCGCCCATCACGCCCAGATGGAAGATCGCGTGCCCCGGCGGGGTGTCGTCCTCGAAGCGTTCGAGGCGGCGATCGGCATCGTAGATGCCGCGCAGCACGCGGCTGTCGCTGCCGATCCAGAGCCGATCGTGCAGGCGGACGATCGTCGCGAAGGTGAGGCCCGTGGGCACGAGTTGGACGAAGTTGGAGAATGGCGACGGAAACTCCATCCGCGCGACGCCTTCGTTGAGCAGCGCCCAGAGCACGCCGTCGGGGGTGTAGAGCAGGCGGCGCGCGCGGGAGAGGCGGTGGTCGAGCGTGTGGGCGAGCGTTTGCAGGATGACGCCGTGGCGGTCGAAGACCACGAGCCCGACCGAGTCGACCGCGGCGGCGAAGTAGCCGTCGCTGAGCGCGCAGAGGTCGTTGATCCGGGTGCGCGAGTTGAGGATGCCCTGTGCGGGAAAGGGGCGGAGTTTCTGGCCATCGAAGAGTTTCAGGCCGGCCCCGGCGGTGCCGAGGAGCGCGACCCCCGGAGCGAACGGCACGCTGCTGGTGACGATGTCGATCGAGCCGGTGCCGGGCGGGGAGATGTTGCTTGTCCCGCCGGTGGCGGGATCGAGGCGGTGGAGCTGGCCGGTGGCGGCGTTGCTGATGAAGAGCTCGTCGCCCAGCGCGAAGATCTTCTCGATGCTGCCGCCGTGCGAAAACGCTTCCGGGGCCATGCCGGGGCGCCAGACCAGAATCGATCCGGCTCCGCCGTACCAATACCAACGCGAGCCGTGGGCGAAGACGTTGCCGGGCACGACGCCTTGCATCTCGGCGAGCGAGATGCCGGGGACGATGCTGTAGTCCCAACGAGCGTCGGCGTTGAAGTCGACCCGGGCGAAACGGCCCTCGAGCGTGGTGTAGATCGAGCCTTTGTCGTCGAGGGCGACGGTGCCCGAGAGATAGTTGTCGTCGACCGCGTCGCGGCGGTACGTCTCCCAACGCGACCCGTCGCCGAAGGTGATTTCGCGTTGGGAGAGGACGAGGAGACGGCCGTCGGCGAGCAGGTGGATGTCGATCGGGGCCGAGCTCATGCCGAGCGCCTCCGGTCCCATCACCACGAAGGCCGGCACGCCGGTCTCGACCTGATTCGGCGGCGCCGCCGGGATTGGCGCAGCGCCTCCGGGGGCGGGCTCGGCGGACACGCCGAGTTGCGCGAGCCCGAACAATACCGGCAGTACGGCGCGACGGCTCAGGCCCAAGAGGCACCGCCCGAAGGGATGCGGGGTGGCGGACATGATCTTCCGAGAGACCATCGGTCCGAAACCTGTGCCTTTGAGGCAAAACCGCGCGGGACACGTCGCGCGCCGGAACTCGGGGGTGGTGATCAGTTCTCCTCGGGCGACGTGATGCCCGAAGGCGTTTCGTCCGGTCCGAAACGCGTCGCGGCGAGCACCGTTATCAGCCGGTCGAAGAGAACCCGGTCCTCTTCGGGAGCGGTGAGCTTGTACGCTTCGCCGCCGGTCACGCGCTCGGCGAGCTCGATCGCGACAACGAAGACGCGGTCGTCGCGCACGAACACGAGATGGCCTCGTTTGGCCACGGGCGGAGGCGCCGTGGGCGGACGATTCGCGGCGGCTTCGAAAGCGGAACCGCCGGGCAGCAACGCGAAGGCGACGAGCGCACCGCCTTGGAACCCCGGGAGGAAGCGTGCGCTCTCGATCGCGGAGCCCGGAAACTCGCGATCGTAGTCGCGCAGGATGTTGTCGCGGAAAAACGTGATCAGGTACTCGCGCGGCTCCGTCGTCTCGTGCTCCCATTTGGCGATCGGCGGCATCCGGAACGCGGCGATCGTCAGCAGCGTGGCGACCTTGTCCTTGAAGACGACGATCTCGCCGTTGTCCATGATCGCGGTTTTCTCGCCGTGGAGGACGGGGACGGCCACCGAGAACGCATCGTCGGGCGCGTGATAACGGCCTTCCTCGATGCTGCCGAGAAGCTTGGCTTGGGCGGCCTGCGGCACGGTGGCGGGGTCCTGTGCAAAGCCGTGAGTTGCGAGGAGCAACAGGAGCGGGGCGAGCAGGCGGAGCTTCATCGGAGCGGCAGAGGTGTGGCGGCGGAAGTCGGGCGTGGCAAGAGTGCGACCGCGAGCCGGCCCGTCGGTTTCATCGGCGGGAAGGCGAAAGGCGGAAGGTGAGAGACGAGCGGGCGGGGAAACGCGGGCGTGCCGCCGAGGCATGGGGCCGGTCTGTGCGCACGAGCGCGACCGGGGCGCCGGTGGCCCCTTCGGCTCCGTGCCCTCTGGCCTCTCGCCTCCCGTCTCTTGCCTCAGCAGTACACCATGCCCATCGCCTGGCGCACGGCTGCGAGGGTGGACTCGGCTTCGGCGTTGGCGCGCTCGACACCGCGCTTGATCACGCCGGCGACGTAGCCCGGATCCTTCGCGAGCTCGGCGCGTCGGGCGCGGATCGGCGCGAGGTACGTGTTGAGCGATTCGGTGAGCAGGCCCTTGAGCTTGCCGGAGCCGCCGTCGCCGATCTCGGCGGCGATCGCCTCGGGCGCGCGGCCGGTGCAGAGCGAGACGAGTCGCAGCAGGTTGGCGACTTCGGGACGTGTGTCCGGCTCGAAGGTGATCTGGCGGTTGCTGTCGGTCTTGGCGCTCTTGAGGAGCTTGGCGGTCTCCTCGGCGGTGGCCTTGAGCATGATGGCGTTGCCGCGGCTCTTGCTCATCTTCTGGCCGCCGTCGAGGCCGAGGATGACGGGCGTCTCGGAGAGCAGCGCGTCGGGCTCGGGGAACACGGCGGGCTCGGCCGGGAAACGGGTGTTGAAGCGGCGGGCGAGTTTGCGGGTGAGCTCGAGGTGCGGGAGCTGGTCCTTGCCGACGGGGATGATGTTGCCCTTGACCGAGAGGATGTCGGCGGCCTGGTGCACGGGATACGTGTACATCAGGGCGTTGATCTGGCGCAGGCTGGCGGCGCGGATCTCCTCCTTCACCGTCGGGTTGCGGTCGAGCTCGGGCAGCGAGACGAAGGTGAGGAAGGGCAGGAGGAGCTGGTTGAGCGCGGGGACGTGCGAGTGCGGGAAGATGAACGTGCGGCCGTTCTCCGGGTCGAGACCGGCGGCGAGATAGTCGAGGACGATCTCGCGCACGTTGGCGGCGACGTTGTCGGCCGTGTCGCGATCGGTGAGCACCTGGTAGTCGGCGATGACGATGAACGTCGTCACGCCGAGGTTCTGGATCTTCACGCGATTCTGGAGCGAACCAAAGAGGTGGCCGATGTGGAGCGAGCCTGTGGGGCGGTCACCGGTGAGAACACGGTACTTGTGCGGGTTGGCCGGGATGTCCTTCCATAGCGCCTCGCTGCGGCGGACCGCGGCCTGGAACGTGTCGGACGAGATCGTGGTCTCGTCGGCGGCGTTGGCGGGCTGGGACTCGGGGGCGGGTGTAGCGGGCTGCTCGATGGACATGGCGGAAATGGGAGTACGGGAGAAAGGGAGCGAGGGAAGCGGGAATGTGGGAATCAGGAAATCAGGAAATGCACCCGCGGTCCGCCGGCGCGGCAGGGCGGGCGGGAGCGCATGGCGTGCGCCGACGGTTTCGGCATGGTCTCGCTGCGGCGGTGGCCGGAGTGGGGCGACGGCTCAGTTTTCCGCCTCGCGGGCGAGGAGCCAGAGGAGGTCGGAGAGGCGGTTCACGTACTGCAACAGCAGCGGGCGGAGATGGCGGCCGTGGTGCGCGAGACCGATCAGGCGGCGCTCGGCGCGGCGGGCGATCGTGCGCGCGTGGTCGAGCGCGGCGGCGTGGAGGTTGGCGCCGGGCGTGGCCCAGCCGTCGAACTTCACGTTGCGCGCCTCGATGGCGGCGACGCCGGCGTCGAGTTTCGCGAGCGAGGCGTCGTCGATCTTCTCGAACTTCGATTTGGCGTAGCGCTCGAGGTCGCTCTCGGCGCAGACGACCTCGCCCATGAGCGCGACGAGTTCCTTCTGGATGCGCTCGAGTTCGGCGCGCAACGCGGCGTGCGGGCAATGCGCCTTGGCGAGGCCGAGCGCGACGTTGAGCTCGTCGAGGTTGCCGATGGCTTCGATCTGTGGGTGATCTTTGGGCACGCGCTGGCCATAGAGGAGCGCGGTCGAGCCGTCGTCGCCGGTGCGGGTGGCAATGGAGCGGGACATGAGGGGAGGCGAGAGGTGAGAGGTGAAAGGCGAGAGGACGGACTCGCAAACCAGCGGGCGGAGCCGTGACCAAGGTCCCTGAACTCCGAACCCTCAACTCCGAACGCGCGCCCCGTCTCTACTTGGCCTGCTTCTTCTTGGCGGCCTTCGTTTCCTTCTCGAGGACCTTGAGGTCGTCCTTGAGTTCGACGACGACGCGTTTCGCCATCTGGTCGATAAAGAGGATGCCGTTGAGGTGGTCGGTCTCGTGCTGGATGCAGCGGGAAAACAACCCGGTGCACGTGAGGGTGTGGGCCGTACCGTCGGCATCCTGAAACTCCACGCGGATCGCATCGGGGCGGATCACGTCGCCGCGAATGCCGGGAAACGACAGGCAGCCCTCTTCGTAACTCGTCTCCTTGCCGGGCAGGACGGTGATTTTCGGATTCGCGATCGCCATCGGCATGAACAGGTCGAGCGGCGGTTTGCGGCCGTCGAGCTCCCAGTCGAACTCCGCCTCGGTGGGACGCAGGTCCACGACGCAGAACTGGATCGCTTGCCCGATCTGTTGCGCGGCCAGACCGATTCCCTCCGCCTCATGCATGGTCTCGACCATGTCGTCGGCGAGCTTGCGCAGGGCGGCGTCGAAGACGGTGACTTGCGCGCCTTTTTTACGGAGAACGGGCTGGTTGTAGCGAACAATCGGCAGAAGCATGGGTCCGATTGGGCGACGCTGTCGGCGGCGATGGCTGCCGCAAATTAAAACTGTCCCGAGCCCACTTCCCATGCAACGTTCCGAGCCCATGAAACCCTCGGTCAGCGACTGGCTGGCGGGCAACCGCGGCGGGCCGATCTGGTTGCTCGTGCTCGGGGCGGCGCTTCTCGCGGCCGGTTGGTTGCTGCCCGTGCAGGTGAAGTCGCTCAGCCCGTTGCTGCTGCGCGAGGCGGGCGCGGACACGCCGACGCTCGTCGCCTTCGGCGAGGAACTGCGCGCGGCCGACAAGCTCGGCCCGGCGAACCTCGTGAGCGACGCGGCCAAGAAACTCGCGTTGCCCGGCGCCGCGGGGCTGGAAACACAGCTCGTCGACGACGCGCAACGCCAGCTCGAGCTCGTGCCATGGGGCGGTATCGATCCGTATTTGGAACAGGTCTTCGCGGGCCGCGCGCGGCCGCGCGCCGTGGAGCCGAAATCGGTGCCCGCGATCCAGGAGTTTCTGCCCGCGAAGGCGCGCGAGGCGGTGCGGACCTTTCTGGCGAACTCGCGCTCCGGCACCGTGAAGGCGTTGCTCGCCACGGCGGAGATCGACCACACGAAACGCTTCGTGCCCGCCAAGCGCGCCGGCGGCCAGCCGCTCGACGCGACCATCCTGATGACGGCGCTGCTCAACCAGGGCAACTGGCTCTCCGACTCGCTCTCGCGCGAGGTGCGCGGCCGCGCGGAATCCGCCGTGCAGCGCGGCGAGCTCGAGCCGATCGAGGATTTCTACTACGACCTGCTGACGCTCTCCCGTCGCCTCAACTGGATTCAGCTCGGCGAGTGGCTGCGCGCCTGTCCCGACGTGAAGACCGTGGGCGAGTTTTCGCAGCTCCTGCGCGCCGCCCCCGACGCGGCATCGGTGCTCTACGCCGCATCGCTGCAAAGCCGCGCTCCTGACGGCGTGACGCGCTACGCGCTCACCTTCGGCAAGGGCGGTCTGGCCGGGCTGGAGACGGCGTTGCGCGCCGGCGAGGGCGCGGTGCGCCAGCTCGTGCGCCGGCAGGTGCCGGTGAACCCCGATTCGCCGCTGGCCTGGGACTATTTCGCATCGTTGAGCCTTCGATACCCAACTGTCATGACCATCGTGAAGTACCTCTGCTTTTTCGCCGGAGTCTGGTTCGTCTTCCGCGCGCTCGACCGCGCGTTGGTGGGCCCGGTGCTTTCGGCCGCCAACCGCACCCTGATGCACGCGAAGAGCGGCGTGATGGCGCTCGTGTTCTCCGGCGTGTTGTTCGTACTCAGCGAGCCGTTCCTTCTGCGCGGTGCGCCGCCGGCCGATCTCGCGCTCAAGGTGAGCATCCCGGCGCTGAGCATGGTCGGGCAGTTGCAGGCTTCGCCCTCGACCGCGGCCAACGTCGACACCTCGACGATCATCACGATCGTGTTCTTCGGTGCGTTGCAGGCGCTCGTCTACTGGATCTGCCTGCTGAAGATGCGCGAGATCGAGCGGCAGAACGTCCCGAGCCTGCTCAAGCTGCGGCTGATGGAGAACGAGGAGAACCTCTTCGACTCCGGCCTCTACGTCGGTATCGCCGGCACGGCCACGGCGCTTGTGTTGCAGGTGCTCGGCATCATCCAGCCCAACCTGCTCGCCGCCTATTCCTCGAATCTTTTCGGCATCACGTGCGTGGCGATGGTGAAGATCCGCCACGTGCGGCCGTACAAGAAGAAGCTCATCGTCGAGAGCCAGGGCGTCGTGCCCGCGAAGCCCGCCGCCTGAGCCCCGCCGTAGCATGAACAAGACGCTACTGCTCATCATCTGCGACTTCCTCCTGCTCAACCTCCTCGCGCTCACGCGTTGGGAGCAGGTCGAGCCGCCGAAAACGCCGCCGCCGGCCGCGACCGCCTCCGCGCAGCCGGGCGAGAGCGTCGGCCCCGCCAACGAGCTCGTCGAGGTCATGCGCCTCACGCTCGCCGAGGAGCAGGCGGCGCGCGACGAGTTGCGTGCCCAGCTTTCGAACACGGCGGAGAATCTCCAGCAGAAGGAGCAGCAGGTCGCCAGCCTCGAGGGCGAGAAGGGCAAGCTTTCCGAGAACCTTTCTGCCACGCAGGCCAAGGCCGCCGCGCTCGCCGCCGAGGCCGAGGCGAAGGCGCGCGAGATCGAGGCGAGCAAGATCCGGCTCGCCCAGCTCCAGCGCGACCTCGAGTTGCGCGAGCAGCAGACGCGCGAGCAGAAGGAGGCCTACGCCGCGCTCGAGCAGAAGCACTCCGCCGCCCGCGGCGAGATCGAGAATCTCAACGTGGCCGTGAAGGTCGCCGAGCAGGAGAAGGGATTGCTGCGCGAGAACATCGAGCAGATGCGCGACGAGATCGTCACCCAGCGCGAGGAGAAACAGAAGATCCAGGAACAGGCCGGCGTGCTCGCCGAGGGCGTGGGCAAGCTCGCGGAGAAGTCCGGCGAGCTCACCCGCGAGATCCGCGAGAACCGCCCGATCAATCCCAATACGTTGTTCAGCGAATACGTGGCGAACCAGTTCGTCGTCGAGGCGATGGCGCGGCGCACGGTGCTCTTCGGGCCGTTCACCACCGAGAGCGCGGCGCGCACGGTGCTCGTGTCCGACGGCACCCGCGTCTTCGCGTTGCTCCATGTGCGCGACACGCCGTTCGACCTCGCCGGCGCGCCGGCCGACTACGAGATCATCCGGGCGACGATGAAGCGCTCCGGCGCCGATGTGCCGGTCACCGAGTTCGCGTTCCACGCGCTCGAGCCGCGCGTGGTGTTGATCCCGGTCGATCCCGCGCGCGCCGCGGCGCTCGGCGTGAAGATCTACCCGCTGGCGGCGGATCCGTTCAAGTTTCCCGAGGCGGTGCTCGTCGGCAGCAGCGGCCGCTACTACGGCGAGATCGCGTTCAAACTCGACCCGACCGCGCCACGCTACGTGCAGATGGACAACCGGTTTTTCAAACGCCTCTTCGGCGAGTTTGCGCCCCACACCGGCGACCTGGTCTTCAGCAAGACCGGCGAGCTGCTCGGCGTGATGGTGAACAACGACTACTGTTTTGTGCTGAACCAGCTGCGCACGGTCTCCTCCGTGCCGACGGGCGAGAAACCCGGTGGTCTCGGCACGAAGCAGCCGTTGCAGTCGGCGAAGGACATCCTCGGGCGCTTGCCGCTGAAGCTGCAGTGAGACGCGGAGGCGGGGCCGCAGCAGAGAATCAGGGTTTCCCCGCATAACGCGGCGTGGACAGGCGTCCGGTTTTCCGACACAACCCCGGCCCGAACGAACCAACTCGAGTCCTGCCTATGAACATCTGCTGCATCGGCGCCGGCTACGTCGGCGGTCCCACCATGGCCATGATCGCGCGCAAGTGCCCGGACATCCGCGTGACGGTGGTCGACATGAACGTCGCGCGCATCGCGGCGTGGAACTCCGACAAGCTGCCGATCTTCGAGCCCGGGCTCGATGGCGTCGTGCGCGAGGCGCGCGGCCGGAATCTGTTTTTCTCCACTGATGTCGCCGGAGGCATCAAGGCCGCCGACATCGTCTTCGTGAGCGTGAACACGCCGACGAAGACCTACGGCCACGGCGCCGGCCGCGCCGCCGACCTCAAGTACATCGAAGGCGTGGCGCGCACGATCGCCGAGCACGCCGACGGCCCGAAGGTCATCGTCGAGAAGTCGACGATCCCGGTGAAGACCGCCGAGTCCATCAAGACGATCCTCGCCGCCAACGCGCGCGGACTGAAGTTCCAGGTGCTCTCGAATCCCGAGTTTCTCGCCGAAGGCACCGCCGTGGCCGACCTCGAGGCGCCCGACCGCGTGCTCATCGGCGGCGAGCGCACGCCCGAGGGCGAGGCGGCGTTGAACACTCTCGCGAGCGTCTATGGCCGCTGGGTGCCGCAGGAGCGCATCATCAAGACCAACCTCTGGTCCTCGGAGCTCTCGAAGCTCGTCGCCAACGCGTTCCTCGCGCAGCGCATCTCCTCGATCAACTCGATCTCCGCGCTCTGCGAAGCCACCGGCGCCGATGTCGACGAGGTCGCGAACGCGATCGGCAAGGACTCCCGCATCGGCCCGAAGTTTCTCCGCTCCTCCGTCGGCTTCGGCGGTTCGTGCTTCCAGAAGGACATCCTGAACCTCGTCTACCTGTGCGAACACTTCGGCCTGCCCGAGGTCGCCGCGTATTGGGAAAACGTGGTCAAGATGAACGACTGGCAGAAGCACCGCTTCACCAAACGCGTCGTGCGCGAGCTCTTCAACACGGTCGCCGACAAGCGCATCGCGATCCTCGGTTTCGCGTTCAAGAAGGACACGAACGACACGCGTGAGTCCGCCGCAATCACCGTCTGCCAGGACCTGCTCGCCGAGCAGGCGCGCCTCGCGATCTACGACCCGAAGGTGCCGGCCGACGAAATCTTCCGCGACCTCGGCATCCCGGCGACGCTCGCCGACGGCCGGCCGAATCCCGCCGTGACGATCTGCCACGACGCCTACACCGCCACCGAGGGCGCGCACGCCGTGCTCGTGCTCACCGAGTGGGACGAGTTCAAGACGATCGATTTCGACCGCGTGTACGGGAAGATGATGAAGCCCGCCTCGATCTTCGATGGCCGCAACATCCTCGACCTGAAAAAGCTTCACGGCATCGGCTTCAAGGCCTCCGCGATCGGCAAGGGCTGAGCCGCCGATCCGGTCGGGAGCCGAGCGCCGAGAGACGAGAGCCAGACTCTTGGTGCACTGCCGTACGGTCGCTCGCGTGATCAAGCGGTTGCCCGGATTTCCGGCGCTCGTCTCTCGTGTTTTCGACGCTCGACCGCGGGAGCGCGGTTGAGCCGGTGCAACGAGTTTGGCGATCTGGTCCGCGGCTCGGCTCTCTTGCGTTCGCGCGAGCGACGCGGACACTCGGCGCCATGCCGACCGCCATCGTTCTCCTCAAAACCGATCGGAAGCGCGTCACCGGAATCGCCGAGCGCCTCCTCGAGATGCCGGATATCTCCGAGGTGTACTCGGTCTCGGGCCGCTACGATCTGCTCGTCATCATCCGCTGCGCGCAGCTCGACAAGATCGAATGCGTAATCACCGACCAGCTGCTCAAGACGGACGGCATTCTCGAGAGCGAGACGATGTTCGCCTTCCGCAGCTACGACAAACGCGAGGGCGGGCGAGCGGTGGATGTGGATTGATGCGGGGCGTTAGTGTGCCGCGGACGCTCGCATCCGTATCGCGCTCCGGAGATCTTGATCGGTGCCGCTGAAGACGTAGATCGCCCGATCGTCGAAACAAACCAAAGTGCCTTCGTCACCTTCCGCCAGAATGGTGAAACTACTGGCGGAGGTGCGGATCCGGTTGCGCGTGGCACGCTCTTTCAACCGGTCGAGCGCCGCGGCGCAACGCAGCCGCCCGGCTTCGCGGTCAGGGCAGGGTAGAACGACGAGTTGCCCGCTCTCGTAATCGGCGATGATTCCTTCGGGCGCGTCGAAAAGCCCGACGGCATCGCTGACCGAAATATTCGAGAGACCGATCCGGCCGCGGAAATACTTGGCCGAAGACAGGCCGGCGGACGGAGCCAGCGAGAACCAGTCGGGCAACGCGCTGTTGCGCGGCAACTGTGCCGCCAGCTCGCTCGCGAGTCGGTCCACCTCGGCTTGCGTGGCGGCGTCGGGCTGCGCGCCGGTGACGCTGGCGAAATACGGGCCGCTCCAGAACGCGACGTAGTAGCCGAACCGCAGCGAGCCTTGGCCGAGCGTGCCGCGCTGGTAATTGCCGGTTTGCATGAGCGACCACACGCCGTACGCCGCGGGCGCGTCGGTCATCTCGTAGAGCTCGATCTGGATGGTGCTGCGCGCGGCGTTCTCGAACTGCCACGAAACGGCCCGGACAAAGCCGTACTCCTGATAGAGCTCGGCACCGCCGTCGATCAGATCGAAGAGCGTGTCGTGCGTCGCCGTGCGCGCCGGCTCCGAGGCCGTCCAGCCGGTGGCGGGCTGGAGTTTCGCGACGAGCACCGCCGGATCTTCGGCGGCGAAGGCGGCAACGGCGAAGGCGCAGGAAACCAGCGCGGCGAGAGGGCGCATGGGCGATCGGCGTTACGCGGCGTTCAGAGTGTCGCCTCGCGAACGGCGAGTTTCGCGAGCGCGGGTTCGCCGATGCCATGGACGGCGGCGAGGCCGATCATCGCGACCTT
>DATGXA010000110.1:0-2102 GCA_035299125.1 Opitutaceae bacterium
GCAACCGACCGACCGCTCCCTCCGACTCCGCCTGCCGCTCGTCACGACCGCCCTGTTCGCCGCCGTCCTGCTCGTCACCGGCTGCAGCAAACACGCCGCTGCCCCCGCCGACGCCGCACGCACCGTCCTCGTGCAACGCGCTGTCGCCGGCTCAGCGTCCTCCACCGCCGAAGCGTGGAACGGCAGCGTGCGCTCGCCCGATCGCGCCACGTTGGCCTTCGCGGTCGGAGGTCGGCTGGCCAAGACGTTCGTGGAGATCGGCGATCGCGTCGAAGCCGGCGCGGTGCTCGCGGAGCTCGACCAGGAGCCGTTCGCACTCGAGCTCGCCCAGGCCGAGGCGCAAGCGCAGGCCGCCGGCCCGGCACTCGAGGAGGCCACGCGCCGCCTCGAAGCCGAGGAACAGCTCCGCTCCAGCGGCGCCACCAGCCGCGCCGATTTCGACGCCGCCGCTTCCGCCTTCGCCGCCGCGCGCAGCCAGAAACAGGCCGCCGACGCCGCCCTCGGCCTCGCCCGTCGCCAACAACGCGAGTCGCGTCTGCTCGCACCGTGCGCCGGCCGGATCGCCCAGCGACTCCTCTCCAACGCCACCGTGCTCGCCGCTGGCACGCCCGTGCTCGAGTTCGACTCCGAGGGCCCGGCGGAGGTCGTGGTCGCGTTGCCGGCCTCTCGCGTGGGTTCGCTCGTCGTGGATCAACGGGTTCACGTTGCGGCCCACCTCGCGACCGCACAGCCGCTGCAGCTCGAGGGACGGATCGCCCACATCGGCCAACGCAGCCTCGGCGGCAGCGTGCACGAGGTCATCGTGCGCCTGCCGGCGGACGCCGCGGTTTTCCCGGGCGAAGCAGTCGTCGTCGAACTCCTCGCGCCGACAGAGCCCGCCGGCGTGACACTCCCGCTCACCGCGATCCAACCCGCCGCCGAAGTCGGCTCCGGTCACGTGTTCCTCTTCGATACGCAAGCCCAGCGGCTCACCCAACGCGTGGTGCGTTATCGGACGCCGCACGGCGCCGCCGCAATCGTAACCGCCGGCGTGCGCCCAGGCGACCTCGTCGTCGTCGCCGGCCTGCCCTTCCTCCGCGACGGCCAATCCGCGCGCGCCCAGCTCCGCGAGTAACCGCACCCGCCGCCCCGCCAACCTCCTCCGCCGCCTCGCCATGAACCTCGCCAAGTTCGCGCTCACTCGCTCGCGCATCACGTTCTTCGCCGCGATCGCCATCCTCTTCGCCGGCGCCGCCGCCTACCTCGATTTCCCCGCGCAGGAGGAGCCGACATTGCCCGTGCGCGCCGCCGCCGTCGCCGCGTATTTCCCGGGCCTGCCGACCCGCCAGATGGAGCAGCTCGTGGCCCGCCCCATCGAGGACCGCATCCGCTCGATGCCCGAGCTCAAGCACCTCTCCACGCGCGTGCGCACCGGCCAAGTGCTCATGACCGTGGAGATCGACGACCGCTACACCGACCTCCCGCCGATCTGGCAACGACTGCGCGCGCGCATGGCCGATGTCGCGCCCACGCTGCCGACCGGCACGTACGGTCCGTTTGTGGACGACGAATACGGCCGCGTCGCCGTCGCCTCGTTGGCCGTGACCGCGCCGGACCTCACCCCGGCCGAGCTCCGCCGCGAGGCGCGACGCCTGCGCGACGGTCTCTTCCAGCTGCCCGGCGTGGAGAGCGTCAACTTCCACGGCCTGCCCGAGGAGGCGATCTACCTCGAGATGCGCGGCAACGCCCTCCAGCAGGCCGGTCTCACGTTGCAGAGCGTCGCCGCCGATCTCCAGCGGCAGAACATCGTGCTCGCCGGCGGCGAAGTCCGCCTCGGCGTGCTCGCGGCCTCCGTCACCCCCACGGGCGACCTCCGCAGCGTCGACGAACTGCGCCGCCTGCCGATCTCGCTGCCCGCCGGCGGCTCCGTGCCGCTGGGCGAACTCGTCGAGGTCCGCCGCTCGCTCGTCGATCCGCCGAACAGCGTCGTGCTGCACAACGGCGAGCGCGCCGTCGTGCTGGCGATCTCGATGCGCGAGGGGATCAACGTCATCTCCTTCGGCCGCGCGCTGCGCACGCATACCGAGCGGCTCGTGGAAACGCTGCCGGCGGGGACGCATGCC
>DATGXA010000111.1:0-32416 GCA_035299125.1 Opitutaceae bacterium
GCTCGAACGGGTGCAGGCGCGGCGTGCGGGGAGCGTGTTGTGGCGGCTGAGTCGGAAACGTCTGCTGCAGATCGGCGTGGGGCTGGCGTTTGCCTCGGGGCTGTTGTTGTTCGCGCCGCCGCTCGAGCAGGCGGTGCGGCAGTTGGCTCGTTTGGATGTGTTGCTGCCGCAGTTTTCGCAGGTGCTGTTCTGGATCGCGCTGGCGTTGGTGGTGCTCGCGGTGTGCGTCGCCGTGTGGCGGAACATCAGCGCACTCGCGCTGATCGTGGCCGAGGCGACGACTCGCGAACTGCCGAACGCCGCGATGTTGCGACCGGTGGTCGAGACGGGGCTGAAGGTCGGCGCGGGGTTTCTGTTGTTCTTCTGGCTGACGGCGGTCTCGCCCTTCCATCCGCGACGCTGGTGGGTGCTGTTGATCGTCGTCGCGGTGGCGGCCGTCGTATTGGCTTTGCTCTGGCGCCGGTTGATCCACTGGCATAGTCATCTCGAGGTGCGGCTGCAGGAGAGTCTCGCGCCCGGCGCGGCGTCGGAGTTGCTCGCGCAGGCGCCGCCGGGTTGGGAGCTGCGGATCGACGAGGTCGTGCTGCCGGAGAACACCGCGGCGGCGGGGCGCAGTCTTGGCGCAATGGAGTTGCGCAGCCGGTTTGGCTGCACGGTCGTCGGCATCGACCGGCAGGGAGTCGGCCTCACGAATCCGGCGCCGGACACGGTGCTATTCCCGGAGGATCGTGTGCTGCTCCTTGGCTCACCGGAGCAGATTGGCGCGGCCCGTCGCGAACTCGATGCGGTGGCCGAGACGGTCACCGGGCCGGCGTTGGCGGACCTCGTCCTGAACCGCGTACGCGTGGCGCCGGAATCGCCGCAGGCGGGCCGCACGCTCGCGGACTCGGCGCCGGGGCGGGAGACGGGCGTGCAGATCGCCGGAATCCTCCGAAGCGGTGAACGCATCCTCAACCCCGCGGGGTCGGAGCGGCTTGAGCCGCGTGACGAGTTGCTCGTGCTCGGCACGCCCGCGCAGGTGCGCGAGTTCCGGCGCTGGCTGGCGGGCGCGGGCTGAGCGCGCGGTAAAGTCGGTTGTGCGGCTCGGGCTGCGGGCGCGAAGCGGTCGCCAAATCGCGGGCACAAAAAAGCCCGGCCAGGGCGGCCGGGCGGAGAGTCATTGCGCAGAGGCGCCCTGTTCACTTCATCGCGGCGAGCTTCGCGAAATCGAAGGCCTTGGCGAAGGTGCGGAGATCGTCGGCGGTGACGCTGTTGCCCTCGATCTCGACATAATAGCGGTTGTCGACGACGGCTTTGATGCTGCCGCTGTTGCCGCCTTTTTCGAAGGCGACGCTGACCGACTGGCCTTGGATGGTCTCGAGTTTCGCGCCGCTGGCGGCGAGCATCATCGGGTTGCTGAACATCATCGCGTACTGCATCACGGCGGAGTCCGACTGGATCTTCATCGTCACGCTGGACTCGCCGCGGTTGTAGTTGCGGGTGGCTGTGACGCCGCCGCCGAGCATCGAGGAAGCCGCCGCCTCGGTCTGCGCCTCGGAGGCTTCCCAGCCCTTCGGGGCATCGGGGAGAAGCTTTGCGACGAGCTCGGCCTTCTTCTGCCGGATAAACTGGTTGGCGGCATCGAGCGACGTGATGGCCTGGGAGTAGTTGCCGGCGTCGTAGGCCTCCTTGGCGGCGTCGAGACTGTCGGTCACATCGTCGGCGCGGAGGGAGGCGACGGTGAGGAGGGCGAGGGCGGGGATGATGCGGAGGACGTGCTTCATGGAGGGGGAACGTTGCGTGGTGAAGGTTACGTGGGTTTGTCGCGAGGATGTGCGTGCGGGCGGCGAGCACAACGCCGAAGGCGTGGGCGGGGCAGCGGGTGCGCCGATCGGGCCCGGTGCGCGTCGGACGGACGTACCGCGATGCTCAGCGCGCCGGCGGGTCACCGAAATGGACGCGGTGCGAAGCGTATGCGGCGGTGTCGGCGAGCATGGCGTCGATCGCGGCGGCGAGCGGTTCGACCCGGACGAGGCCGCTAAAAACCGCGCGATCCCCGATCGGGTCGTCGAGCACAAAGGCGGGGCGTTGTGTGATCTGCAGCGCGTGGAACTCCGCGGTCGAAGCATCAACCGCTGCTCGCACCTCCGCGGAGGTGGCGCGGGTGCGGAGTTGGGCGGGGTCGAGTCCGCCAGACTGCGCGGCGACAGCGATCGCTTCGTCGAGCCGGCCGAGTTTGCGGCCCTCGCGGACTGCGGCGCGGTTGAGCGCGAGGCGCACCGTATCGTCGGTGCAACCGAGCGAGCGGGCGGCCTCGGCGACGAGATTGGGTGCGGCGTAGTCGAACCCCGGTGACTCGAACCAGCCGCTGTTGAGCTTGTAAGGCGAGCGGACGATGCTGCCGCTGCGCCGGTAGAACCAGTCCGCCTGCTCGACCGAGATCGGGAAATCCTGCGGACGCATCAACGCGACCTTCCAGTCGAACTGCACACGGCCGGCATAGCGTCGTTTGAGCTCGGTCCATGCCGGTTCGGCCCAGTGGCACCAGGAGGAGATGATCTCGAGGTAGTACGTGATCTTCATGGTTTCCGGTATTGAGTCGCGAGCACCGGTTGGGGCGCGAAGTGGTTCTGTTGTTCGCCTCGGCCGCCGCATCCGGCGATCGGGGCGCTACTCGGCCGGCTGCAGGTAGCTCTTGCCGCGGTAGAACGACGCGATCACCGCGAAGATCAAGGCTGCCACACCCATCAGGCCGGCAAAGGTCCAGAAGAACGTAGTGAGTGAGAGCGTCTGGAGCGGGGCGAGGAAAGCGACGAGGATGTTGCCCATCGTCACCGCAAGCAGCCAGAAGCCCATGATCGTGGACTTCATCGCGCGCGGCGCCTGTGTGTAGGCGAACTCGAGGCCCGTGATCGAGACGAGGACCTCGGAGGTGGTGATGATCAGGTAGGGGATGATCTGCCAGAGCACATGGATCTGCCCCGGGCCGGCGGCATCGATGCGTGCTTGCAGCAGGGCGACGGAGACGAACGACAACGCCGCGAGCACCATGCCGATGGTCATGCGTAGCAGCGGACGCAGGGGCCGGCCGCGGCGCTCAAGCGGCCGGTAGACCCCGATGCTCAACAGCGGGATGATGATCATGACGAGCAACGGATTGAGCGCGGAAATCTGGGCCGGGAGAAGGTCGAGCGTGGTCCAGGAGGGCTGGCGCAGATGATGGACGCCCATGAACACACCCCAAAGCGCGATCATGCCGACGACCGCGACCGGTATGGCGCGGGGAATTCGAATGTTGGACACCCAGAGGAAGAGCCAGAGTGCGCCGACGACGGCACCGGCGATGGTACCGGGCACCACCCAGCCATACCAAATCGCGGAGGGGAGCACGAGTCGGAGGTTCATCGCCTTCGCCTGCTCGACCCAGGTGGAGGAGTGCTGATCGAAGAGCGCCCAGAACACGCTCACCATCGAGAACACGAAGAGGATGCGCAGCACGGCCGGAGGGCCCTCGGCGGCTTCGTCGCCGAAGTGGCGGCGGGCCGGTTCCCAGAAGCTCTCGCCGGCCACACGTTCACGGCGATGACGCCAGCAGTAGAGGATGACGGCGAGGAAACCGCTGTCCTCCTGCATGGCCTGGCGTTTGCGGGCAAGGATCAGTCCGGCGAGGAGCGCGAGCACGCCGGCGATACCCAGATACCAATACGTGACCGCGGTATCGGCGAGTGCGGGAACGAGCGCGGCGGCGCCGTCTTCCATGACCGCGTGAACGATCGCCTCCGACTTCTCGACCGCGACATAGATGCCGAGGAGCAGCGGCGCGGCCATCAGCGACGAAGCGGCGAAATCGATGCGGCCAAGGAGGCCGCCGGGTTTCGGGGGGACACGGATGAAGCGGTGCCGGCCGAGCCAGAAGACGAACGCGGCGACGGCCATCAACACGCCCGGCACGCCGAACGCGACCTCCGGGCCGAACTGCTTGTAAAGGACGGGTGTGAGAACGCTCGCGAAGAAGGAGCCGAAGTTGATCGTGAAGTAGAAGATCTGGAAAATCTTCGGCACGAGGTGGCCGTTGGCGGCGGTGAACTGGTCGCCGACGTTGGCCGACACACACGGCTTGATGCCGCCGGAACCGACGGCGATCAGTGTCAGCCCGAGAAACATGGCCGACTCGGCGGCGCTGAGCTGCCCGAGTACGCCGAAGCGGCCGGCGAAAGCGAGGGCGGCGTGACCAGCGACATAGATCAGCGAGACCCAGAAGATGACGCGGTATTTTCCCAGCAGGCGATCTGCAAGGATCGCGCCGATCATCGGGAAGAGATACACCCCGGCCATGAATACGTGGACGGCCTGCGTGGCGCGGACCTTGGCCTCGGAGAGCTCGGCTGCGGGCACAGCGTTTTCAGCCAAGAAGCCGGTGAACAATCCCACGAGGTAGATGTAGAGGATCTGCCGCATCCCGTAGTAGCTGAAGCGTTCGGCGGCTTCGTTGCCGACGATGAACGGAATGCCGGCGGGAAAACGATCGTCGCGGACGGCTGGCGGTTTTTGGGCGGTACTGGGGGACGGGCTCATGCGAGATGGTGCGGGGTAGGCTCAGCAGCAACTGCGCCGAGCAGTCCGGGGAATGCCGTCGGCCGCTGGCGTTGTCGAGAACCGTGTCGCTGGGAAAACGCGGACACGCCGCCGGCGTGCGAGCGGTGCCTCACGAGCAGACGAAAGAGGCGCGCGCCCGTTGGGCTGCGGGCGGGGGAGTCGCACTGTCCGGGTGCGAAACTAGCGGGTTTTTCGCGAGAAAGTAGCGGGGGCTCCTCGCGTTTGTTGCGGACGCCCTTTATTTATGCGGCACCGACTATGAACTCTCTCGCTTCTCTCTTCTGGGATCACCTCACCGAAGCGCTTGCCGACGAGCTTCTCGCCCGCGTGTCTGCGGGAGAGGCCGTCTTCTGCGAACACCTTGAAGCGCTCGCCGCTGCTTGAGCTGATCAGCCACCTGTCCGGCGACACGGCCGGCGCAGGTAGTTGGCTCCGCAACGGACGTCCGTGAATCACCGCATTCGGCGGGGCTTCTTGTTGTGTCCGAATTTTGCGGGCAATCCGTTCTCGCGAACGCAGCAGCGCGCTATTCAGCAGCTTGCGGCGCGGTCGCGTTGGCGCGGCGCGCGCGGATAAACTCGACCACGATGGGCACGAGGGAGAGCACGATGATCGCGACGATCACGAGCTTGAAGTTCTTCTGCACGAACGGGCGGGTGCCGAAGAGGTAGCCGGCGTACGTGAAGAAATAGATCCACGCAAAACCGCCGATGATGTTGTAGGCGATGAAGCGGCGATAGGTCATGCTGCCGACGCCGGCGACAAACGGCACGAACGTGCGCACGAAGGGAACGAAGCGCGCGAGGATCACGGCCCGCCCGCCATACTTCTCGAAGAAGGCGTGGGCCTGATCGAGGTGTTTCTTGCGGAGGAAAAACGAATCCTCGCGTTTGAAGACCTTCGGACCGATCCGGAAACCGATCCAGTAGTTGAGCGTGTCGCCGAGCACGGCGGCCACAAACAGGAGGAACGCGACGAGGTGGATGTTCAGCTGGCTTTCCGCGGGGGCGCAGAGGGCACCGGCTGCGAACAGCAGCGAATCTCCGGGGAGGAACGGCGTGACGACCAGCCCTGTCTCGGCGAAGATGATCACGAAGAGCACCGCGTAGGTCCACAGCCCGTAGTTGGCGACGATCTCTCGCAGGTGGACGTCGATGTGCAGGACGAAGTCGATGAGCTTTCGGATCAGGTCGAGCATGGCAGGTGAAGCACGGACATGAAAAAGGCCCGTCGTTGCCGGCGGGCCGAAAATGGAGCTGGGCGGCTCAGACGTCGGGCTTGGTCTTGCGCAGACCCATCACGCGTTCGCCCTCTTTCCACTGGCCGCGTTTCTTCAGGAGCTCGACGCGCTCGAAGCGCTTGAGAACATTGCGTTTGGCGCCGGTGGTGGCGGCGGAGCGGAAGCTGTTGTGCTGGGACATGGTCCGGACTGCGGTTAGGCGTTGGTTTCGTTGGAAAAGTCGGCGAGTGAAGGGCTCTCGAATGCCCAGTTCAAGTATTTTTCCCCCACATGTTCGGCGCGGGCTGCGATCCACTCGGGCGTCTCGTACGGATGCTCGGCCAGAACGCGGGACTCGAGCAGCGGCAGTTGCTCGGGGGTGCATTTGAACATCAGGCGCCATTCCTGGGCTCGTTCGAGCTTACCCTGCCACCAGTAGAAGGCGGTGACCGGCCCGTCGATCTGCACGCAGGCGGCGAGGCGGTGTTCCATCACCGAGCGGGCGAGGCGCTCCGCGGCTTCGCCCGAGTCGAGGGTTGTCCAAGCGATCCACATGGCCGGCATCGTGCGTGGAAGACGGGCGGCGGCAAGTCGCGGTCGGCTTTCCTCGCGCGACGGTGCGAACTTCACTCTTGACCGTGCGGGAGGCGGGCCGCCTTGTGTACCACTTCATTTTTCCAAGGAGGACTCCGTGAGAGACGAATACCTTAAAGAAGCGCAAAAAGTCATCATCGACGCGAACCTGCTCATCAACGTGGTTTCGCGCCGCGTGAAACAACTGCGCCGCGGCAGCCGTCCGCTCGTGGAGTCGTTGGAGAAGCTCAACCTCGAGGACATCGCCCTGCGCGAGATCATCGAAGGGAAGATCCACTACGAGTTCGCCGAGTGATTTCGCCGGCGGTCGCGCGGCGGTGGCGGGCGTGAGGTCCGCTTCGCCCTGAGTTCCGCGGGCGCCTTTTCGCCGTGGCCGCAGCCAAAAAAGAGCAACGCTACACCGAGGTCCGCAACCCGAAGGCGTTGCGCGACTACTTCATCGACGAGCGCTTCGAGGCGGGTATCGCCTTGCGCGGTGCCGAGGTGAAATCGATCCGCGCCGGTCGGGCGCAGTTGGCCGACGCGTTCGCGCGCATCGAGCGGGGCGAGGCTTGGCTCTATGGCCTGCACGTCGAGGAATACGAGTTCAGCGGGTACGTGAAGTGCGACCCGCGTCGCGCGCGGAAGCTGCTCCTCCACCGCAACCAGCTCCGCAAGATCGCGCAGGAACTCGAGACTACTGGCAAGGCGCTCGTGGCGCTGCGGCTCTATTTCAAAGAGGCGCTGGTGAAGGTCGAGATCGGCCTCGCGACCGGCAAGAAGCAGTACGACAAACGCGACGACATCAAGAAGCGCGAGAACGATCGCGATATCGCCCGCGTGATGCGCGCGCGGCGCTGAGCCGGCGCGCGGCGGGCCAAGGCGTGTTGCCGGCTCACTCGAACGAGACGTGCTGGTAGCGGCGGAAGCCGAGCAGGGCCGGTTCCCAACCCCGCACCGCCGGATCGGCGAGATAGCTGCGTGTGCCGTGGTAGAGCGGGGCGACGGGCGTGGCGTCGAGGAGACGTTGCTCCGCGCTGCGGAAGCGCGCATTGCGACGCGCCGCGTCGGCCTCGGCGGCGGCGGATTGCACGAGGCGATCGTATTCGGCATCGCCCCAGCCGGTGGCGTTGTTGCCGCTGGCCGCGAGGAAGAGTTCGAGAAAGGCGATCGGATCCGCGTAGTCGGCGATCCAGCGCGCGAGCGAGATCTGGTACGCGAGCCGGCGCTCGTCGGCGATCCAGACGTTCTTCTCCTTGGGCGCGAGCGCGACGGTCACGCCGAGCTCGTCCTGCCAACGTTGCTGCAATGCCTCGAGCACCTTGAGGTTGAGGTCGGTGTTGAATGTGATCGCCTCGACCGCCGGGAAGCCTCGTCCCTCGGGAAACCCCGCGGCCGCGAGCAACGCCTTCGCCTCGGTCGGGCTGTGTCCGAATCCTGGTGGCGGCGTGTAGCCGGGCAGGCTCGCGGGGCAGAGCGCGGCGCCCGGCGCTTGGCCGCCGCGAGCCACGCGCTCGACGAGGCTTTGACGATCGACCGCGAGCGCAAAGGCGCGGCGCACGCGGGGATCGTCGAAGGGAGGGCGTGTGGTGTTGAAGCGGAGAAAATTCGATTCAACGACGGGTTCGGTGCGCAGCGCGGCGGGCGACTCGGCACGGTAGTGGGCGAGGCGGGTGGCCGGCAGCTCGGAGGTGATGTGCAGTTGGCCGGCGCGAAAGGCCGCTTCCTGCGCCGCGGCCTGCTCGTACGGGTGGAACACGAGACGGTTGAGTCTCGCCGGTTCGTGGAATTGGACGTTGCGCTCGGCGACGAGCTGGTGGTTGGGCGACCACTCGACGAGTTTGAACGGACCGTTGCCGACGAGGAACTGCGGGCGGGTCCAGCGGCGTTCGTCGCCCGATTGCGCTGCGGCGGCGAGCGCTTGGCGCGGCACGGGAAACGCGACCGGCAGCGCGAGGATGGCGGGAAGCAGCGGCGTGGGGTGTGCGAGCGTGAGCTCGAGCGTGCGGGCATCGACGGCGCGGACGCCGAGTGCATCGGTCTCGGCGGGTCGGCCGGAGTTGAACGCCTCGGCACCGCGAATCGGGTACAGCACGTATGCGTATTCGGAGGCTAGCGCTGGGGAGAGCGCGCGACGGAGCGACCACTCGAAATCTTCGGCGGTGAGCGGCGCGCCGTCGGACCAGCGGAGCCCGGGCCGGAGGTGGAATGTCCAGATGAGACCATCGGCGGAGGTCGTCCAACTCTCGGCCGCGCCGGCGACAGGCAGTGAAGTGCGCTCGTCGAGGGCCGTGAGGCCTTCGAACAACGCCAGCGAGACGTTCATCTGGTCGATGTTGATCTGGCGCTGTGGATCGAGTTCGCCGGGTTCCGAGCCGAGCGCGAGGTGCAGTGTGCCCGTGCGCCGGCCAGCCTCCGCGAGCGTTTCCCGTTTGCCGCAACCGGACGGGAGAAACGCGGCCAAGCTGAACGCGACGCAGACGGCAAAGTGGCGGAGCGACATGCTGGCGCAGGATGGCGGCTCGGCGCGGTGGCGCAACTTCACGCCGGAAGATGCGTCGCCGGAAGACTCCGGAGCCATCCTTCACTCCGCCGAGGACCGCGGCGTTGCGAGGACTCAGGCGAGGTCTTTGATCTTGGGCGGATGCTCGTCCGGCCAGTGCTGGATCAGGAGATCGGCGAGCTTGCGCCAACCGAAGGGCTTCGCGAGGACGGCCTTCAACGCCGGCAGCCGCCGCATCTCTTCTTCGCCGAATTTCAAACTGTGTCCGGTGATCAGGATCGCCGGCACGCTGGGCTGCGCCTGTTGCAGGTTCCGGATCAGCTCGATGCCGTTCATCACCGGCATGTAATAATCAGTCACAAGCACCGCGACCTGCCCCGCCTGGATGGCCTTCAGGGCGTCCGCCGGGCGATTGTAGGACTCCACCGCGCAGGTCATGTTGTCGTTCAGGATCTGGGCGAGCAGTTCCGTGAACGACTTCTCGTCATCGACGATGAGTACCTTCTTGGCCGGGGCGGAGTTTTCGGTGGGGGTCACGGAACGGTGAAGTCGCGCTTTGCTAGCCTCGTAACGAAGTGCTTACAAACTATTTTACCCCGCTATTTCAGAGGCCGTTCGGGTTTTGACACATGATTCACATCGTCCTTTTCCAGCCGGAGATTCCGCAGAACACCGGCAATGTCGGCCGGATGTGCGCGATCACGCGCTGCCGGTTGCACCTGATCCATCCGCTCGGGTTCACAATCACCGACCGCCATCTGCGGCGCGCGGGGATGGATTACTGGTACTCGCTCGACCTGCACCACCATCGCAACTGGGCCGAGTTTCAGACGAGTCCGGTGCGGCCGCGGCGACTCTGGCTGCTCACGACGAAGGGCGCGCAGTCGTTCTGGGATGTCCGTTACGCAGACGGCGACGGGCTCGTCTTCGGCAACGAGGGCTCCGGCGCGCCGGAATGGTTGCACGACGAGATCGGCCCGGGGCAACGGATCACGATCCCGCACGCCAACACCGATCTGCGCTCGCTCAATCTCTCGACCGCGGCCGGCATCGCGACATTTGAGGCGCTCCGGCAGACCGGTTATCCGCAGAGCGCCGCCATCGCTCCCAATACCGGACTGCCGCAGGCGTAGCGGCCGACAATGTGCCGGGCCCGCACGAGGGGGCTTCTGCTCGATGGGTTCGGCGAAAGCGCCGAGCTGGCCAATGTGTTGCCAAACGTTTCACTACGGACTCCGCTGGCGTTCCGCCGCGTAGGCACTCGTCACCAATGAAGATTCTCCCGCTCGATCCGCTCGCCAATCGGTCGCTCGAAGCGCTCACGACGTTTTTGTCGGGCGTGCGCGCTCAGGCGGAAGGGGACGGTCAGCCCCGTCTTGTGAGCATCTCGATCGAGGCCGAGCGACTCGATCCGCTCGCGGTGCTGGAATCGATCTTCGAGCCCGGGGAGCTGCATTTCTACGTCGAGCGGCCGGCGGCGGATCTTGCGTTGGCGGGCGCAGAGGCGGTGGTCTCGCTCGACTGTGCGGGCTCCGGTCGCTTCGCGGCGGCGGCGGAGTTCGTACGCGAGACGCTGGCCCGCACTGTCGCCGTGGGCGCGGTGCAGGTGCCGTTCGGGGGGCCGCTGTTTTTCTCCACATTCGGTTTCGCCGACGAGGCCGCCCCCGATGCGCCGTTTCCCGCCGGTCGGGTCTTCGTGCCGCGGTGGCAGGTCGCGCGCAGCGGCGAATGCTCGGTGGCGGTGGCAAACACCGTGATCGGACCAGGCGACGACGTGAGCGTCGCCGCGGAGCGCATCTGGCGCGCGCACGCGAAATTCGGTGCGTTCGACTATGCGTCGCCGTCATTCACCGACGCGCTGGAGGGCACGATTGCCGAGGAGCGCGAGGTCGGCCCGGAAGACGGCTACGCCGCCAACGTGGCCGCCGGCGTGGCCGCGATCCGCGCGGGGCGCTATCGCAAGATCGTGCTCGCCCGCGCGCGCGACCTGCGGGCGACGCGGCGCTTCCATCCGTTGCGCGCGCTGAACGTCCTGCGCGGACGTTTCCCCGACTGCTACGCCTTCTCGGCCGGCAACGGGGCCGGCGCGAGTTTCATCGGCGCGTCACCCGAGCGTCTCGTCGCCGCCGCAGAAGGACACCTGCGCACCGAGGCGCTCGCCGGCTCCGCGCCGCGCGGCCGCACCGCTGCGGAGGACGCCGCGCTCGCGCGCCAGCTTCTGCACAGCGCGAAGGACGTGCGAGAGCAGGGGCTGGTGCTCGAGTCGATCATGCGGCGCCTGACGAACGTGGGCGTGACGGCCGTGGCGCCGGGGAAGCCGCGGGTGCGACAGTTGCCCAACGTGCAGCACCTCTGCACGCCGGTCGAGGCCGCGCTCGTGCCCGGTGCCGATTTGTTGCGGATTCTCGGCGAGCTGCACCCGACGCCTGCCGTGGGCGGGTCGCCTCGCGAGGCGGCGGTGGCGCATCTGCGGGAACTCGAGCCGTTCGACCGTGGGCTGTACGCCGGAGCGCTCGGCTGGGTGAACCACCGTGGCGATGGCGAGTTTCTGGTTGGTATCCGCTCGGCCCTGATGCGGGGCGACGCCGCTCGGCTCTACGCCGGCGCCGGCATCGTCGAAGGCTCCGATCCGTCGGCCGAGCGCGCCGAGACCGAACTCAAGATGCGCGCGCTGCGGGAGGCCTTGCTGGGTTGAGGGCAGGCGAATCCGGCCGGCGCCGGAAGGCGGACACGAAAAAGGCGGGCCGCCGTAGCGGTCCGCCTTGAAAGGTTGGTCGTGAAGACCGGTGGGCTTAGTAGCGACGCTCGCCACGGTCGCCGCCGCCGAAGCCGCCACGGCGCTCGCCGCCGAAGCCGCCACGGCCGCCGCCGCCGAAACCGCCACGGCGCTCGCCGCCGCCGCCACCGCCGAACGAACGGCCGGCGCCTTCTTCCTTCGGGCGGGCTTCGTTCACGGTGAGGGCGCGGCCGCCGAGGCTCTGGCCGTGCATCTTCTCGATCGCGAGCTTCGCCTCTTCAGGCGTGCTCATGGTCACGAAAGCGAAACCGCGGGCGCGGCCGGTGAATTTGTCCATGGCGACGTAGACGTCGCTGACGGTGCCGAACTGGCCGAAGGCCTCGCGCAGATCGGACTCGGTGGTGGCGAAGGCCATGTTGCCAACGTACAGCTTGGAGTTGCTCATTTTGAATTTCTTTCGTCGATCCCCGTTGCTTAGGCAGCCTGTTCCCGGTCCTCGGGTTTCGAATCATCTCTGAAGCTGAGCTCCAAGCGACGATCCACCATGTTCTGTCTTCTAACGTATCTCTAACGAAGTGGCGCCAGAAGGGAGGAACGGCGGGAAATAGCAATGGAATTCTGCGGGGGCTCCCGGGGGCGGTGGCCGGCGTGTCGCCCTGAGGGGACTCCTCCACCGATGTGCTCGCTCGGGAGTTTTCCGGGGGCTTTGCCGCTCGACAGTGCTGCTGGTCGGGCGTTCGTTGCTGCTGCCTCCGGCGCGATGTTCATCCCCTCATGCACCCTCCGGCGGCGGGCGATGGAAGCCGGCGCTGCGGCGGTCTGGCCGGGCTTCGCCTTGGCTCCGACGGCCGAGTTGGTCCACCTGCCGCCATGGGGTTGGCTCGCCCTCGGGGTCGGGCTCGCCGGGCTGGCGTTGGCGGGCTGGAGCGGATGGAAACGGCGTCGACGCGAGACGGCCGCCGACCGGCATTGGCGGCGGGTGTTGGAGAAGACCGACAGCATGGTCTGGGAGGCGGAGGTCCGTCGCGGTCGCGCCGGGCTCGAGTGGGACTTCACCTTCGTGCAGCCGTCGCGACTGCACCGGCGGTTGCTCGGCGAGCGGCGTCTTGTCCCGGGCGAAACACTCTGGCCGGGACTGGACGAGTCCGAACGCGGGGAGATGGACCGTCGGGCCGCGGAAGCGATCTTGGCCGGAGAAACTGGTTACGAACGGGACTTTCGCGTGCAGGTGGACGGCCGCACCTTCTGGCTGCACGAGACGGTCGCGATCGAAGCGTTGGGCGTGGAGCGGTGGCGCCTCACGGCGGTGGTCTCCGACACGACCGCCCGGCACGAGGCGGACGAGGCGCGCCGCCAGAGCGAACAACGGCTCGAGCGCCTCGCCGCGGAGATGCACGCGCTGCTCTGGCAGGCCCGCGTGCGCCGGCGGGCGACAGGCGAGTTGGCGTGGGAGTTGTTCGTGCCGCGTTCGGAGTTGTACCGGTCGTTGTTCGGCGAAGAGCCCGGCGACCAGCCGCAGTTGCGCTGGGCGGAAGCGGGCGTGCCGGAGCTCGAGACCATCGACGCGAACGCCCGGGCGGCGCTCCTCGAAGGCCGGCCCGGATACGAGCAACAGTTCCACGTCCCGCGGCCGCAGGGCGACATCTGGCTGCGCGAACAGGTGACAATCCGCCCGGTCGGCGCCGACGAGTGGGCGCTGACGGGCATCGTCGTCGACGTGACCCAGCAACGGCAGGCCGAGGAGCGCCGGCGCGAGGAGGAGGCGCAGCTCCAGCAGTTGCTCTCGGCCGCGAACTGCCTGCTGTGGCGGGGCGAGGTGCGGCGCCTGGTGGACGGCACGTTCCTCTGGGATGCTGTGACCTCGCGTTCGGTGTTGTACCAGCAGCTTTTCGGCGATCCGCCGGCGGGCACGCCCTGCCGGCTGGATTGGCGTCGCGTGACCGTGCCCGAGAACGACGAAATGGACGCGCGCGCCACGGCGGCGGTGCTCGGCGGCGCCGGCGGCTACACCCAGGATTTCCGCGTGCTGCTGCCGCGGCGGGTGCTCTGGCTCCACGAACAGGTTACAATCACCCCGATCGGTGCGGATGCGTGGCGCCTGGCGGGCGTGGTGGTCGACATCTCGGCGCGCCGCGAGGCCGAGGAGGCGCAGCGTTCGCACCAGACGCAGCTCGCGAGCATCCTGCGGGCGGTGGACTGCATGCTGTGGCAGGCTCGCGTGATCGACGCCGCCGGCGGCGCGCTGCACTGGACGATGTTCGTGCCGCCCTCGGGGCTGTACCGCGAGATCTTTGGCGAGGATCCTTCCGACCCCACGTTCTTCCGCTGGGAACGTGTCGTCGACGCGGCGACGGACCGCCAGATCGACAACGCCGCGACGAGGGCGATCCTCGGCGGACAGGCGGGATACACGCAGGAGTTCCGCGCGCTCGCTGCCGACGGCAAACGGCGCTGGCTCCACGAGCAGGTCGCCATCGAACCGGTCGGGAAGGGCGAGTGGAACCTCGTCGGTGTCGTCACCGACGCCACGCCGCGGCATGCGGCGGAGGAGGCGAAACGCGAACACGAGCGCCAGCTCGAGCGCATCTTCAGCGTCGTCGACTGCCTGCTCTGGCGCGCCGAGGTCGAGGAGCATCCGGGCGGGGAGTTCGTCTGGCTGGTGTACGTGCCGAGCTCCGGGCTGTACCACAAGTTGTTCGGTCCCGAGGAACCGGATCCGCGCACGGCGCTCAATTGGGATCGGGCCGGGGTCGTGGAGTACCCCGAGATGAACCGCCGCAGCGCCGCGGCGTTGCGCTCCGGCGCGCCGGGGTACGAGCAGGAGTTCCGGGCGGTCGTGGAGGGCCGTCCGTATTGGTTGCTCGAACGCGTCTCGATCCGACGCACGGCGTACAACCGGTTCGAACTCGTCGGCGTGATCGTCGATGTCTCCAACCAGAAGCGCGCGGAGGCCGAGCTCGCGGCCGAGAAGGAGCGACTCGCGGTGACGTTGCGCGCGATGGCCGAGGGCGTGGTGACGACGGACCTGACCGGCCGCGTGCAGTTCATCAACCCGGCGGCAGCCGCACTCACGAAGTGGCCCGCCGAGGAGGCGGTGGGGCGAGCGCTCGACGAGATCTGCAGACTGCGCACGGGCGAGGGCGCTCAGGAGGCACCGGTGCCGCTCGCGGCGGTATTGCGCGGCGACACCGTGATCGAGCTGCCCTCGCACGCCGAGTTGCTGCTGCGCGACGGCGAACGCCGTTTCGTCGAGGGGTGTTGCGCGCCGATCCACGCGGCGGACAGCTCCGTGACGGGCGCCGTGCTGGTGCTCCGCGACGTGACCGAGCGCGAGCGGCTCGAGCAGGAACTGGGACGCGCGTCGAAGCTGGAATCCGTTGGGCTGCTCGCCGGTGGGATCGCACACGACTTCAACAACATCCTCACCGCGGTGCTGGGAAACCTCGCGCTCGGCCTGCTCGACGTGGAGGCGGAGAGCGAGCTTGGCTGCACGCTGCGGGACGCGGAGCGCGCGGCGTTGCGCGCGCGGGACCTCACGCAGCAGCTGCTCACGTTCGCTCGCGGCGGCGATCCCGTGCGCGCGGCGGTGCGGCTGCCGGAGATCCTGACGGAGGCGACGCGCTTCGCCTTGCACGGCGCGAAGGTGAAGGCGGAGTTCGACCTCGCGCCGGACCTATGGCCGGCGGATGTGGACAAGGCGCAGATCGGCCGCGTGGTGCAGAATCTGGTGATCAACGCCGTGCAGGCGATGCCGGCGGGCGGCACGGTGCGGATCGTCGGGCGCAACCGGCGCATCGAGGCCGGCGAACTGCCGCCGCTCGCGCCCGGGGCCTACCTGCAGATCGCCGTCTCGGATACGGGTTCCGGGATCAGGCCGGAGCACCTCGCCCGCGTCTTCGAACCGTACTTCACGACGAAGCAGACCGGCAGCGGCCTCGGGTTGGCGACCGTCTACTCGATCGTGCGCAAGCACAAGGGCCACGTGGCGGTGGAGTCGACGCTCGGGCGCGGCTCGACGTTCATCGTGCACCTGCCGGCGGCCGAGCACAGCACGCCCGCGGCGGAAACGGTCATGCCGGCGGCGGCCGGCGCGCTGCGGGCACGCGTGCTCTTCATGGACGACGAGGCGCCGATCCGGCAGTTCGCGACGACGTTGCTGCGCCGGCTTGGGTGCGAGGTAGAGGTCGTGGCCGACGGTGCTGCCGCGGTGGAACGCTATAGCGGCGAACTCGCCGCGGGCCGGGCTTTCGACGTGGTCGTGATGGACCTCACGATTCCCGGCGGCATGGGCGGTCTCGAGGCTCTCGAGCGCATCCGCGCCGTGGATCCGCAGGTCCGCGCGATCGTGTCGAGCGGGTACTCGAGCGACCCGGTGCTGGCGAACTACCGCGACTATGGTTTCCGCGGGCGGGTGGCGAAACCATATGAGTTCGCCGAGTTCGGCCGCGTGCTGCGCGAGGTGCTCGGCGACAAGTGAACGCCGCGACGCTTGCCAAGCGCGCCACTGACGCGAAGGTCGACGCAACCACTCATCCGATGGAGATCATCGCTGCGTTTCCCGTGCTCGAACTCGCCACGTTGGCCGCCGCGCGTCTGCAGAGCGCGGGGATCGAGGTGGAGCTGCGCGACGAGGCGACCGTCGCCACGTACTGGTTCTACAGTCCGGTGATCGGCGGCGTGAAACTCGCGGTGGCGGAGGCCGACGTGGCCGACGCGCTAGCGATCCTGCGCGAGCCGCCCGTCGAGGAAGGCCTGCTGGTCTGCCCGCATTGCGGTTCGCGCGATGTCGAGGTGCGTGTGCTTGGGCCGGCGGGCGCGGCGATGCTCATCGTGGGCGTGCCGCTGCCGCTGGCGTTCCAGACGGCGGATTGCCGGAGTTGTGGGAAGACGCACCACGTGCCGGCGCATCCGAATCTCCAGTGAGGCCGGCGCGGCTGCACGCCACCCCCCTTACTCGCGCGGGGTGTGTTTGCGGAGGATGTCGGAGAGTTCCTTCGGCTCGACTTCGCGGAGGTCCTTGCCGCGCTGCTTCAGGTCCTCGAAGGTTTTCACGACGGTCTCGGTCATGCGCTCATGCGTCTCCTGCGAGCCGCCGACGAGAGTGAATTGCTCGCTGCGAGTGATGCGCTTGTGGCCGTCGTGATTGTCGAGGCCTACGCCGAGGAGGTGGGCGTGGTCGGGCTTCCGGTTTTTCACGCGGGCAGGCTGCCGGGAGCGGGCGGGTTGGCAAGTGGGGCAGGCGAGGAAGCGGCGGGCGCGGCCGGTGGTTCCGCGGACTCGGAGGGAGCAGCGGAAACGCTGCCGATGGTCGCGTCGCGCGTCGCCGGTTCAACGGTGGACAGCGGCTCGGGCGTGGCGGCGGGGGCGACCGCCTCAGGCTCGGCAGCCGCGAGCGCTGCGGCGGGGAGTGGCGAGGCGGGCGCGGGCGTGTTCTCGGCGATCGCCGGCACGGCGGCTTCCGTGGCGGCGACGGCGGGCGGGGCGCCGAATTGGAGTTCGCCATCCTTGGCGGATTGAGCCTCGGGCTCGCGGCGCTCGATGGTGATGTCCTCGAAATGTTTGTCCTGCGAAACGCGGATCTTGAGCATGCGCGTGAGCTCGAGGACAGCGATGAAGGTGGCGACGAGGTTGCGCAGCGAAGTCTTGCCGGGCAGCAGGCTGGAGAACGTGAAGCGCGGTTCGAAGGCGATGCGCTTGAGGATCATCTCCATCTGGTCGACGACGGTGAGGTTGTCGTCCTTGATGTCGCCCACGACGAGTTTCTCGGCGAGGCGGCGGAGGACCTGGTTGAACGCGTTCCAGAGTTCGATGCGATCGGAGGGGCGGAGCGGGCGGTCGTTGGCGGCGAGGTTCTGCTGCACCTGCGCGCGCTCGAGCATCGCCTGGCGGGTGCCGATCATCTCGGCGATGCCGGCCGCGGCGTCCTTGAACTTCTTGTACTGGATGAGCTGGTGGACGAGTTCCCAACGCGGATCGAGCTCCTCGTCCTCCTCGGCCTCGGGGTCGACGGCCTGCTGATGCTTGGGGAGGAGCATCCGGCTTTTGATCTCCATGAGCGTGGCGGCCATGACGAAGAACTCGCCCGCCAGCTCGAGCTTGAGCTCGCCCATGGCGTAGAGCGCCTCGAGGTACTGCTTCGTCACCTGCTCGATCGGGATGTCGTAGATATCGAGCTCGTTCTTGCGGATGAGGAAGAGCAGGAGATCGAGCGGGCCTTCGAAGACCTGGAGCTTGATGCGGTAATCGGTGTCGGGAATGGGCGCGACCACGGCGGGAATGCAGCCGCAGCCGGTGCACCCCGGCAAGGAGGGAATGGGCGGAGGATGGATTGCGAGATGAGGAATGGGGATTGCGGAGTGGACGATCGCAATGGTGGGTGTGTGTGTTCCCGGCGTCGGAGGCTTCGGGGCCGGTGCGGATGGGGGAAACGCGTTCGGGCCTAAACCGGCGGGCGGTTTCGCCGATGTGCACAAGAGCCACCCCGCAATGCCCAACGAACCCATTCCCGTTCTGATCGTGGACGACGACCCGACGGTCGGCACCGTGTTGCAGGGTTTGTTGCGCAACATCGGCGAGGGGGTGCGTTGCGCGCCGAAATGGGTCGGCACGGCCGCCGCGGCGCTCGAGCACGCGCGCACGGGTGATTGGACGTTGATGCTGCTCGACTACCACCTCGAGGACGGCGACGGGCTGGCGGTGCTCGACGAGGTGAACCGGATTCCGACCTCGAAGCGCCCGACGGTCGTCATGCTCACCGGCAGCGGAAACGAGCACGTGGCGGTCGAGGCGATGAAGCGTGGCGCGAAGGACTATCTGGCGAAATCGGGTGTGCACCTGCCGGAGCTGCGGCGGGCGATCCTCGGTGCGCTCGAGCGCCGGCTGCTCGAGGACCGGCTCGCGGAATCGACGGCCGAGCTGCGCCGCAAGAACGAGCAACTCGAGGCTGATCTCACGATGGCGCGCCAAGTCCAGCAGGCGCTCTTGCCGAACCAATATCCCAGCGTGCCCGCCGGCGTGCCGACGGAGCGCAGTCTGCTGCGTTTCAACCACCGGTGGATTCCCAGCAGCGCAGTCGCGGGCGATTTCTTCATGGTGCTGCCGGTGTCGCCGACCTCAGCCGGCGTGCTGTTGTGCGATGTGATGGGGCATGGCGTGCGCGCGGCGCTCGTCGCGGCGCTGATCCACGGCTTGGTGCGCGAGAATCGAGCCTTCGCGGGTGAACCCGACCGCTTCCTCAGCGAGATCAACCGTGGTTTGCAGACGCTGCTCGCGCGCTCCGGCGATCTCGTGTTCGTGACGGCGGCCTACCTCGTCTTCGATGTCGCCCGGGGGGAGCTGCGCCTGGCCAACGCCGGCCATCCGTATCCGCTTATCTTGCGACACGAGGGCGAAGTCACGGCGTTGCGCATCGGAGCCGACGGTTCGGGGCCGGCGCTGGGGATGCTGCCGGACGAGGCCTACGCTGCGGCGGTGGTGCCGCTCAGTCCCGGCGACCGCGTCTTCGTTTTCACCGATGGCCTTTACGAGATCGCCGACGACTTCGGCGAGGAGTTCGGCACCACGCGTCTGCAGGAGGCGGTGGCGAAGCATGCCGGCTACGCGACCCCGGCGCTGCTCGACGCGTTGCTGGCGACGGTGCGCGACTTCGGCTCCAAGACGCGCGGCTTCACGGACGACACCTGCGTCCTCGGCATCGATTTCGCGCCGCGCAATGCGCGCTGAGGCCATTCTTGGGCGCGCGGGACCGCCGAGCGGGCGGACAGTCCCGCGGTCCGTTCCGAACTCAGTTCCTCGGTCGCGCGGGAATCCGGGCGGGGAAACCGTTTGCGAAGCGTCGCGTGGTCCGGAGAATCGGGCGTCGTGATGCCGGACAGAACACAACGCGCCCCGCTCCTGCGCAACCTGCCGATCGCCGGCGCTGTCGTACTCCTGCTCCTTGGCGGGAGCGTGCTGGCCGGGTGGTTCACCGGAGTCCGCGTGTTGGTGACATGGCGAGCCGCCGGTACCGCCGCCCCGGCTGGCGCTCTCTCGCTGATGATCTTCGCGCTCGCGCTCTACGCCCGGGCGCGGCTCGGGCGGCGCTGGGCGCTCGTGGCGTTGCCGCCGGCGCTTGCCGGTCTGTGGTCGTTGTTGGCGCGCGCGGGGGTGCTGCCGCCGGGCATCGATGCACTCTGGCTTGGTCCGGTGGTGGCTGGGGAGGCGCCGGTCCGGCTTTCGGCGGCGGGGGCGGCGGGCTTCGTGCTGGCGGGGGCGGCGTTGGGCCTGCTCGCGCTCGAGCGGGCGGTGCGGTTGCGCGTGGCGGTGTTGGCGTGTGTCGGCTCGCTCGTGGGCGCGGCGGGTTTGGCGGCGGTGCTTGGCCACGCGACCGCACTCACCGCGGCGACGACGCTCGGGCTTGGCACGCCGATCTCGGGGCCGATGGCGGTGGGCCTGTTGGTCCTCGGATGTTGTCTCGTCGGCGCTGCGCTCGAGGAGCGGCCGGTCGCGGACGGACCCGCGCGCTGGTTGCCGGTGCCGCTGATGGGGGCATGCGTGGGGGCGGCGTTGATCGTGACGGTGGCGCTGCGCGCGCGGGAAACGGCGCAATGGCGCGCTGCGCTCGAGGCGCAATCGGCCGCGACCGTGGCGGCGCTGGTGGCGGAACTCGACGGACCGAGCAAGGCGCTCGCGCGGATCGCGGCGCACGAGGCGGCGGGCGGCGCCGAAGCGACGGCATTGCGGGCGATCGATGCGCGGGCATTGGTGCGCGATTATCCGGAAGTGGAGCGCGTGTGGTGGCTCGATGCGGCTTTCGTGCCGCGCTTGGCGTGGGGCGAGAACGGCGAGGCGACGGCTCGCCCCTTCGACCACCTCGGCGAGGCGCGGCGGCGTGCGGCGCTCGTCCGTTTGAGCGCGCAGGGCGACCGGGAAGTGCTCATCTCCTCGACCGACAGCGCGGGGCGCCCCGGCCTGATGTTCTACGTGCCGATCCGGCACAACGACTCCACCGAGTTTCTTGCGGCGCAGTTGCGCGCGGCGGTGTGGATCGAGCGCGCATTGGCGCGGTTGCCGGCCGCGGGCCGCGCGGAAATCGCCGTCGCGATCGAAGGTGAAACGGTATTTGGCGAGTTCGCGGAGGCTGAACGGGCGCGGGCCGGGGTGGAGACGGAGGGCATCATCCACGGACAGCGAGTCCGCCTGACGCTGTATCGCGAATCGGAGCCCGGCCTCGCTCCGGTCGTACTGGTGACCGGTGTGGTGTTTGCGGCTCTGCTGGGGCTGGTCGTCGATCTCGCGCAGAAGGCGCGCAACCGCGAGTTGCTCGCGCACGAGGCGGCGGGCCGGCTGGTCGCGGAGGATCTCGAGCGGCGCAAGGTGGAGGCGCGGTTGAAGGCGAGCGAGGAACGGCTCGGGCTGGCGTTGCAGGCGGGGCAGGTGGGCACCTTCGACTGGGACCAGATCACGGGCGAGGCGCATTTCAGCGGCGGCGCGTGGCGGATGCTTGGTTACGAGGCGGCGGAAAAGACCGCGCGCATGGCCGAGTGGGACAACCTCATCCATCGCGACGACGCGGGGGCGGCGCGCCGGGAATTTCCGCGCGGCCCGCAGCCGGCGTTTCGCGAGGCGGAGTACCGCGTGCGCAACGCGCACGGCGAGTGGCGCTGGATCCTCGAGCGCAGCAAGGCGGTCGCATTCGACAACGACGGCGCGGCGCGGCGCGTGGCGGGAACTTTCCAGGACATCACGGCGCGTCGGCAGGCGGAGGAGTCCCTGCGGGTCAGCCAAGCGGAGGCGCGCAAGCTGGCGATCGTGGCGAGCGCGACGGAGAGCCTGGTCGTGATCACCGACGAGATCGGCACGGTCGAGTGGGTGAACGACAGCCTCGTGCGCCACACCGGCTGCCCGCGTACCGCGGCGCTCGGGCGGGCATTGTCGGAGCTTTTTCCCCCGCCGGAAGGCGAGGCCGCGCCGCCGGTCGCCTTGCGCGAGGCGTTCGTGCGGCGGCTCCCGGCGCGCGTCGAGGTGGCGACGGTGTCGCGCGAGGGGCGGCGTTTCCATCTCGCGGGCGAGGTGCGGCCGGTGGCCGGCGAGCGCGGCGAGATCGAGAAGTACATCGCGGTGCTGCACGATGTGACGGCGCGGATCGAGACGGAGCGCGCATTGCGCGAGGCGAAGCTGCAGGCCGAGGAGGCGACGCGCGCGAAGTCGGATTTCCTCGCCTCGATGAGCCACGAGATCCGCACGCCGATGAACGGCGTGATCGGACTCGCGCGGCTGTTGCTCGAGTCGCCGCTCAGCTCGGAACAGCGCGACTGGGTGGAGACGATCCGGCGCTCGGGCGACGGGCTGATGACGATCATCAACGACATCCTGGATTTCTCGAAGATCGAATCGGGCCGGATGGAGCTGGAACGGTATTCGTTTTCCCCGGCCGAGTGCGTGGAGGAGGCGCTGGAGCTGTTCGCCGTGGCGGCGGGGCAGAAGGGGCTCGCGCTCGCCTATTGCATGGCGCCCGGCGTGGCGGAGCGGATCACCGGCGACGCGATGCGACTGCGCCAGGTGCTCGTGAATCTGGTGAGCAACGCCGTGAAGTTCACCTCGACGGGGCGGATCGGCGTGGAGGTGAGGCCGGGCGCGGCGCCCGACCAGGTGGAGTTCGCCGTGGCCGACACCGGCATCGGCATCCCGGCGGAGCGCGCGGAGGTGTTGTTCCAGCCTTTCAGCCAAGTCGACGCCTCGACCACGCGGCGCTTCGGTGGCACGGGTCTGGGGCTGGCGATCTGCCGGCGGCTGGTCGAACTCATGGGCGGCGAGATCGGCGTGACGAGCCGGGCGGGTGAGGGGACGGTTTTCCGGTTCACGATCACGGCTCCGGCCGCGCCGGCGTCGCTCGAGGAGGAACGGAAAACGGGGGGAGGCGGAAAGCGTGTCGCCGTGGTGGACGATGATCCCGTGGCGCAGCGTTTCCTGGTGCGTACGCTTGAAGCCGAAGGGTATCTGCCGTGGTGCTTCGATTCCGGTGTGGCAGCGCGACAGGCGTTGGGCGGTGGCGCTGCGCCCGATCTGCTGGTGATCGACCGCACGTCGCCAGGCCGCGATGACGGGCTGGCGGCGGCGAGGCTATTGCGGGGGGCGTGGCCTGGCGCGGACGTGCCGGTGCTGTTGTTGACCCTCACCGGCCAGACGGCGCCGCGGGAGGAGTTGGCGGTGGCGGGCGTGCGCGCGGTGGCGTTGAAGCCGCTGCGCCGGCAGGTGTTGCTCGAGCGGGTCGCGGCCGCATTGGCGGGACCCGCAGCGGGCGCCGCGCCGGTGGCGAGCGAGCCGGTTGCCGCGCCGGCCGCGAAGCCCGTGTTGGCGGAGCGCATTCCGCTGCGCGTGCTGCTCGCCGAGGACAATCCGGTGAACAAGAAGGTCGCGCTGCGCCTGTTGGAGCGGCTCGGCTACAGCGCGCAGGCCGTGGGGAACGGCAACGAGGCTGTGCGCGCCGTGTGCGACGAGCGGTACGATCTGGTTTTCATGGACGTGCAGATGCCGGAGCTCGACGGGCTCGAGGCCACGCGTCGCATCCGGGCGACCGTCCCTCCGGAGCGCCAGCCGGTGATCGTCGCGCTCACGGCCAACGCCATCGCGGGCGATGCGGAGCTGTGCCGCGCGGCCGGCATGGACGACTATGTGAGCAAACCGGTGACGCCGGAGGACATCTTCAACGTCATCGTCCGGCGGTTCGGCGCGGGGCGCGGCATCGAGCCGCTCAAACCGGGCGCGAACAACAATTGAGCCTCCCTTGGGGCCTCGCGCGAGGGACTGGCTGCGATCACAACGGGCTATTGCTCCGGGGCGAACCGTTGCCCGACGGGCCCAACGATTTCGCCCAACCAACCGGCATCGCCGGAGCGTAGTTACGCCGCGGTCCGGTGCGCGGTCCTTCGGGGCGCTTCGGGCTACAGCACCGAGACGATGCGCACGCCGGGGCGGCCGGCGGGGGCGGGAAGGATGTCGCCGGCGCGGCGGCCGATGAGCTTCGCGCCGAGCGGCGAATGCGGGGTGATCACGAAAACGGTGACACCCTCGAGTTCCACCTCGAGTCCACCCCCTTTCGGGCCGACGAAATAGAGGTTCTTCTCTCCGGCCAGCTCGGTCTCGACGAGGGCACCGAGCGCGATCGCTTCGCCCGCGGCGAAGTCGTGCACCGGCAACTCGCGGAAGGTGTCGAACGCCTCGCGCAGTTCGGCGGCGACCTTCACCTGGCCCTCGGCGAGCACGGAGGTTTCCAGGCCTGGCGTCTCGAACTGGTTCTTGTGCAGCTCCTCGTCGTGGGTCGCTTCGTCGTGGGCGGATTTGGCGGCCGTGGCGATGAGCTCCATCTCGGTGGAGAGTTGGTGCACGATGCTGTCGACGAGCTTTTTCTTGTTCACGAGCGGAGGGGGTGAGCGCGGGCGGCGGGCGCGCGACGCGCGGGTTTACTGATCGGCTGGGTGCGGGAAAGCTTCAGGCGAAACCGCCGCGGGGCGGCTCGCTCAGTTGGGATATTGGCCGCTGATGTAGCTGCGGAGGCTGTCGGCTTCGCGCTGGAGGCGTTCGACGACCCACTTGTTGACGTCGCCGATCGAGATGAGACCGATCAGGCGGCCGTCGTCGATGACGGGCAGGTGGCGCATCCGTTTTTCGGAGATGAGCGCCATCGCGCGGTCGAGTGGCAGCGACGGGTCGATGGTGAACGGCTGTGGTGTCATCACGCGCACGACCGGTGTGGTGCGGGGATCGAGCCCCGCGGCGACGACGCGAGTGAGAACATCGCGTTCGGTGAAGATGCCGACGAGGCGCTCGCCCTCGAGGACGCAGACGCAGCCGATGCGGTGCGCGGTCATGATCGAGACGGCGTCTTGCGCCGAGGCCTTGGTCGAAACGCAGCGGACCGTGGGATCCTTTTGCGCCAGGAGCGCGGAAATCGGGATCTTCATTGGGGTGTCGCGCGGAAAGACTAGGCCGGATACCGGCGTGCGCAAGTGCGCCGGCGGGAAAACCCGAGGGGCTGCGGCGGGCTCCGGATCCTCGGTGTTGCCGCAGGCATGGCACATCCCGGGGCGCCGGTGGAGAGCCTGTGGCCGCGTTGCCAGCGCCCGCGCCGAACGGTGAGTCGGCGCAGGGGTGGCGCGTTGCGCACCGGGCGATGACGAGCGCCCTCGTCTGTGTTCAGCTGAACCGCTCAGCGGGCGGCGGCGAAACTGGCGAGGCGAGCGTCGCGGGCCCAGCCGTACACGAGGGCGTAGCGGCCGGCGGAGTTGGCCCAGCCGAAGTCGCGCGCCATGGCGTTGGCGCGGAGGAGGGCGAACTCGTCGGGGCGGTCGTAGTAGGTGGCGTTGGCCCAGCCGATGGTGTGGTAGACGGCGTTCTGGTCGGCGCGATCGAAGAGGAAGCCGGTGCCCTCGCCGGCGCCTTCGCGATACTGTTCGATCGTGTCGACGAGGCCGCCGGTGGCGCGGGCGACGGGCAAGGTGCCGTAGCGCATCGCGTAGAGCTGGGTGAGGCCGCATGGCTCCGTGCGGCTGGGCATGACGAAGAGATCGGAGCCGCCTTGGATGAGGTGGGCGAGGCGGTTGTCGAACGCGAGTTTCAGGCCGACGCGGCCGGGGAACTCGAGGGCGGTGTGGCGGAGGTCATCCTCGAGATCGGCGTCGCCGGTGCCAAGGATCGCGAACTGCACCTGCATGTTCGTCACGATCGCGGGCAGCACTTCGCAGAGGAGGTCGAGGCCCTTCTGGCGGAAGAGGCGGGAGACGACGCCGAAGAGCGGCTTGCGCGGGTCGACGTCGAGGCCGAGTTCGCGCTGGAGGGCGGCCTTGCAGGCGGTCTTGCCGGCGAGGTTGTCGAGGTCGAAGGCGGCGGGCAGGTGACGGTCTGTGGCGGGGTCCCAGGCCTCGGTGTCGATGCCATTGAGGATGCCGATGAGATCGCCGGCGCGGAAACGCAGGACGTGGTCGAGACCGAAGCCGAACTCGCCGGTCTGGATCTCGCGGGCGTAGGTCGGGCTGACGGTGGTGATCTTCGTGCTGTGGTAGAGCCCGGCCTTCATCAGGTTCACGGCGCCGCAGGCCTCCGCGTTGTCGGCGCTGAAGAGCCAGTCGGGGAGCTTGGCGTAGCTGAGCGCGTGGCGGTGGCAGTAGCCCTGATGCTCGAGGTTGTGGATCGTGAAGACCGTCGCGGCGCGGCCGAGCGGGCCGTCGCGGTCGGTGGTGTTGAGCCACACGGGTACGAAGCCGCAGGTCCAGTCGTGGCAATGGAAGGCGTCGGGCGTCCAGCCGAGTTGGAGACAGAAATTTAGTGTGGCGCGCGTGAAGAAGATGAAGCGCTTGTCGTTGTCGGGGAAGCTGCCGGCGCTGTTGGAGTAGACTTCGGGGCGGGCGAAGAAGCGCTCGTGCTCGACGAAATAGACGGGGACCTCGGTGCCCGGGAGGACAGTTTCCCACACGCGGCCGAACTCGGCACCGCCGGCGAGATCCGCGCCGAGAGGTTGTTCGCGGCAGTGCCATTGCCCGAGGCGTTTGACCGAGCCGTAGAGGGGGAGGATGCAGCGCACGTCGTGCCCGAGGCGGGCGAGCTGTTTGGCGAGCGCTCCGACCATGTCGCCGAGGCCGCCGACTTTGACGAACGGATCCAGCTCGGGGGTGACCATCAGGATCTTCATGCGGGGGCCGGGAAAATCGCGGGGAGAGTGGGGGCGCTCAAGGCTTTTCGCCCGGCGGAAACGACTCGGGGGGCGGGGAAAACGAGGCGACACGGCCTGCGGCGGAAGGGGCACGGGCGTCGCAAGCGGAGCGCCCACGGTGCGGCCGCGCGAATCGGCCTTAGTCGTAACGCATCGGCTGAGAGCCGAGCGTCGGGAGACGAGGACCAAACGATCGGTGTGCAGACAGCATCGGCGCTGTGCGATCGAGCGTCCGCTCGACACTCGACCGCATGATCGCGCCTCAGCCGGCGCGGAGGGTGAGGCCGACGACTTTCTCGCAGCCGTTCAGCTGGCGGATGCGTTGGAGCAGGATCGTCTCAAGGAGACGGAGTTCGTCGCGCACGACGGCGTGGGAGACGAGCACGAGGAGCTTGCCCTTGGTGTCGATCTTCACCGGGTGGCTGTAGGCGGCGTTGGCCGCGCCGACGATCTCGGCCCAGTGCTGGCGGATCGTGTGGTCGGGCGCCTCGACGCCGACGTGGTACTTGCGCAGGAGCTTGTCGATGGCGTCGCCGAGCGGCTGCTCGCGGCGGCGTTTGGTGCGCGAGTCGTCGTTGGGCAGGCCGCGGAGCGAGGCGATGAGGTTCTCGACATCGCGGGAGAACTCGTGCGGTGCGGACATCAGAGGGAGACCGGAGAGGGGAGACCGGAAGGCGGACAGACCGGAGATTGGAAAGGCAGATTTGCGGGGCTGAACGGCTTCGCCGTTCAGCTACGGGGCGAGGCGGTCAGGCGATCTGCTGCTGGTCGTAGAGGCCGCGGTAGAGCGGGCTGGTGCGGTAGACCTCGGCGTGCGGGCCGCGCGCGACGATCTGGCCGCGGTCGAAGACGAGCACGAGGTGCGCGTCGCGCAGCGTGCTGAAACGGTGCGCGATCATCAGCACCGTTTTGCCGACGACGAGTTTCTGCAGGGCCTTCTGGATCGCGGCCTCGCTCTCGCTGTCGAGCGCGGAGGTGGCTTCGTCGAGGATGAGGATCGGGGCGTTGCGCAGGAACGCGCGGGCGAGGGCGATGCGCTGGCGTTGGCCGCCGGAGAGCGAGGCGCCGCGTTCGCCGACTATGGTGTCGTAGCCCTGAGGCAGCGCGGAGACGATGAAGTCGTGCGCGTAGGCGTCGCGCGCGGCCTGCTCGACCTCGGCCGGTGTGGCGCCGGGGCGGCCGACGAGGAGGTTGTTGCGGATCGTGTCGTTGAAGAGAAACGAGTCCTGGCTGACGAGGGCGATGTTGTCGCGCAGCTCGGCGAGGCGCACGTCGCGCACATCGACGCCGTCGACGAGCACCTGGCCGGTGGTGGCCTCGAAGAAACGTGGGACGAGATTCGCGAAGGTGCTCTTGCCGGCGCCGCTCGGGCCGACGAGCGCGACCACGGTATCGGGCGCGATGTGCACGGACACGTCGCGCAGCACGGTCTCGTCGGCGCCGGTGCCGTAGGAGAAGGAGACGCCGCGGAACTCGATCTCGCCGCGCGCGGTGCCGAGGGTCTTTGGCGCGACGGGATCGGCGATCGGCTCGGGCTCGTGCATGACCTGCTCGATGCGGTCGAGGGCGGCGGCGCCGCGGGTGAACTCGCCGTGGATCTTGCCCATCTTGCGCAGCGGGTCGTACGCCATGTAGAGCGCCGCGACCATGGCGAAGACGGTGTTGAACGGCGTCTGCGCGCGATAGGCGAGGAGGAGCGAGCCGGCGATGCCGAAGACGGCGATGAACTCGATGAGCGGCGAGAGCGAGGCGTTGTACTTCGTCACCTTCATCTGGAGACTGAAGAACTCGCGCACGCCGGCGACGAAGCGGGAGACCTCGCGTTCCTGGAGGTTGAAGGCGCGGACCTCGCGCACGGCGGAGAGGTTCTCGCGGAGGAGCTCGGAAACGTCGCCGCTGGCGGCGAAGGCCTGTTTGGCGCGGCGGTAGAGGTTCTTGCCGATGACCTTGAGCGGCAGCACGCAGACCGGGATCACGGCGATGCCGAGCAGGAAGATCGCGGCGCCGGGCTTGGTGAACGCGCTCCAGACGATGTAGCCGATCGCCGAGAGGAACGTGACCGGGAGCACGACGAGGTCGTTGGCCGTGGTCGTCATCGTCTGTTGCACCTGCTGCGCATCGGAGGTGCCGCGGGCGAGGAGGTCGCCGCTGCGCGAGCGCTGGAAGAACGCGAGATGGAGCCGCTGGAGTTTCTTGAAGAGATCCGCCCGCAGCCCTTCGAGCAGCACGGTGCCGGAGAGCGCGACGAGGTAGTGGTTGAGCACCTGGAACATGCAGCGGATGCCGATCACGAGGGGGATCAACGCGAGCACGAGGGCGATCTGCGCCAGGCTTCTGCGGTCGGCGCCGGTGGCCTCGAAGAGCGGCTTGAGGCCAGTGTTGATCATCCACGGCACGCCGCCGCCGCTGGCTCCGCCGCTGATCACGCCGAAAAAGATGGCGGCGATGAACTTGCCGCGCACCGGGCGCAGGTATCGATAGTACGGGCGGAAGCGGGCGAACATCAGTCCGCCGAGGCTCGCACATCCAGTGCGTCGCGCAAGCCGTCTCCCAGGAAATTCAGGGCGAGCAGCGTAAGCGAAAACACCGCACCGGGGCAGAGCAGCAGCCAGAGGTGCGTCTCGATCTCGAGTTGGCCGTCGTAGATCAACGTGCCGAGCGAGCTCATCGGCGGTTTCACGCCGAGGCCGAGGAAACTGAGGAACGCCTCGAGCAGCATCACGCCGGGGATCGTGAGTGTGGTGTAGACGATCACGGTGCCGAGGAGGTTCGGCAGCAGGTGGCGGAAGATGATGCGGCCGTGGCCGAGCCCGAGCGTGCGCGCGGCCTCGACGAACTCCATGCGCTTGAGCGACTGCACCTGACCGCGGACGATGCGCGCCATCGTGAGCCATTCGACGGCGCCGATCGCGACGAAGAGCACGAGCAGGTTCCACGTCGGGCCGAGCTGGAAACGTTTCGCGAGGCTGTCGGTGAACACGAGCAGCAGGATCACGAACAACGTGAACGGCAGCGAATAGACGATGTCGACGACGCGCATCATCGCCGTGTCGAGCTTGCCGCCCGCGTAGCCGGCGATCGCGCCCCAGCTCACGCCGATCGTGATCGAGACGACTGTCGCCGCGAGCGCGACGGCGAGCGAGATCCGACAGCCGAACATAACCCGCGCGAAGACATCACGACCGAGGAGATCGGTGCCGAACCAATGCCCTGCGCCGGGCGGGAGAAACTGTTCCGCATCCGCCGCCGAGAACGACAAGCCGAGCAATCCGGGCAACGCAGTGCAGGCCACCAGAAGCGCGATCAGGAAGAGCCCGGAGACGACCGCGAGCCGGTTTTTCCGCAACCGGCGCCAGGCGTCGCGCCCGAGCGACGAGCCGCGCTCGAGCGTCGCCGGATCGAGCGGCGCGGGCGACGGCAGGCGGTCGGGGTTGGGCGAGAGGCGGAGCATCGGCGAGGAGGCGAAAGGCGAGAGAACGCGGGCGGCTCAATCTTCGAAACGCAGTTTCGGGTTGAGCCAGACTTGGGCGACATCGACCACGAGGTTGAAGAACACGATCGCGCCGGCGTAGAGCACGACGGTGCCGACGACGAGCGGGTGGTCGCGGTTGAAGGCGGAGTTCACGAACTCTCGGCCGAGTCCGGGGATCTGGAAGATGCGCTCGATCACGAACGAGCCGGTGAGGATGCCCGCCGCCGCCGGCCCGAGATACGAGACGACCGGCAGCATGCCGCCTTGCAGCGCGTGCCGCAGGACGATGCGCGTCTCGGAGGCGCCTTTCGCACGGGCGGTGCGGATGAAATCCTGGCCGAGCATCTCGAGCATGCCGCCGCGGGTCAGCCGAGCGACATAGGCCGCGTAGACGAGGCCGAGCGTGAGAGAAGGCAGCACGCGGTCGAGCGGCTCGTTCCAGCCGGAGGCGTTGAAGCGCTGGAGGTGCACGGCGAACGCGAGGACCAGCAGCGGGCCGAGCACGAACGTCGGCACGCAGATCCCGAAAAGCGATACGCCGCTGCAGAGGTAGTCGAGCCAGGTGTTGCGGCGCACGGCTGCGAGCACGCCCAGCGGGATGCCGAGCGCCAGCGCGACGAGCAACGACCAGAGCCCGAGTTCGAGCGAGTAGGGCAGTGCGCCGGCGATGATCTCGTTCACCGTGCGGTTGGCGTATTTGAGCGACGGACCGAAGTTGATGCCGAAGGCTGCGTTGAGATCGAAATCCCAGCGGTCATCGCGGTCGAGGTCGGCGAAGAGACGCTGCGGCGCGAAGCGTTTCGGGCAGAGGTTGCCGAGGTAGGTCGCGTACTGGCGCCAGAGCGGTTGATCGAGGCCATAGTGTGCCTCGAGGTTGTGCTGCACTTCCGGCGGCAGTGCCTTCTCGCCGAGGAACGGCCCGCCGGGCACGAAACGCACCATGAAGAACGCCGCCGTGACGATGAGGAACATCACGGGAATCGATTCGAGCAGACGGCGGAGGACGAAGCGGAGCATGCCGGCGGTGGAGCCTCGCGATCAAACGGCGCGCGCCCGGAAAAACCAAGCCGTGAGTGCGGCGTGATCGGGCGAGGGGAGTCGCGGGTCGAGCGATCGAGCGACGAGAGCAGGAGATCCGGCGGCGACGCTTGGCGACGCGAGCAGCCGACGCGGGTCAACCGGGAGTCGGGTGCTCGAGCCTCGAGCGCTCGTTTGCCGACAACCTGCGTGCTTCAGTCGGAATCTTCCGAGGGGAGCGTGACCCCGGGGGCGGGCGGCGACGGCGGTTCCTCGCCGGCGTCGGCCGGCGGTAGTTGAGAACTCATGAACGCGATGAGGCGCTCGTTGAATTCCTTGGCCGGGTCCTTGCCCATCTTCTTGAGTGCCTGCACGAGAGCGGCGACTTCGACGAGGCGCGCGATGTCGCGGCCGGGACGGACGTGAATCTCGATGTGCGGAATACGGATCCCCAGCACGTCGTAGAAACTCTCCTCGAGCCCGGTGCGCTCCTCTTCGACATCGGGGCGCCAGTCCTGGAGGGTGACGACCATCTCGAGGCGGACCTCGGGGCGGATGCTGCGCACGCCGAACATCTCGGCGACGTTGATGATGCCGATGCCGCGGCACTCCATGTAGCCGCGGTTGAGTGGCAGGCTGGAGGCGATGAGCTCACGCTCATCGAGCACGCGGATGTGCGTGAGATCGTCGGCGACGAGACTGTGCCCGCGCTCGATGATCGCGAGGGCGGCCTCGCTTTTGCCCACGCCGCTGTGGCCGCGGATCATCACGCCGACGCCCTCGATGCTGAGCGTGGTGCCGTGCTCGGTGGTCTGGCGGGCGAACTCGGCGTCAATGCACAACGTCGAGATGTTGACGAAGTGCATTGTGATGAGCGGCGTGCGGTAGAGCGGCAGCTTCCGCTCGCGCGCGACGGTGAGCATGCTCTTCGTCGGGAGGAGGTTTCGCGTGAGGACCAGGCATGGGATGCCGCGGTCGATCATCGCGTGCATCATCTCCTCCTGCCGCAGCGGCGAGAGGGTCTTGAAATAGGTCATCTCGGTGGAGCCGATGACCTGGATGCGTTTGTACGCGAAATACTTGTAGAAACCGGTGAGCGCGAGGGCGGGGCGGTTGATGCTCGGCTCGCGGATCTGGCGGTGCACGCCCTCGCTGCCGGCGATGAGCTCGGTCTTCAGCTTGGCGCCGTATTTCGCGAAAAAGTCGGAGACGGAGACGGCGGTGACGGCTTTCGGCATGGGGCGGGAGGGCGGTTGCGGCGCGAGGCTAGGTGGTGGCCGACAACACGCAAGGACGGCCTGCGCAGGACCGCGGGGCGGGCCGCGGCCGGAGATTCACGGCGCCGTATCGTTCGCGGGCCACGGGGCACCGAGCCCGGAGCGGAGGTGGCGTACTGACGCCGATCAGGAGTCCACCGCCGGCGCGCCGGCGAATCGAGCCGCCGTCGCCGGCACTGCGGATGACGAGGCTGGGGCGGCGAGGGGCGACTCGGAGTCCGCGGAGGGATCAGTCGAGGAGCCGGTGACAAGGCGCAGCAGGGTATCGACGTTATGGAGCAGCGTCGCGGCTTGGGTGTTGAGCACTTCGGCGGCGGCGGCCGTCTCTTCGGCATGCGCTGCGTTGGCCTGGGTGAC
>DATGXA010000112.1:0-2274 GCA_035299125.1 Opitutaceae bacterium
GGGCGAGAGTGCGGTTGGAGAGTAGCGGTCGCGGCGGCGGGATGGCATCGGGCCGTGGGCGGAGCCGCCCATGGTGAAGTGGCCGAGGAGACGGGTGTCACGAGCGCCGCGCGACGCGGTTCGCCCGGGCGCGGCTCAGCAACGCCTCCTGCCCGAGCGGCACTTTGGCGTCGTCGCCGCGCCAAGCGGCCAATGCGGAGGCCTGCAGCGCGCGGCCGAAGGAAAAGCTGAGCACCCACGGCGCGGGGCCGGCGGAGTTGAGGGCGGCGAGGTGTTCGGTGGCCTCGGTCTCGCTCTGGCCGCCCGAGAGGAAGACGATGCCCGGCACCGCGGCCGGCACCGTGCGACGGAGGCAGCGCAGCGTCGCCCTCCGCCACGGCTTCGCGCGATGGTGGCGGGCGGTGGTCGCGGCCGGGCAGGACCATGTTCGGCTTCAACAGCATGTGCTCCAGCACGACGCGGTGCGCGCGCAGTTCGTGAAACACCACCGCGAGTACCGCCGCTGTCACCTCCTCGGTGCGCTCGAGCGGGTGGTCGCCCTCGGCCAACACCTCGGGCTCGACGATCGGCACGAGGCCCGCCTCCTGGGTGAGTGCGGCGAAACGCGCGAGCGCGTCCGCGTTGGACGCAATGGAGGTGAGACTCGGGCGCTCGCGACTGACCGAGAACACCGCGCGCCATTTGGTGAACGCCGCGCCGAAGGCGGCATACTCCGCGAGGCGTTCGCGAAGACCGTCGAGTCCCTCCGTGATCATTTCGCCGGGAAACCCCGCGAGCGGTTTCGTGCCGCGGTCGACTTTGATGCCCGGCACCAACCCGTGTTCGCGGAGGAGGTCGACCATCGGTTGCCCCGTGCTGCTCGTCTGGCGGAGCGTTTCGTCGTACAGGATGACGCCGCCGACATGCTCCTCCAGCCCGGGCGCGGTAAACAGCATCTCGCGATACGCGCGCCGGCTTGTGGCGGTCGAATCCACGCCCACGCTGCGGAGGCGTTTCTCGATCGTGCCTGTGCTCTCGTCGGCGGCGAGGATTCCCTTCCCATCGGAGAGGAGGTCTCGAATCGTCGCTTGCGGAGCTGGCGCTGTGTGGATGGCGGTCGCGCGGGTGGTCATGCCGCGAACGTAGGTCCGCGGGCGCGAGCGTGCCATCGGAGGGCCTGTGGCGCATGCCATGGTGCTCCTGCCGTGGCTCGACTGCGGCGGAATGCGTGAGGTGGCCCGGGCCGGGCTCGGATCACGGCGGGCGGGTTCAGGCCGATGGTGGCGCTTGCGCGAAGCGCGTTATCCTCCGGCATGGGCTACATCCTCCTCGGCGCGATCCTGCTGGTGTTTGTCGCGGTCTTTTTCGTCATGATGGCGATGGGGACGAAAAAGCCGCGCGGCCGATTGCAGAGCGGGAAACCGGTGGCGTTCAGCCAACCGGCGGCCGATGAGCCGACGCCCGGCGCCTCGCTCACGGCATCGCCCGAGCAGGCTTGCAACGCCGAGAAGCGCACGCCGCCGAGTTGACCGACCGGGCCGTGTTGCGATCGAAAAAGCGAAGGCCGCACCTAGCGGTGCGGCCTTCAAAATGGCGGGATGGACGGGACTCGAACCCTGTTTGGGTCGAAAATCTATCAACGACTTAGCCCCTAAAATTTACATTTGGTGGTGCGGCGGTGGCCCATGAAGAAGCCGAAAATCGCCGAATTTCTAGGGCTCGAAACCCGGCCTCGTCTGCGAAACCAAAATCCGGATAATGGTGACGCGTTTTGTGCCGTTCCCCGGTGTGGATCTGTATGACAGTGTGTGAGACTGGACGGCGGCTTCCCCTTCGGCAGGGCGTGCGAATTTCGCGGGGGCGCCTTCGATCTCAATCCATTCCCGGATCGTGTCCGCGAGCTGAAGACTATGGTCTCCGCCGATACTGGACCCGAGGCCACCATCGACGCATTGCTGTCGGTGACTCCGTACTTCCGCATCCCGATGCCGCGCGCGAAGGCGATTCTTCGGGAAGTTGCCGCCGCGGTTGCGACCTGGCGCGATGCTGGGCGCAAGCTCGGGATGACCGGGCCGGAACCCGAGGCGTTCGCGGAGGCCTTCGAGCACTCCGAATCGAGAGCGGCGCGTGAAGTTTGCGGATAACTGCCAGATTTCTGCATGGCAGCCTCTCGATCGAGCTTCTCTCATCACGGAAGTCCGGTGACACAAAGACCTCGTCTCTCGCACGCTCGGTACTCGACCGGATAGTCGCACCTCAGCACTCTCGCTTCCCCTTTTTCAACCGATCCAGCGG
>DATGXA010000113.1:0-14741 GCA_035299125.1 Opitutaceae bacterium
ACTCCGGAGTTCGATCTCTGGGAATGCCTCGCCGCCCGCCGTGCGCTCGACGCGCTCGAGCGCGCTCGCTGCTGAACACGCAGCTACACAACTCCCGCCGCCGCGAGCGCGGCGAGATCGTCGGTCGAGAATACATGCTCGCTAAAGAGATCACGCACCCGCACGAGGCGGTCGTTGTTGACGAGCGAAACAATCGACACGCCCACCCACCGGTTGAACGCGCCGGCTGTCGCTTGTTTTCGACGCACGTGCGCCCCCGCTAACAAAAAAGGCGCCCGGTCGAAACCGGGCGCCTTGAAGTGTGCTGGCTACGAGAGCCGGCGGGAAACGTCAGCCCTTCGTCGCCTCGTCGAGGATGTCGCCGAGGTTGGTGAGCTCGTTGCCGGTCTTCATCGAGTCGTAGGCCGAGGCTTCCGCCTGGATCTGCTCGATGCTGTAGTTGGCGGCCTTGATCGAGAGGCCGAGGCGGCGCTCCTCGCGGTCGATCTTCACGACGCGCGCGGTCACTTCCTGGCCGGGCTTGAGGACGTCTTTGATCTTCTCGACGCGCTCTTCCTGGATCTGGGAGATGTGCACCAGACCGTCGATACCGTCCTTGAGCTCCACGAAGGCGCCGAAGGAGGTGATCTTGGAGATCGTGCCGGTGACGACGTCGCCGATCTTGAAGACGCGGTCGATGTCGGACCACGGATCGTCGGCGAGCTGCTTCATGCCGAGGCTGATGCGCTGCTGCTGCGGATCGACGTCGAGGACGACCGCATCCACCTCGTCGCCCTTCTTGAGGACTTCGGACGGGTGGTTGACCTTGCGGGTCCAGGACATGTCGGAGACGTGCACCATGCCATCGATGCCTTCCTCGAGTTCGATGAAGGCGCCGTAGGTGGTCATGTTGCGCACCTTGCCGCGGACGCGAGCGCCCACCGGGTAGTTGTGCTTGACCATGTCCCACGGGTTCGGCTCGAGCTGGCGCATGCCGAGGGAAATCTTCTGCTCCTCGCGGTTGAGGCCGAGGATGACGGCGTCGAGCTCCTGACCGACCTTGAGGATGTCGGAAGGCTTCGCGATGCGCTTGGTCCAGGACATCTCGGTGACGTGGACGAGGCCTTCGACACCGGGCTCGATCTCGACGAACGCGCCATACGGGACGAGGTTGACGACCTTACCGCGGATCTTGGCGCCGACCGGATACTTGTGGTCGATGTCGTCCCACGGATTCTTCTTGGTCTGCTTGAGGCCGAGGGAGACGCGCTCCTTCTCACGGTTGACCTCGATGATCATGACCTCGATCTCCTCGCCCTGCTTGAGCAGCTCGGACGGGTGCGAGATACGACCCCAGGACATGTCGGTGATGTGGAGCAGGCCGTCCATGCCGTCGAGGTCGATGAACGCGCCGAAATCGGTGATGTTCTTGACCACGCCCTTGCGGAGCTGGCCGGGCTGGATCGAGTCGAGGAGCGCGCGGCGCTTGCTGGTGCGCTGCTCTTCGATGAGCTCGCGGCGGGAGAGAACGATGTTCTTCCGGTCGAGGTTGATCTTGAGAACCTTGAAGTCGTAGGTCTGCCCCAGATACTGATCGAGGTTCTTCGGGGGCTGCACATCGATATGCGAGGACGGGAGGAACGCGTCGACGCCCATGCCGACGATGAGGCCGCCCTTGACCTTGCCCTTGACGCGGCCGGAGACGATCGCGCCTTCCTGGCACTTCAAAAGGATGTTTTCCCAGTTCTTCTTCTGCTGGGCCATGTCGTACGACAGGACCGGGCTGCCGTCCTTGTCCTCGAGCTTCTGGACAAAGACTTCGATCTGGGAGCCGACTTGGAGCTCGCCGAGGTCGAAGAACTCGTGGGCCGGGATGAGACCTTCCGATTTGCCGCCGATGTCGACGACGACTTCGTTCTGGCGAATCTCGGTGATGGTACCCGGGACGATGGCGCCTTCCTTCAGGCTGTCGAAGGAGGAGTTCGCCAACAACTCTTGCATTACGCTACTCATGGACTGTGAAGCGGCCCTCGCCCGTGTTGCTCCACGCACTGGCGGCGGACCGTAAACGGCCCCGCAAGGCGGGACCGGATGGGTTGGATGTTAACTATCAACCGGCCGGAGGGAACGTGCGGCATACTCCGGACGGACGACTGCTGCCGCGGAAAGGGGCGGAAAGTCACAGCGCCCCACCCCGCCGGCAAGCGGAAAAGCGGCCGGGTGAAATACCCTCAACCGAGCGCGCGTTGTCCGTGTCTCCGGAAACGAAGAAGCCGCCGCCCGGAGGGGAGCGACGGCCAAAGAACTGACCTTCGATCGCTCGCGCCTATTTGCCGGCCAGAAGCACGTCCAAGTGCTTCGCGAGATCCTCGCCGCGCAGATCGCGGGCCACGATCTTGCCATCGGCCCCGACCAGATAGGTCGTGGGAATCGCCTCCACGCCGAACTTCTCCGCGATTTCCGAGGCGCCCTCGAAGATCTGCGGCCAGACCATTTTCTTCTCCTCGATGAATTTTTTCAGCTCGGCCTCGTCGCGGTCCAAACTCACCGCAACGACCTCGAATCCCTTGGCGTGGTACTTCTCGTAGGCGGCGAGCACGTTTGGAATCTCCTCGCGGCACGGCGGGCACCACGTGGCCCAGAAATCGACGAGCACCACCTTGCCCTTGAGCTTGCCCGTGCTCACCTCGGCTCCGCCCAACTCCTTGCCCTCAATGCCGGGAAACTGCGCGCCGACAGCAAGCGCACTCCGGAATTCCTGCGCCTTCCGGTCCTGGTCAATCGCGGCGAGGATCTCGTCGGATTTCGTGGCGAACTCTGTGCCGGGAAACTCGGTTTTGAACCGCTTCACGATCGCCGCGCCCTGCTTGTAGTCTTCGAAAACTTGGAGGACCAGCAGGGCCTTCGCCCAGAGCACACCGGCGCGTTCCTCTATTTTCGCATCCGGATATTTGGCGATGATCGCCTCGAACTGCTCCAACTCGGTCGTCAGCTGCGCCGGTTGCAGATTGCCCTGCGCCGCCTCGAGCTTCGTACGGATCTCGCCCACAAGCTTTTCAAGGTCCGCCATGATCGGTGATTTCTCGGCCGGGGCGACTGCGGGAGCCGGAGCGGGCGCGGTCGGATCTTCGGCGGCATGTTGCTGGGACGCGGCGCCAAGCCCGACGAGGGCCAGCGCGAGAAGGCGAAGTTGTTTTTTCATGAGCGGAGGCGAAGGGGAACTAGGTTGATGGCAAGAGCGACTCGAGGCGGCGGCGCGATTCGGACACGGCTTCGGGAGCGACCTTCGGGCCGTACTCCAACACGAACAGATGCTCGGGTCGGAAGTGACGCGACACCATGGCGAAGTCGATGGTTCCCGAACCGAGCGGCTGATGATCGCGGCCGGTGGCATCGATATCGTGCAAGTGGAAGCCGAGCAACTGCGGGGCGTTTCGCGCGAGGTGCTGCTCGTGGTTGATCAGGCCGAGGCGCTGCTTGATCTGCGCGTGACCTGAGTCGTGCCAGTAACCCGCGGTGCCCGGCCGGCTCAGGCCGCGGAGCAGTTCTTCAAAACAATCGTCGAGCGGCAACTCATCGATGCGCTCGCGATTCTCGAGGCCCAGACGCACACCACGCTCCTCCGCGTACGGGAGGATCTCCTCGAGGCTCGCCTTCACGCGCGCCCAGTAAGGCGCCATGCGTTTGCGAATCGCAGCGGTCGTCTTGGCCAGCAGCTGCTTGTATTCCGGCGCCTCCGCAGAAAACGTCTCGGCACGCTCGCGTTCGTAGTGGCGAAACTTCTTCACCGGGTTGAACCAGAAGAACCCGACCTCGCCCAGATGCAGAACCACCACGCGGGCCCCGACCTGCTTGGCGAAATCGATCGTGCGCTTCGTGTGGCGCAGCCACTGCGCGTGCTCCCGATGATCACCGGCGGACGGCATGTAGATGTTCGGCGCAGGCGAAGTGAAGCCGGTCGGCAGCGGGCAGAAGTTGTGCACCGAGGAAACACGCACGACGCCCTCGCCCAGCGCTTTCAGGATACCCGGAACCAGCGAGATGCGGATGCCATGGCTGAGCTCCACCCACTCGAACTCGAGTCGCGCCATCTCGGCGAGCATGGCATAGCCGTCCGTGTGGCGCTGCGAAAGCCAACTGGTAGAGAGTGATACGACAGGTTTCACGCGGAACGTCGCCCACGCAACCCCCGCCCCCGCCACGGCGCAAGACTCTTCCCCACGCCGCGCGGACACAAAAAAAGCGCCGATCCGAAGATCGGCGCCCAAAGCTGGCGAATGCCTTATTGCGCGTAGCGAGCGCGGAGCATCGCGGTGAACGCCGCGACCTTGGCCTTGCGACGACGTTTCTCGCAGGGCTTCTCATAATAGCGCTTCGCGCGGACATCCTTGATGATGTTTTCGCGCTCGAGCTTCTTCTTCATTCGGCGGATGGCGCGGTCCACCGGCTCGTTTTTGCGGATCTTGATCTCGATAGGCATGAGGAAAGGGACGGGATTTGTCGGAGAAAACCGCGAGGAAGCCGAGCGCCCCGCCCGCGGTCAACGCCATTTTTCGACAGCTCGACGATTCCGCGGCCCGCAGTAAAGCGGGCCGCACGAACTCGTTCAACCACGCACGAGCGTCCAGAGCTCACGCGCCTTGCCGATCAGCTTCTTCAACGTATCCGGCGTGATCGCCTGTTTCGGATCATCGCCGATGCCGTGGCTGGGTGAAACGTGGCATTCCAAGCAGAGTCCATCGGCGCCATATGCGATCGCGGCCAACGCAGCGGCGGGCACATAGCTGGCGCGCCCCACCGAGTGCGACGGATCGACCACGACCGGCGCCCACGTGCGCTCCTTGAGCAGCGGCACGATCGATTCGTCGGGGTGGTTGCGATAACCATCGAGGCCAGGCGCGGTGCCGCGCGGGCAGAGCATGATGTTGGGATTTCCGAAACTCACGATGTACTCCGCGGCCGAGATGAACTCCGCGATCGGCCCCATGTGGAGGCTCCGTTTCAACAACACGGCCGTGTCGCGCCCGGCCACCGCGCGGCCGATCTGTTGCAGGAGCGAGTAGTTGAGCGCGTTGCGCGCGCCGACCTGGATCGTGTGCACACCGGCCTCGAGCGCGAGGCGGAGCTGGTGCTCGTCCATCACCTCGGCGTCGACCGGCAGACCGGTGCGACGGGACGCCTCCATCAGGATCGCCAGCGACTTGTCGTCGCCTTGGAACGAATAGGGATTGGTGCGCGGTTTCCACACGCCACCCCGCAGAGCCTGCGCGCCCGCCTCCTTCACCGCGGCGGCTGTTTCGTAGAACAAGTTCGGATTCTTCGGATCGATCGTGCACTGGCCGGCGATGACGAACAGCTCCCGGCGCAACGTCGCGCCGCCGATGCGGATCTCGTGGCTCGCGAGATCCGAACGCGCATCCATGAGCTTGAACGGCGACTGGATCCGGTCGACACGGTCGACATAGGGCAGACCCTCGAGCCGGTTGATCATCAACTCGTGCCGTTCGTCGCCGACGATCGCGTAGATCGAGCGGACTGCGCCGATGATCGGTTGGATGCGGCAGCCGAATTCAGCCACGATGGCGGTGACTTCAGCGAGTTGGGCGGCGTCGAGTTCCTTGTTCTTCGGTAGGATCATGATGAAGTGGGCGGCTCACGATTGCAGGTTCCAACGGCAATTCCACGGCGAAATTCCATCACAAGCGCCATACCCTGCAGTCCGCCGCGCGTGAAACGCACGCGGTTCTTTTTGCCACCGACGCGCGAGCCGTTTGACTGCCCCGCGCATGATCGAAGTCGAGCATCTCACCCGCGTCTTCCGCACGTACAAGAAGCAGCCCGGCTTTTGGGGCGGTGTGAAGGGCTTGATCCGGCGTGAATTCGAGGAGCTCGCCGCTGCCAACGACATCAGCTTCACCATCGGCGAGGGCGAACTCGTCGGCTTCCTCGGGCCCAACGGCGCCGGCAAGACGACCACGCTGAAGATGCTTTCCGGCCTGATCTTCCCCACCTCCGGTCACGCGCGCGTCGCCGGTTTCGATCCCACCGAGCGGAAGAACGAATACCGCCGGATCTTCGCGCTCGTGCTCGGCCAGAAGAACCAGCTCTGGTGGGATCTGCCGGCGATCGAGTCGTTTCATCTGCTGCGGCACATCTACGGCCTGCCGAAAGCGCAATGCCAGGCAACCCTCGACGAACTCGTCGAGCTCCTCCAGGTCGGCGACAAGCTGCGCACGATGGTGCGCGAGCTCTCGCTCGGGGAACGCATGAAGATGGAACTCATCGCCGCCCTGCTCCACCGCCCGCGTGTGCTCTTCCTCGACGAGCCCACCATCGGCCTCGATGTCGTGAGCCAGCGCGCCGTCCGTCGATTCCTGGCCGACTACAACCGTCGCCACAAAGTCACGATCCTCCTGACCAGCCACTACATGGCCGACATCAAGGAGCTCTGCGAACGCGTCATCGTCATCCACAAGGGCCGCAAGATCCACGACGGCGCCATCGACACCCTCAACGCCGCCGAGAGCCGCCAGCGCATCATCCGTTTCCGCCCTGCGGCGACGCGCTGGCCCGAAGCCTGGCGCCCCTCCGTCGGCACCATCGAGCCCGACGAGGACGGTGCCCTGCGCGTCCACGTGCCGTCCGGCGCAGTCGTCTCCGTTTTTCAGGAAATCCTCGCCGCCGGGCCGGTCGAGGATGTCACGATCCAGGAAGTGCCGCTCGAGGACATCATCGCCGACCTCTTCAGCCGCAGCTGAGCGACAAGGCCCGCGCCGCGATCGCGGCGCGACTCCACCTTTCCGATTCGGACGTTCCGACGAACGTCGTCAAAAATACGTGCATCAGGGTCTTGCCTAGGGGATTCACCCAGGTTCTCATGTCGGCGCATGAGCTCGGCCCCGGCCCTTCCCACGATGATCGTCGTCGACGACGAGGAAGGCCCGCGCACCGCGGTTCGCATGGTTTTCAAAAGCCAGTTTGCGGTGCACGCCTTCGATTGCTCCGAGGCTGCGCTCGAATTCGTCCGCGACCACGCCGTCCACGTCGCCGTACTTGATCTCCGGATCGGTCGCGAGTGCGGGCTCGATTTGCTCCGGCGCATCAAGGAGACCGATCCGCGCATCGAGGTCGTCATGCTCACCGCCCAGGAGACGCTCGAGACCGCCAAGACGGCGATGCGCCGCGGCGCCTGCGATTACCTGAGCAAGCCTTTCGATCTGCGCAGCATCCGAGAGGCCGTGGGCCGCGCACACCGGCTGCGCTGCACCACCAACACGATCGAGGCGAACAGCGAGCGGCTCAAAGCCCTCACCGAGCAGTTGCACGAGGCTTTCTCCCGCGAGGAGATGACGCGCACCGCCAACGAGATCTACGCGGGCGTCATCCACGACATCAACAACCCGCTCGCGATCATCGCCGGCTTCGTCGATCTCCTGCAGAAACGGATCGGCAACACCGCGCGCCTCGAGGGCGACTCGCTCCTCGAGCTGCGGCAGCACCTTCAGACGATCGGCAAGCAGGTGAACACCTGCTGCGAGATCTCCTCGCGCTACCTTCGCTTCATGAGCCGCGTGGGTCGCGGACCGCAGCGAGTGCCCGTCAACCAGGTCCTCGCCGACCTCGAGCAACTCCTCCGCAACCATCCCGCGATCAAGAACAGCATCCTCGTCGTAGATCAGTTGGCAGAAGACGCCGTCTCGCAGCTGCACGCCACCGAGTTGATGCAGGCGCTCCTGAATCTCGCGGTAAACGCCCTGCAGAGCACCGACGCGCCGCAGACGCTCCGCATCTCCGCCGAGCTCATCGCCCGCCCCTTACCGGTTTCCACCTACGTCAACGGCCCCGGCTTGCGCTACATCGGTCTGGAGTCGCTGACGAACACCGCACCTTTCGTCGCGATCTCCGTCGCTGATCAGGGCGCCGGCATCCCCGAGCACGTGCTCCCCCGGATTTTCGAAACCTATTTCACCACGAAGGCACCCGGTCGCGGCACCGGCCTCGGGCTGTCGATCGTCGGCCGGCTGGTCCGTTCCGCGCGCGGTTGCATCCGTGTGCAGACCGAGCCAGGCCGGGGGACTGTCATGACGGTGTTCCTCCCCGCCGAGCGCATCGCCCCTTCACCCTTCGAGATCGATCCGCTCGCCGACGATACCGAGGCGAATCTCCGCCGCTGAACCGAATCCACCGCGCCGCCGCCGCGGTTTTTCGTTTTCAGAATCGCCTCGACCCCACGCCGGGCATGTCCTCGGGCCCGTGGACTGGCTCCTTCTCCTCGCCTCCGTCGCCTGCGGCGCCCTCGTCTCTTGGCTCTATTTCCGGGCGCGCGACACAGCGCTCCGCGCCAAGCTCGCCGGGATCGAGTTGCAGCTCGCCGAAACCCGCACCGCGCTCGCAGCCGCCAACACCGAACGCGACGCACTCCGGCTCCGCGCCGCCGAGCGGGAGACGCTGGCCGCCGGCCTCGCCGCCACACTCGAGTCCGAGCGCAAAGCCACCACCGAGAAACTCGCCGTCCTCCAAGACGCCCAAGCCCGGCTTTCCGACGCCTTCAAGGCCCTCTCCGCGGACGCGCTGAAGAGCAACAACGAGCAGTTCCTGCGGCTCGCCCAATCCCACCTCGCCCAATTCCAGGAAGGCGCCCGCGGCGACCTCGACAAACGTCAGCAGGCCATCGACTCCCTCGTGAAACCGCTCCGCGAAACACTCGACAAGGTCGACGTCCGCATCGGCGAGCTCGAGAAGACCCGCGTATCCGCGTACTCCGCCCTCTCCGAGCAGCTCAAGTCGCTCGCCTCGGCCCAGAGCACGCTTCAGAGCGAAACCACACGCCTCGCCACCGCGCTCAGCGGTACGCGCACCGCCGGCACGTGGGGCGAACTGCAGCTCCGCCGCGTCGTCGAACTCGCTGGCATGGTCGAGCACTGCGATTTCTCCGAGCAGACCGCCGCCAACGACCGCTCGCGGCCCGATCTCGTCGTCCGTCTCCCGCGCGGCCAGATCATCGCCGTCGACGCCAAGGCGCCGACCGACGCCTTCCGCGAAGCCGCCGTCGCCTCCGACCCCGCCCTCCGCGCGCTCAAACTCGCCGAGCATGCGTCCAAAGTTCGAGGACACATCGACGCCCTCGCCGCCCGCGCCTACTGGGAACAGTTCACGCCCTCGCCGGAGTTCGTCGTATTGTTCCTCCCCGGCGACCAGTTTCTCGCTGCCGCCCTCGAAGCCGACCCTGCGATCGTCGACCGGGGCATCAACAGTCGCGTGCTCCTCGCCACGCCCTCGACCCTCGTCGCGCTGCTCAAGGCCGCCGCCTACGGCTGGCGCCAGGAGGCCGTGTCACGCAACGCCGAGGAGATCGCGAAGCTCGGCCGCGAGCTCTACGACCGTGTCGCGGTTTTCGGCGAGCACCTGGAAAAAACCGGCCGCGGCCTCGAACAGGCCACCGCCGCGTACAACAAAGCCGTGGGCTCGTTCGAGAGTTCGCTGCTCTCCGGCGCCCGGAAGTTCGTCGAGCTCGGCGCCCGCGGCGCCAAGGATCTCCCCGAGCTCGGAGGCGTCGAGACCGCCGTCCGCGACCTCACCCGGCGGAGCTGATCACCCGCCAGCGGCCCTCACCGGCGGATCGGCCAGAACGTGTCCGGAGTGAACACGACCGCCGCCGGCACCCGGTCGAGAACGCCGAACTCGGCGCGCACGCTCACCGGACCGAAGCTCTGGTCTTCCGCCAGGAAGCGCGCGCGGATCGTGACGGTGTCCGGAAAAAAACCATGGCGCGTCACCGGTACAATCACGTCGATCGGCGTGTGCCCGACCACCCGTCCCTCGACCAGGATCAACGCCCCGGTCGGCCGCGACTCGATGCGCACCCGCCGGGTGCCAGCCTGCTCCTCGACGGGGGCTAGCGTGCCCTCGGGCCAAACACGATTGCCGGTCACACAGCCGCCCAGCAGCAGTGCAGCCGATATCGTCAAACCCGTGATCAAGCGTGTGTTCATCGCGATGAAGCCGATGACCTGAGCAAACGCCGGGCGGTTCCCGCAAGAAAAACGTTGGCCTCTCGGCGCTGTCTCACTCATCGGGGAAACCCCCACCGCAGCTCCGCCACGCCTCAGGCCCGCGGATGCGCGTGCCGGTAGACATCCTTCAACCGCGCGATCGTCACGTGGGTGTAAACTTGCGTCGTTGTCAGCCGCGCGTGCCCGAGCAGCTCCTGCACCAGGCGCAGATCCGCGCCGCGGTCGAGCAGGTGCGTGGCGAACGAGTGCCGCAGCTTGTGCGGCGTGAGATCCATCGGCAGGCCGCACTGCGCGAGATAACCCTTCAACAGCAGCTGCACCGCGCGTGGCGTGAGCCGGTGCCCGCGTTCATCGACGATGACCGCATCGTTCGGGCCTTTCGCCGGTGCGTGTTCGTCGCGGAAACGTTGCAGCACCGTCTTCGCCACGGCTCCGATCGGGCACACGCGCTCCTTGCGTCCTTTGCCGAGGACACGAGCCACGCCTTCTGCCACGTCGATCATGGCGTAGTTCAGGCCGCACAACTCGCTGACGCGCAGTCCCGCGCCGTAGAGGAGCTCGAGCACGAGCCGGTCGCGCCAGCAGACGAACGCCGCCGCGCCCTCCTGTTCGAGCCGGCGCATCGGAGCCGCGAGCAATTCGTCGGCCTGTTTCTCGGTGAGAAACTTCGGCAGGCGCTTCTCGAGTTTCGGCAACGCGACGCCGGTGAACGGATTCCGCCCCAGCTTCCCGCGCCGCATCCAGAAGCGATAGAATGCCCGCAGGCCCGACACGTGGTTGTGCAACGTCCGCCGGTCGAAACGCCGCTGCGCCTCGATCACGAAATCCCGCATCTCGCGTTGCCCGAGCGAGTCGAACGGCCGCCCGTCGAGTCCGCCCCGCCGCAGCCAGCGGTGGAAGTCCTCGAATGCCTGCCGGTAGTTCCGCACCGTGTAGGCCGAGCACCGTCGCTCGAGCGCGAGGTGATCCAACCACGGCTGCATCCAGTCTCTGGCCACAGCGGTCGGCAACGCCACGGAACTGGATTCCCCCTCCATCGCGTGGTCGCTCCGCTCAGCCCTGCGAGTGCGGTGCCGCCGCGGCGCGTTGCTCGACCTCGCCCGTCACGCGCAAGGTCTCCCGTCGCAACGCCGATTCCGGATCGATGCCCGCACGCCGGCACGCGGCGGCGAGTTCGAAAAGACGGCGCCCCGCGTCCGCCTCCGTGAGGCCGGCGGCGAGCTGCGCCACGCGGAGTTCGTCGATCACGCCCTCCGCCGGGAGCTTCTTCTTGTGAATCTGTTTGTAGACCTCGAGCGCGTTCAGGAGCGACGGCAGCGCGGGCGGCTGGCGCTTGAACACGCCCGTGGCGACCGGCTGTTGGCCGTTCTTCTTCTCGGTGGCCTTGATCTGCTCCCATTGCACGACCACCTGCTCAGCCGTGTCCAATTTTCCGGTGCCGAACACGTGCGGGTGTCGGCGGATCAGCTTGTCGTTGATCTCGCGCGCGACCGCCTCGAGATCGAACAGCCCCTTCTCCTCGGCAAGCTGCGCGTGAAACACCACTTGGATGAGCACATCGCCGAGCTCCTCGCGCATGTGCTCCATGTCGAGCCGGTCGATCGTGTCGAGCAGCTCGGCACATTCCTCGATCAGGCAGACGGCCAACGACTGGTGCGTCTGCTCCTGGTCCCACGGGCAACCGCCGGGCGCCCGCAGGCGCGCCACGGTCCGGCGAAGATCTTCAACGGCGCTCATCGCCCGCCAGCAGAACGCTCCACACCGGTCGGCGCACGAAAATTCCGGCGCGTTCCACCACCGCCCCCATTCCCGCGGAACTTCCGCTTGCTCGCCACCGCGGCCGGCGGCGATGCTCGCCGCGACAATGCCACTGGCCGACACGAGTTCCGTGCAACCCCACCCGCAGATCGCCCCGCGCGACGGCATGCTCTTCGAGGACCGCCGCGACGAGTACTTCGCCATCGGCCGCCGCGCACTCGAGCTGATCCAGTTCTCGGGAGTGCTCTGCGACAAACCGCACTACCCGCGGATTCTCGACCTGCCCTGTGGCCACGGCCGCGTGCTACGTTGGCTCCGTGCGCACTACCATTACGCCAAGATCACCGCCTGCGATCTGGATGCCGACGGCGTGGACTTCTGCGCGAAGACCTTCGGCGCGACGCCCGTGCTCTCGCAGCCCGATCTGGCGCGGCTGAGTTTCCCCGAGCCATTCGACCTGATCTGGTGCGGCTCGCTGCTCACGCATCTCCCGCTCGAATCCTGGCCGGCCGTGCTCGACGCCTTCGAACGATGGACCGCCGAATGCGGCGTGATCGTGCTCAGTGTGCAGGGGCGTTTCTACACCAGCCTCCTTGCGCGCGGCCGCACCGACATCGCCGAAAACATCGACAAGGCCGCCCTCGTGCGCGAGTTCGGCGCGCGCGGCCATTCGTTCCAGCGCTATTTCGAGACGCCCACCGAGCCGTACGGCGTCGCCGTCACCGCGCCCGAGATCGTCGGCCGCTGGCTCCAGAGCCGGCCCAATCTCATCCTCCGCGCCTACATGGAACAAGCCTGGGGCATCCAAGACGTGGTGATCCTCTACAAGAAAGCCGGTTACTTCGAGGCGTCGCCCGCGCGCGCGTTCCCCGGCACCTGAAACGGCGCTTGCCCCACGCGCCCGCCTTTGCCGCTATCCCGGCCTCATGAGCGACAAACTCGCCGAGATCATGGCGCACAAACGGCAGGAGATCGCGCCGCTCCTGCGTCCCGTGTTCGAGTCCGATCTGGCCAAGCTCGATTCCCAGCTTCCGCGGCCGCCCTCGTTCGCCGCCGCCCTCCGCCGCGCCGATGGTCGCCTTGCCGTCATCTCCGAGATCAAGCGGCGCTCGCCCTCCGCTGGCGCCATCGCCGCCTCGGCCGACGCCGCCGCGCAAGCCCGCAAGTATCGCGATGCCGGAGCCGACGCACTTTCCGTCCTCACCGACACGAAGTATTTTGGCGGGTCGCTGGACGACCTTCGTCTCGTCGGCCGCGAGTTCGCCGCCAACGGTCCCGCCCTGCCCCGGCTCCGCAAGGATTTCTTCGTCCATCCGGTGCAAGTCGCCGAAGCCCGTGAAGCCGGCGCGAGCGCCATTCTCATCATCGTGCGCGCGCTCAACGACGAGGAGATCAAAGCCCTCGCCGGAGCCGCCACCGCCGCCGGGCTCGACGCGCTCTTCGAGATTCACAACGAACCCGATCTCGTCCGCGCGCTCGCTCATGGCGCCAAGATCGTCGGCGTGAACAACCGCGACCTCGCCATCTTCAAAACCGACCTCGCCCTCTCCGAACGCCTCCTCCCGCAGGTGCCGGACGGGCTGATCAAGGTCAGCGAGAGCGGCATCTTCGGCGCCGTTGAAGCCGGACGCGCGCGTCGCGCCGGCGCGCATGCGGTGCTCGTCGGCGAGGCGCTCATGAAGGCCGCCGATCCCGCCGCGTTGCTCGCCGAATTTCGCAGCGCCTGACATCGCCGCCGCAACCTCGCCTCGGACGCATGAGCCGGTCGCGCGGTGCTGTCGTCGCGGCGGCCGCATCTCTTGCCAAAAGACCCTTGCCAAAGCGGCGTTCGCCCCGCGAAATCCGCACCGTTTTTCCGGGACCGTATTTCAACGGATAGAATGGTGGCCTCCGAAGCCGCAGATGTGGGTTCGATTCCCGCCGGTCCCGCCACTTGGGCGATTACTCGCTCATCGCCTCGTGATCGAGGGATCGGGCTGGAGGCAAAAGCAGCGACAGGCGGCGCCCCTCCTTATCAATGATAATCGTGGCTCGCTTGCGCGGGCAGATCGGGTGACGGCAACGCGCTGATGTGCTCCGCCAAAACGTGGATCACGCCCTGCTCGTTCTGCACGCGGCCGGCAATCACCAGCGCCGGCTCCAGGTTGATCGTGAGCCGGCACTCCTCGAAAAGCCGCGGCCGCACGATCGCGTTGGCCAGACCGGTCTCGTCCTCGAGCGTGATGAAGCACACACCCTTCGCCGTCCCCGGGCGCTGCCGCGTGATCACGAGCCCGCCGATCTTCACGCGCGAGCCGTTCGCGACTTCGGTCAGCCGCGCCGCCGGCCAGAGATCCGGAAACTGGGCACGCACCTGCGCCATCGGATGCGCGCCCGTTGTGAGCGAGAGATGCGCGTAGTCGGCCTGCACGCGCTCCAGCGGCGTCATCGGCTCGAGCGGCGCCGTGCCGTCGTCATCCTGCAGCGCCGCGTAGCGGAAGAGCTCATCGTCGCCGTCCACCTCCTCCACGCGCCACAACGCCGCGCGCCGGTGGCCGGCGAGGACATTGAGCGCGCCCGCACCAGCGAGCTGACGCCGCTCCGCCGCCGTGCAACTCGTGCGCCGGAGAAAATCCGCGAGCGAGGAAAACGCCTTCCGCTCCCGTTCCGTGACGAGCGCCGCGACCGCTTCCTCGCGTACGCCGTGCACTGAGAGCAGCCCCAGGCGGATCGTCCGCGCATCCACGACTCGGCAACGCCCCTCCGATTCCGCGACGCAGACCGGCAGCGTTTTCACCCCATGCCGACGCGCGTCCTGCACGAGCGACGCCGGCGAGTAGAAGCCCATCGGCTGGTTGTTGAGCAGCGCCGCGAAGAACTCCGCCGGACGATGCACCTTCAGCCACGCCGAGGCGTACGCGATCAACGCAAACGAGAGCGCGTGCGACTCGGGAAAACCGTAGAGCGCGAACGACGCGAGCGAGCGCATGATGTAGTCCGCCGCCGCCTCGG
>DATGXA010000114.1:0-2970 GCA_035299125.1 Opitutaceae bacterium
GCGCACAACCACGGCGCAGGCGCCGACGACGGCGCGTTCACCGATCGTCACGCCGGGGAGAATGAACGCTCGCGCGCCCACGAATGCCCGCGCGCCCACGGTGATCGGCGCGGTCTGGAGCGGCAGCGCGGGATCGTCGAACTTGTGCGTGCCGGTGCACAGATATGCCTCCTGCGCGATCGTGGCACCTTCGTGGATCTCGATCGGGCCGAGCGTGTAGGCGTTGGCGCGATCGCCCAGGCACGCGCGGTCGTGCAGCGTTAGGTTCCACGGTAACTGGATACGCGCGCGCTGGTGCACGAACGGTCGGCCGTGGATCTTCGCGCCGAACGCGCGCAGCCACACCAGTCGCCAGGGGTTGAGTGGCTTCGGCGTCCAAGCGCACAGCAGCGCCCAGCAGTAATCCCAGAGCAGAGCGCGGATGCGATGGCCGGTGGTCCACGGCGTGTCGTAGGGCGAGTTCTGGGCGTAGGTCTTCATCGGCGGTCGGCGGGGGCGCGGAGCAGTTCTGCAAATTCGGCGAGATAGGCGTCGGCCACTCCCTTTTCGGTGAAACGTTCCGTGGTGCACCAGGCGGCGAGACCGAGCGCGGCGCGTGTCTCGTGTTCGGTGCCGAGCCGGACGAGCCGCTCGGCCAGCTCGCCGGCGGCGTTGCCATCGCCATGGTCGAAGACGAGGCCGTTCACATCCGGCACGATGAAATCCCGGAAACAGGCGAGCGACGACACGATCGGCGGCGTGCCGAACGCCATCGCCTCGAGCGGTGCTAGACCAAACGACTCGCCGAGCGCGAGCGAGGGGTACACGAAGATCGACGCCTTGCGGTACTCCTGCTCCAGCGCGTGGTGGTCGAAGATGGGCTCGACGAAGTCCACCGGGTCGGAGCCGGCTTCGCGGCGTAACAGCTCGCGGTAGCTCTCGCCCCCACCGCCCTGCTCGGCGCGCCACGGGCCGACGATCCGCAACCGCCAGCCGGGCAGATGCGGCGCCGCGCGCCGCCAAGCGAAGAGCAGGAGTTCGAGTCCCTTTTCCGGATGCAGGCGCCCGGTGTAGAGCACGGTCGGTGTGCGCTCGAGCGGCGACGGCAGTTCGGGCGCGCGGTGTGCGATCGGATTCGGCACCACGCAGACGCGCGGGGCGGGGTATACGCCTTCGAGCTCGGTGCGGATGGCGTCCGCCACGGGTTGCGAGACGGCCTGCAAACAGGCGGCGTGGCGGTAGTGGCGCATCTGCCCGCGCGGGAAACGCGCGACATGCACCACCATCTTCCCGTACTTCGGCGCGCGCGCGACGAAGGGCAGCCAGAAGGTGTTGCTCACGACGATGTCGCCCGGGCCGAGGCAGCGGCGCACGGCGAGCGTGTAAGCGAGATCCTTCAGCTTGAGCAGCACGAGCGAGCGCGGCTGCGCGAAGCCGGAGACCCGCACATGGCGCACGCCCTCGAGCACCTCGACCGCGTGCAACGGCGGATGCCGCCGCGAGATGTGGGTCACCTCATGGCCGCGCCGCGCAAACTCGCGGCCGAGGCCGTACCAGACTTTCTCGACCGCGCCGCCCAGCAGCGGGGGCACGGGGAAGAAGGCGCCTTGGACGATCGTGATGCGCATGTGGGGATTCTATTCCGAAACGACGAGTGGTCGAATTCCGATGACGCGTTCCAGTTCCGCCTGCAGCGAATCGGCGGCCCGCGAGATCTCGAAACGCGCGGCGAAGAGCTCGGCGGCAGCGGCGCGCATCGCGGTCTTCCTCCCGGCGGGCAACGCCGCCCAGTGGGCGAGCAGTGCGCGGGTGCCTTCGGCGGTGTCGGGCTCGACCAGCGCGGCGCCGGCGGCGGCGAGCTCGCGCCAGATGTTCACCTGGTTCGAGATCAGTGCCGGTGTGCCGCAGGCGAGCGCCTCGGCGACGGCGATACCGAAATTTTCCTGATGCGAAGGCAGCACGAACGCCTCGGCCGCGCGGAACGCGCCCCACTTGGCGTCGCCTTCCAGCATGCCCGGCCAAAGCACGAGCCCGCCAGCGGGCAGCGAGGCGGCGGCGCGCTGGAGCTGAGCGAGGTAGGCGGCATCAGCGCAGGGGCCGGCGATCACGAGCGCGGGCGCGGAGTCGGGCGGTGCCGACGCGAGCAGTTCGCCGTAGGCACGCAGCAGGAGATCGACGCCCTTCTTCTCGTGGACGCGGCTCAGGTAGAGGAGAAACGACCGGCCGCCGAGTTCCGGGCAGCGCGCGCGAAACGCGGCGGTTTGCGCGACGCTCGCAGGCGGCGGCGCGGCGCATCCGTAGTTCACCACGACCTCACGGCAGTGCCATGGGCGGAACGCGGTGCGCGCCAGCCGGCGCTCCTCCTCGCAGGTGAAGAGCACGCCCGCGGCATCGCGGAGCACGCGCGCCTCCGCGAGCCACCAATAGAGCTGCTTCTTGAGGTGCTTGAGCGGATAGGTGCGGTTGAACCACGGATCGAGCATCCCGTGCGGGTAGACGAAGTAGGGCACGCCGCGGCGGTGCGCCTCGCGCGCGAGCGCGTAACCATGATACTGCCACAAGCCGTGCACGACGGCGGCGTCGAAGCGCGGCAGCTCGCGGCGCAGCCAAGGGCGCAGGGCGGGCGTGTAGCCGTTGCTCCGGCGCGACGGACCGAGGCAGTGGCAGAGCGCGTCGGGGCAGCTGAACGCGAGCGCGGGATCGTCGGCCGAGACGAGCTCGGTGGCCACGCCGCGGGCGGCGAGGATCGGCGTGATCGAGCGCACGCCGGACACGGGCCCGCCACCGGAGGGCGCGAGCGAATGCAGGGCGCGGAGCAGGCGGATCGGCGCGGCGTTCATGCGCGGGCGGCGCGCTCGTAGAGCGCGAGATAGGCGTCGACCATCGCGCCGGTGGTGAACCGCGCGGCGTTGGTGAGCCCGATGGCGTTTACGGTTGGAGTGTCAGCGATCGCTGTGGCGATGCTCGCGGCGGCGGCGGCGGGCTCGGCGG
>DATGXA010000115.1:0-1695 GCA_035299125.1 Opitutaceae bacterium
GAAAACGCGCTGCTCCTTGGCGAGCACGCCCACGGTCTTCGTCACCGCGCCGGTGAAATACCAGAGCTGGAATCGATATTCGCCCATTACGCGCTCGATCGGCGAAGGCGATGGCCCCCGCAGCTCCGCCGCACCGGCAAGCGGCGACTCCAAATTTGCGGCCGGCCGACCGTGCTTCGGCTTGCCCCTCCGTGGTAGCCTCGCGTTTTCTTCCGTCATGGATACCCCGTTGCGGAGAGGATTGTGGCTGATGCTGTGCCTGCTCGCGTTGGCGAGCTTCGGCGCGAGTGCCGCGGAGCAACCGCCGCCGCTCGCCCTCGAAGCGCAGGTCGGCGGCACATGGATCAAGGTGCTCGCCTTCGACCATCGACGCCTCCTCGGCCAAGGCGCCGCCGGCGAGTGTGAAATTCCCGATACAGCCCCGTTGCGGCTCGTCGGGGATCTCGCGGCAAACTCCGCGGTGGTCGACACCGGCGCCTTCGAACTCATGGAGGTGCCGCCCCCGTCCGAGTCCGGCCGCCCCGTCGGCTGGCGGGCCGAGGGCCTCCGCCCCGTCAACGGATTCCTCTCCGGCGCGCAGTGCCGCTGGCGCGCCACCCGGCCCGAAAAGGCTGTCTTCGTCTGCGTCTGGCAAGTCGACGGAAAACCGGTCCGCCTGCGCGCCCGTGCCGCCGAATTGGATTTCGAGGACCGGTACTCGGCCACCCGGTTCAACCTCGAGCTCGCTCCCGGCGAAGCGTCCGGAAGCCCTGTTTTCCTCGTCCTCGAAAACGGCGAGCCGCTGCCCAAGCAGACCGAACCGGCCAACGCCGCCGGCGACCGGCTAGGCGTCCTCGTCGCGCTCGGACAGGACGCCGCCGTCGCCGCCGAACTGCGCCGCGACGGCCGGGTGCCCGCCACACCGAAAGGTGCGCCCACGTTGCTCCACCTCGCCGCCCAGGCCGGCGCGATCCAAACCGTTGATGCCCTGCTCGGACTTCGCGCCTCCGCCGCCGCGAAAACCGAAGACGGCGACACCCCGCTCCACAGCGCGGTGCGCGCCGCGCGCCCCGCTGTCGTCGAGCGACTCATCGCCGGCAAAGCACCGGTCGCCGCCCTCAACAGCAGCCGATCCACCCCGCTGCACCTCGCCGCCCTCGGAGCCCATTCCGAGATCTGCCGCCTCCTCGTCGCGGCCCGCGCCCCGCTCGACAGCCCCGACTCCTTGGGCCAGACGCCCGTCGTCCTCGCGCTGCTCTCCAACTGCGAACCCGCGGTCGATCTGATGTTGGCGCACAAGGCCCCGTTCGAGCTCCTCGAGGAAAGTCGCGACCGCCTGCTCGTGCCCAAGGCCGCAGCCGGCCAACGCCGCCTGGTCCAGCTCCTGCTCTCCGAACACGCCAATCCGAATACCGGCTGGCGGCAGCATACGGCTTTGTACTCCGCCGCCCGCGAAGGGCACGAAGGCATCGTGGCGGACCTCCTCGCCGCCAAAGCCGATCCCAATCGGCCGGGACCAGACGGCACCTCGCCGTTGCTCGCCGCCGCCGGTCGCGGCCATGCGGCCGTCGTGCGCCAGCTGCTGGCCGCCGGTGTCGATCCCAACAACAGCGACAAGGGATACGCTGCGCTCCACGCAGCGTGTTTCGCCGGCTCGGCGCCCACCATCCAGGCGCTGCTCGCGGCTGGAGTTTCACCTGATCTCCCCTCCGCCAG
>DATGXA010000116.1:0-10435 GCA_035299125.1 Opitutaceae bacterium
TAGGCACGGACGGCGAACTCCATGGCGGAAACGTGCACGCGCGGCCCGCCGCCACAACCACCGATCGCGTCCCTCCACGCCACTGCGCCGGTGGGATCGCCCGGAGGGTCGGGCTTCACGCCCGACTCCTCCGCCCGCCCACCCGATGCCCTCCCCATCGATCTTTGTTCCCACGCCTCCGCCCTTGGCTCGGCCCCGATGCCCGGACGCAGCGACAGCGCCAGTCCGGTCGGCATGGTTCCTCTGCGACTTTTTCCTCGTCGCCCCTTGGGGAAGCCGGCAAGTTGTCCGTTTTTCCACGATGATGCACTTCCTGAAAGAGACCGACTTCTCCACCGAGCAGGCGCGAGCCGTGTTCAACTCGGCGGCGAAGTTCAAACGGCTCCGCTCCACTGAGCGGCCGGCGGTCTTGGCCGGGCAGACGTGGGCGATGATCTTCGCCAAGTCCAGCACCCGCACCCGCGTCTCTTTCGAAGTCGGCGTCCACGAGCTCGGCGGCAACCCGCTGTTCCTCAGCAAGAGCGACATCCAGCTCGGCCGCGGCGAATCCATCGCCGACACCGCCCGCGTGCTGTCGCGCTACGTGCACGGCCTGATCGTGCGTACCTTCGACCAGGCCGAGGTTGAGCAACTCGCGCAGTGGGGCACGATCCCGGTCGTCAACGCGCTCACTGATCTCCTCCACCCGTGCCAGATCTACGCCGATGCGTTCACGCTCGCCGAGCGTTGGGCGCAGGGCGGCGATCTCCTCGACTCGCTGCGCGGCCGCAAGATCGCCTTCCTCGGCGATGCCGGCTGCAACGTGGCCAACTCCTGGATTCTCGGCGCGAATCACTTCGGCATGCAGGTCGCCGTCAGCGGACCGCAGGGCTACGAGCCCGGCGCCGCCCTCAAGGGCCTGCTCGCGCAGCACGGCTGGGCCGACCGCTTCCAATTCACCAGCGACCCGCGCGAAGCCGTCGCCGGCGCCGATGTCGTCTACACCGATGTCTGGGTCAGCATGGGCAAGGAAGCCGAATCCGCCGATCGGATTCTGGCGATGAAACCCTATCAGGTGACGCGCGAGCTCATGCAGCTCGCCAAGCCCGACGCCTATTTCATGCACTGCCTCCCCGCCTACGCCGGCAAGGAAGTCGCAGCCGACGTGCTCGAGTCCCCGCAGTCGATCATCTTCGACCAGGCCGAAAACCGCCTCCACGTCCAGAAGGCGATCCTCGCCACCCTCGCCCAAGCAGCCGCGAAGCGCTGAGCCGGCCGCGGCCCGCGGAGGCCAAGACCGGCGTTGCGCCTGCGGCACGTTGCGGTAGCAGTCCTTCTCTTTTCCCATGAAAATCGTCCTCGCTTACTCGGGCGGACTCGACACGTCCGTCATCGTCAAGTGGCTCAAGGAAACCTACGACGCCGAGATCGTGACCTTCGCGGCCGACATCGGCCAGGAGGAGGAGCTCAAGGGCCTCCCGCAGAAGGCGAAGAAGACCGGCGCCTCGAAACACTACACCCTCGACCTCGTCGAGGAGTTCGCCAGCGACTTCATCTACCCGATGATCCGCGCCAACGCGCAGTACGAGAGCCAGTACTACCTCGGCACCTCGATCGCGCGCCCGCTCATCGCCAAGGCCCAGGTCGAGATCGCCGAACGCGAGAAGGCCGACACCGTCGCCCACGGCGCCACCGGCAAGGGCAACGACCAGTGCCGTTTCGAGCTCACCTACATGGCGCTCGCTCCGCACCTCGAGATCATCGCCCCGTGGAAGCTCGAAAATTTCCGCAAGGAGTTCCCCGGCCGCGCCGAGATGATCGCCTACTGCGCCGCGCACAACATCCCCGTCGAGGCCTCGCTCAAGAAGCCGTATTCGATGGATCGCAACCTCCTCCACATCTCCTACGAGGCCGGCATCCTCGAAGACCCGTGGTTCGATCCGACGACCAAGGCCAACAAGGCCATGTTCAAACTCTCCGTCTCGCCCGAGGACGCCCCGAACAAGGCCGAGTACGTCGAGCTCGAGTTCGTCCAAGGCGACTGCGTGGCCGTCAACGGCAAGAAGCTCACCCCCGCCGGCGTCCTCAAGACCCTCAACAAGCTCGGCGGCAAGCACGGCGTCGGCCGCGTCGACCTCGTCGAAAACCGCTTCGTCGGCATGAAGAGCCGCGGCGTGTATGAGACTCCCGGTGGCACGATCCTCATGCATGCCCACCGGCAGATCGAGACGCTCACCATGGACCGCGAGGTCATGCACCTGCGCGACTCCCTCGTGCCGAAGTACGCCGAGCTCATCTACAACGGCTTCTGGTACGCCCCCGAGCGCGAGGCCATCCAAGCCCTCATCGACGAGAGCCAGAAGAGCGTCACCGGCACCGTCCGCCTCAAACTCTACAAGGGCAACATCATCACCTGCGGCCGCAAGTCGCCGAAATCCCTCTACGACCCGCACGTCGCCTCGATGGAGGGCGTGAAGAGCTGGTACAACCAGAGCGACGCCACCGGTTTCATCCGCCTCAACGGCCTGCGCCTGCGCGCCCGCAAGCTCGCCCAAGGCGGCCCGAAGCTCTGAGTCCGCACCTTCGTAGGTCGGGCTTCACAACCGACTCCTCCGCTTTCCCAGGCCGGCGCCACCAGCGCCGGCCTTCTTTTTTCCCGCGCCCCTCGTCGCCGCTCCGTCACAGCTCGCATACGACCTGTGTCTTCACCGAGTTCGCGATGAAACACGCCTCGTGCGCGGCGTGGTGCGTCGCTGCGATCTCCTCCGGCGTGGGCGTCATCTCGCCGGAAAACTCCGTTTTCGGGCGCAACGTGACCTTCGTCACCGATAGCCGTCCGGCCGCGTCCGCCGCCATCTCGCCAACCGCGTTGTCGACGTAGCTGTCCACCCGAAATCCGCGTTTCGCCGCAATCGAAAGAAACCACAACATGTGGCAACTCGACAGACTCGCCACGAACGCCTCCTCCGGGTCGACCGCCTCCGCCACGGAAAGCGGCAACGGCACCACATCGGGCGATGCCGAGGCCGCCACGCGCACGCCGCCGTCGAATTCCCACGTGTGGCCGCGACTGTAGCGATTGTCCACGAACGCCGCACCCGCGCGCGCCCAACTCACTTTGGCGGTGAATGGTTTCATCGCGCGCAGATTGCCAGCCACCCCCGCGCCCGCAACTCGCCCCCGCGAATCGCCCTCCGCATCGGGTTTGAACTCCGCTCGTAGCCCCGCGAAGCTGCGCCTCCGCGATCCGCGGTCCGCTCGCGTTTCCATGCACAACTCCCCTCTCACCCTCGTCACCGGAGCCGGCGGTTTCGTCGGCGGCAAGATCGTCGAGCGTCTGCTCGCCGAGGGCCGCCGTGTGCGGGCCTTCAGTCGGCGCCCGTTGCCGGAGCTCGAGGCGCGCGGAGTCGAGATCGCGCGCGGCGACCTCTCCGACTCGCCTTCGCTGCACGCCGCCTGCGCCGGCGTGGAAACGATCTTCCACGTGGCCGCGCGTGTCGGCGTGTGGGGTCCGGCAAAGGAGTTCCACTCGGTGAACGTCGACGGCACCGCGCGCCTGCTCGAGGCCGCGATCGCCAACCGCGTGCGCCGGCTCATCCACACCAGTTCCCCGAGCGTCGTCTACACCGGCGGCGATCTGCGCGGAGTCGACGAATCCGCCCGCCTCTGCACGCGGGCACCGTGCGTGTATCCAACCTCCAAGGCGCTCGCCGAGCGCCTCGTGCGCGCCGCCAACTGCCCCGACCTGCGCACCGTCGCGTTGCGCCCGCACCTCGTCTGGGGCCCGGGCGACCACCACCTCGTGCCGCGTGTCGTCGCCGCCGCCCGTCGCGGGCGTCTCCGCGTGGTCGGCACGGGCGGAAACCGCGTCGACCTCACGCACATCGACAACGTCGTCCATGCCCACCTGCTCGCCGAACGCGCACTCGGCACCGCCAACTCTCCCGCCGGCGGCCGCGCCTACTTCATCACCAACGGCGAGCCCGTCGCGCTTTGGCCGTGGATCAACGACCTGCTGGTCGCGCTCGGTCTGCCGCCGCTCCGCCGCCGCATCCCGGTGGGCGCCGCCGCCGCGATCGGCTCCGTGTGCGAGTCGCTCTGGCGGGTCTTCCCACTGCGCGGCGAGCCGCCGATGACGTCGTTCGCCGCCCACGAGCTCGCCACCGACCACTGGTTCTCGATCGAAGCCGCCCGCCGCGATCTCGGCTACGAACCGCGCGTCTCGATGACCGCCGGCCTCGCCGCCTATCTCCCGCTCCTGCGCGCCGAACTCGGCTTGTAGCCTCCCGCGCGCCGAGGCCGGACCTGCGATGGAGCTGCTCGCAAGAGCAGCTCTCTGTCGCCCCGCCGAAAGACTCGCGCCGTGCGGCACAACCTGCTCCGCTCCCGGTCTCTCTTTCGCTCGCGATGAAACGTCTTCTCCCGCTCCTCCTCGCCCTCGTCACCGCCCTCGCCCCGTTCGCCGCGCACGCCGCCGGCGAGACGATGTCGGAACGCGAGCTCAAGCGCATCGTCCAGCGCCAACGCACGGTCCTCGCCGCCGCGCAGGATGCCGGCGAGTCGATGGACCGCAGCAGCGTCGAGATGCAGCTCAGCGAGGTCGTGCGCGATTACGAGACGCTGCTGCGCAAGGACTCGAAGTTCGTCGCCGCGTATGTCGCCTACGGCCTGTTCCTCAACTCCACCGGTCACCCGAAGCGTTCCTACGACATCTTCCTCAAAGCCGACGCCATCGACCCCAATCTCGCCGTCATCAAAAACCAGCTCGCCAACCACCACGCCGAGGAAGGCGAGTATCAGGAAGCCGCCAAACTCTACGAGGCCGCCATCACCCTCGAGCCGAAGGAGCCGCTCTACCATTACCAGCTCGGCCTGCTGCTCTACGAGTACCGCGAGTTCTTCGTCGATGCGAAGCTCTATACGCGCAACGACCTGCTCGTCCGCAGCAGCGACGAGTTCCACAAGGCGGCCGAGCTCGCGCCCGACAGCATGGCCTACGGCTACCGTTACGCCGAGAGCTTCTACGATCTCCCCTCGCCCAACTGGGACGACGCCATCGCTGCTTGGAAGACGCTCGGTCAGCGCGCGAAGCCCGGCGTCGAGCTCCAGACCATCCAACTCCATCAAGCCAACATCTTCGCCACGCTCGGCCGTGCCGACGAAGCCCGCGCCTTGCTCGACCAGATCACCGAGGCCCCGCTCCAACCGAACAAGCAGAAGCTGATTGAACAGCTCGCCGGAACTCCCGAGAAAGCGCCCTGATGGATTTCCGCGACGGCACTCTCTTTTTCATCATTCTCGTCAGCAGCCTCTGCATCCACGAGTGGGCGCACGCGTGGACCGCTTGGAAGCTCGGTGACGACACCGCCCACGCGCAGGGCCGGGTGACGCTCAATCCGCTGCCGCACATCGACCTGCTCGGCACGATCATCTTTCCGCTCCTCTGCATCTTCCTGCTCAACGGCAGTTTTCTTTTCGGCTGGGCAAAACCGGTGCCGGTGAACATCGCCCGCTTCAAGAACCCGCGCTCCGACGACGCGCTCACCACCTTCGCCGGACCGTTCTCCAACCTCCTGCTCGCCATCGGCGTCGCCGCGCTCGGCGGCCTCGCCACGCGGTACCATCCGGTTTTCGCGGAGCTCACGATGAAGACGATCCTGGTGAACATCACCCTCTTCGTCTTCAACCTCCTCCCGGTGCCGCCGCTCGATGGCGGCCGCCTGCTGCGTGTCGCGATCGGCATGACATGGGAGACTTTCGCCAGCATTTCGCGTTGGAGCATGCTGGCGCTCATCGTGGCGCTGAATGTCTTCCCGGCGTTCTCCGGCGCGCTCGGCGCGCTGATGATGATGCTCGCGCGCCCGCTGCTGTTCCTCGCCGCGATGGCCGCCGGGCTCTGAACCGCAGTCGCGCCGCGCGAACCCCGGCTCCGCGTGGGGGCGTCGCTCGTCCACACAGCGCGCGCGCCCCAGCCGCCCGCACCGGGCCCGTTTGCGTCGTCATCGTTTGCGGGCACGTTGCGCACTTCTGCGATGCATACCATCACCACCGATCAACTGCTCTCGGCGCTGCAGTGGCGCTACTCCACCAAGGTCTTCGATCCCGCTCGCAAGATCTCCGCCGCCACGTGGAACGCACTCGAGGACACGCTCGTGCTCACGCCCTCCTCCTTCGGCTTGCAGCCCTGGCGCTTTCTCGTCGTCCGCGATCCCGCGCTCCGCGCGAAACTCCGCCCGCACGCCTGGGACCAGCCGCAGGTGACCGATGCCTCGCACTTCGTCGTGTTCACCGCGCGCGTCGAGCTCACCGCCGCCGACATCGCCCACTACACCGCGCGCATCGCGGAGGTCCGCGGCCAACCCGTCACCGCGCTCGCCGGTTATCAACGCGTCATGGAGAGCAGCCTGCTCGCCGAGAGCCACAAGTCGCATCTCCTCGAATGGGCCGCCCGCCAAGCCTACATCGCGATGGGCCAACTCCTGACCGCCGCCGCGCTGCTGGGCATCGACACCTGCCCCATGGAGGGCTTCGAGCCGGCGAAATTCGACGAACTCCTCGGCGTCCGGAAAGATGGTTACGCGACGCTCGCCGCCATCGCGCTCGGCTACCGCGCCACCAACGACAAGTACGCCACGCTCCCGAAAGTGCGTTTCCCGAAAGCCGAGGTCATCAAGGTCCTGTAGGCCACCTCCGCCCGCCGTTTCTGAGTTCCTGATTTCAACATCCCCTCCGTCCTCTCTCCCCTCGTCTTTCGCCTCCCGCCCCCCCCGATTCATTACTCCCGCCACCGCGCCGACCAGCCGCCCGCCTCCGGGCGGCTTTTGTTTTGCCGGCCCCCGCCCGCAGCCAACGTTTCGCCGCGGAGCTCCCACCATGCCACAGCACACCTTCCGCCGTTTCCTCGCGCTCGCCCGCCCGCAGCGCAGCCAGATCGTCCTCGGCATCGGGCTCATCCTCCTCGCCACCGCGCTCACCTTGCCCGCGCCGTGGATCTTCAAGCTCATCATCGACGACGCACTCCCCCACCGCGACCTCCGCCTGCTCGGCTGGCTGCTCGCGGCGTTCACCGGGATCTTCATCCTGCGCGCGTGGGTCACGTTCGTCCGCAACCGCGTGCTCCAGTACGCCGCCATGCGCCTCGTGTGCGATGTGCGCATCCAGCTCTTCGCCCATTTGCAGACACTGTCGCTGCGCTACTTCGACGCCAACCAGACCGGCACGACCGCCTCCCGAATCACCCAAGACACGAACGAAGTCTACGCCCTTACCAACAACTTCCTCATCACGATCATCTCCGATGCCATCACGCTGCTCGGCGTGCTCGGCTTCCTCTTCCTCATCGAGTGGCGCCTCGCCCTCGCCGTCGCGGCCGTGCTGCCGCTCTTCCTCGTCAACCATTTCTACCAGCGCAGCCAGATGCGCGAGGAAAGCCGGGTGCACCGGAAGAACTGGGACCACGTCGTCGGCTTCCTCCACGAGAAGGTCGCCGCCGCGCGCGTCGTGAAGTCTTTCACCAAGGAGCAGGACGAGATCGCCGCGTTCTCCGCCGGCATCAACGCCGACTACCACAACTACTCCAAGATCGTCATCCGCTACACGAAGATGGGCATCATCGCCGATCTGCTCGGCTCGCTCGGCACGCTCGTCGTGCTCGGCTACGGAGGCTGGCTCGTCCTGCAGGGGCGCTTGGAGGTCGGCACGCTCGTCGCGTTCTACGGCTACATCGCATTCATCTTCCCGCCCATCGTCCGCTTCGCCGACCTCAACCTCGTCTTCCAGCGCGCCACCACCTCGCTCGAAAACATTTTCGGCCTGCTCGACACCAAGCCCGAGGTCGCCGACGCCCCCGAGGCCGGCCCGTTGCCACCAGTCCGTGGCGACGTCGAGTTCCGCGACATCTGCTTCGACTACGATCGCGAGCCGCCCGGCGCCGGCCGCCCGCGCACGTTGACCAATGTCTCCTTCAGCGCACCCGCCGGAAAACTCGTCGCCATCGTCGGCCCCAGCGGCTCCGGCAAGAGCACGCTCGTCAATCTCCTCGCCCGTTTCTACGACCCCGCCTCCGGCGCGATCACGATCGACGGCCACGACATCCGCGGCGTCACCGCCGCCTCGCTCCGCAGCCAGATCGGCATCGTGCTCCAGGAGAATATCCTCTTCTCCGGCACGCTCGAGGAGAACCTCAAGTACGGCCGGCCCGACGCCACCCGCGAGCAGCTCGTCGAAGCCGCCAAGGCCGCCAACGCCCACGAGTTCATCGCCGCCCTGCCCGACGGCTATGCGAGCACCGTGGGCGAACGCGGCGTGAAACTCTCCGGCGGCCAGCGCCAACGCATCGCCATCGCCCGCGCGATCCTGAAAGACCCGCGCATCCTCATCTTCGACGAGGCGACCAGCGCGCTCGACACCGCCTCCGAGCGCCTCATCCAGCAGGCGATGGAGCGGCTCATGCACGGCCGCACGACGTTCGTCATCGCGCACCGTCTCTCCACGATCCAGAAGGCCGACATGATTCTCGTGATGGAGCAGGGCCGTCTCGCCGAATCGGGCACGCACACCGAACTCCTCGCCCGCGCCGGCCTCTACGCCCGCCTCCACGAGCTCCAGTTCCAGGAAGTCGGGTGACGGTTTCTCCGGCGGCTAGCCGCGCTACTCGGATTTGAGCAGCACGAGCGGATCGATGCGCGCCGCGCGTCGGGCCGGCCGCAGTCCGCCGAGCACCGCCGCCACCAACCCCACCAGCACCGCCCCGCCAAGGGCGAACCAGTCGAGCCTCAGCTCCGTCAGCAACCACGAGCCGAGCCAGTGCGGCAGCAGCCAGGCCAACACTCCACCGACGCCCGCTCCGAGCACGCCGAGCTGCAACGCCTCGCGCACGACGCCACGCCACACCGCACCCGGCTCGGCGCCCACCGCCAAGCGGACTGCGATCGTATGCGAGCGAGTCGTGACCAGATAACCGAGCGCGCCAAATACTCCGATCCCCGCCAACACCGTCGCCAGCAGGCCGAACCCCGCCGTGAGGCGCACGGTTGCCACGTCGTTGCGCACGTCGCGCTCGATCCGCTCTTGCAACGTGAGCCAACCGGAGAAGAGCAACATCGGTTCCGCTGCCGCGATTTTCGCCTCGAGTGCCTTGCGCACCAACGTCGCGTCACCGGCGATCCGTACCGCGATGTAGTGCGCCTCGTTCCGCCATTGCGCCAGCGGCGTGTAGAACAGTGCCGGCGCCGGCTCGTGCACCGAATTGACGCGCGCATCGGCCACCACGCCGACGATCTCCCAATCTTCCGCATCCGCGTTCGGCCCGAAACCGAAGCGGCGCCCGATCGGATTCGCGTCCCCGAACGCCGCCCGCGCCAGATTCTGGCTGAGCATCGCGACACGCGGTCGCTCCGCCGTGTCCGTCGCGCGGAACGCCCGCCCCTGCAACAGCGGCGTCCCCACTGTCGTGAAATACTCCGGGTCAACGCTCTCATGCTGCGTGCCCTCCTTGGACGGCTGCACCGCCACATCGCGAAAGTAGATCATGCTCCGCGACTGGCTGCCGCTCAGCGGCCCGCCGGCGGCGAACCCGACCGCCTGTACTTGCGGCAGTTCCAGCGCCGCGGCGCGCAGCCGTTCCATTGCCGCCTGCTGCCGCGCGGGATCAATCCCGGCCGCGCCGAAATCGAACCGCGTGGTGAGGACCGTCTCGCGCGCAAACCCATAGCTCGCCAGCAACGTCCTTCGCAGGTCGAGCGCCAGTGCGCCGGCCATCGCGATCAACAGCACAGAGAGCGTCAGCTGGACTACGATCAACCCCCGCCCCAGACGCAACGAGCCGCGCGGCCCCGCCCACCGCCGCTGCAGTACCGCCTGCGGCGCCATGCGAGCGCCGAACCAGGCCGGCACGGCACCCAGCACAAATCCGGTCACCAACGCCATCGCGACGAGAAACAGGAGAAGTCCTCGATCCACACCGACCTCGTCTTCAACGGCTGGCACGAGCCAACGCGCCAGCAGCGGCGTCAGCCACCACGCCAGCGCGATGCCGAACACGGCCCCGCCGAGCGAAAGTACGATGCCCTCCAGCAACGCACCACAGGCCAGCCGCCCACGACCTGCCCCCAGCGCGAGCCGCACGCCGAGTTCGCGGGTCCGCGCCAACATACGCAGCAGCAGTAGCGTTGCGGAGTTCGTCGTCGTCACCAACACCACAGCGCCCACCAGCAAGGAAAGGGTGAAGCCCACGCGCTGAAAACTGTCACGCAAGTACGAGTACCCTCGCGGAGCCGCCACGATGCGCGGCACCTGCTTGCCGTAGTTCACCCGCTCCTGCGGATCGTCAAGGGCAGCCTCGATCCGCCTCAGGTGCGGCTGCCACGCCGCTGCAAGCGCACCGTCGGCGCGCGCACGGTCTCCGCCCGGCAGTCGCAGCAACACCTTGAACCAGGAAACCCGATCGTCGCGCCCC
>DATGXA010000117.1:0-5533 GCA_035299125.1 Opitutaceae bacterium
CGGTTGCATCGTGACCTCGGCGGCGAGATCGGGCGTGCGCACCATTTTCAGGAAGTTGTGCTTCGCTTTCAGCGCTCGGTACTCGGGCAGGTAACGGCCGGCTTGGCGCATGATCCAGAGCGGCGGGCGCTCGAGCGGTTGGCAGGCACAGGCGGCGAGAAAGCGTTCGCGGGACGTCATCGGTAGGGCGGAGAGCACGCACCGGCGCGGGCGGGCGCTCAACAACGAAGTTGGCGGCGCGGGCGGGGCGCGGGGCGGGAGACGCGAGCGAGGCGCTGATGGCCGTGGTGGAGACACGCTCGCGGAATCGCCGCCCGCGCGGGCGGTGCCACGGGGACGGCCCGGCCGGACTCGTGCGGCACGCGTGGCGGTGGCTTAAGCGAGATCGAAGAGCAGCACGCGCGAGGGCGCGGCGGCTTCGATCCGGAGCTCGCGTTCGTTGGAGACGGCAACGGCGTCGCCGGAGCGCAGCGTGTTGCCCGCGAGCGAGATTTCACCGTCGGCGACGTGGAGCCAGGCGTGGCGTTGCGGAGCGAGCGTGTGGGTGACGGCGTCGGCCGCACGGAATCGGCCGAGCCAGAGGTCGGCGTCCTGATGAATGGCGATCGACTGGTCGCGTCCAGAACTGCTGGCGACGAGGTGCAGTCGGCCCGTGGGAGCTTCGGCGAGCGATTTTTCGGCGTAACGCGGCGGCACGCCACGGCGGTCGGGCAGGATCCAGATCTGCAGGAGGTGCACGGGTTCGTCGGGCGAGGGGTTGAACTCGCTGTGGCGCACGCCGGTGCCGGCGGCCATGTACTGCACATCGCCGGCGCGAATCACGCGGCCGTTTCCCATGGAATCCTTGTGCTCGAGTGCGCCGCTGAGCACGTATGTGATGATCTCCATGTCGCGATGCGGGTGGAGGCCGAAACCCATGCCGGGCGCGACGACATCGTCGTTGATCACGCGCAGGCTGCGGAAGCCCATCCACTCCGGGTCCTCGTAGTCGGCGAAACTGAACGTGTGGTGGGTCTGCAGCCAGCCGTGGTCGGCGTGGCCGCGTTCGTCTGCGCGGCGAATCGTGAACATGCGCCTACTTGGTCGCGCGGCGGCGGTTCGCAAGCGGCGCGGCGGTTTCGCGCCGCGCAGCGCGAATCGCTCACGCGTTCCGGAAGCGCTAATCGACGGCCTCGTGGGCGACGCCACGAGGGCGCTGCGCGTCGCTTGACGGGCTGCGGGGGCGTTCCTTGTGTCGGCGCCCGTGAAACGGATTTTCGCGTTTTCCGCCTTCCTCGTTGCCGCTCTCGCGACCGCGCACGCGCGGTTGCAGATGGCGTGGCCGACGCCGAACACGGCCTATGTCGAGGACCGCCCGATCGAGGAATACGTGCAGCCCACGGCATCGGGAGATCCGCAGTCGGGCTTGTTCGGCTGTGTGCGCAGCGGCGGGTACCAGTTTCACGAGGGCATCGACCTCAAGCCGGTCCGCCCGCGCGTGCGCGGCGAGCCGACGGACGAGGTGTGCGCGGCGATGGACGGCGTGGTGCGGCACATCGCGGCGAAGGCCGGCCAGAGCAGCTACGGCCGCTACGTGGTGCTCGAGCATCCGGGCGCGACGCCGGCGTTCTTCTCGTTGTACGCGCACCTCGGCGCGATCCGGCCGGGCTTGAAAGTTGGCGACACCGTGAAACGCGGCGAACAACTCGGCACGCTGGGCCACAGCGCGGGCGGTTACGCGATCCCGAAGGATCGCGCGCATCTGCATTTCGAGATGGGGCTGGTGGCGACGGAGGAGTTCCAGCCGTGGTACGACCGGCAGAAGTTCGGCAGCCCGAACTACCACGGCCGCTGGAACGGGATGAACCTGATGGGCTTCGACCCGCGCGATTTCTTCGATGCGTTTCGCGCGAAGAAGGTCGACGACATCGGCGAGTACCTGGCGACGTTGCCGGTCACTGTGAAGGTGCGCGTGGCGTCGACGCGCACGCCGGATTTCGTGGAGCGTTATCCGTCGCTCGTGAAGGGCGCGTTGCCGCCCGGCGGCCTGCTCGGCGGCTGGGAGATCGACTGCTATTGGACCGGTCTGCCGCTGGCGTTGCGGCCGCTCAGCGTGAGCGAGGTCGCTGGGCAGCGGCTGAACTCGGTGCGGATCGTCGAGGTGAACCACGAGGAGGTGGTGAGCCATCGGGCAATCAAGCTCGTGCAGGGTCGCGGCACGGCGCAGGCACCGGCGAAGGATCTGCTCGAGGTGTTGGAGAAACTTTTCGGACCGCTGCGGTGAGGGCGGAGCGGGCGGGTTCAGGGGGAAGGGGCTCGGTGATGGGTGTGGCGCGATGACGCGGGGAGAATGCGCCGTTAGTGTTGTTGACGCTCGGGGCGGTAGCCGCCGCAGTGTCGCGCTCCGAAAACGTTTTCCGCCTATGAAACCGAAAGTCTTTGTCGACGGCAGCGAGGGCACCACCGGCCTCGAGATCAACGAGCGGCTCGCCGGCCGCGCGGATGTCGAAGTGATCGCGATCGATCCCGAGAAGCGCAAGGACCCGGCGGCGCGCAAGGCGATGATCGCCGCGGCCGATCTCGTTTTTCTCTGCCTGCCCGACGCCGCCTCGAAGGAGGCCGTGGCTCTCGCGGCCGATTGCCCGCACGTGCGTTTCCTCGATGCGAGCACCGCGCACCGGACGGCGGCGAACTGGGTCTACGGCCTGCCCGAACTCCACCGCGGCAAGCAGCGCGCGGCGATCAAGACGGCGAAAAAAGTCTCGGTGCCCGGCTGCCACGCGAGTGGCTTCAACCTGATCGTCTCGCCGCTCGTCGAGGCGGGCATCGTGCCGGCGGATTACCCGATCGCGTGCACTTCGCTCACTGGTTTCAGCGGCGGCGGGAAGAAGCTCATCGCGGCCTACGCGGACAACGCGGCGGGCGTGGCGGCGCGTCAGGCGAAGGAATCGACGTCGGACCAGCGCGTCGCGCCGCGGCCTTACGCGCTTGCGCTCGCGCACAAGCACCTGCCGGAGATGAAGACGGTGTCGGGTCTCGCGTTTGCGCCGAGCTTCCTGCCGATCGTGGCGGACTACTATCGCGGCATGGCGGTGTGCATTCCCTTCGAGCGGCGGCTGCTGAAGAAGCCGGTCGGCGCGAAAGGCCTCGCGGCCGCGCTGACGGAGGCGTACGCGGGCGAGCGTTTCGTTCGCGTGGCCGAGGCGAATGCGGCGACCGAGGTCGACGACGGTTTTTTCCGCACGCTCGCGTGCAACGGCACGAACCGCTGCGACATCACGGTGTTCGGCCACGAGGAGCAGGCGCTCGTGATCGCGCGTCTCGACAACCTCGGCAAGGGCGCGTCCGGCGCGGCGGTGCAGTGCATGAACCTCATGCTCGGCTTCGACGAAGCCGCGGGGTTGGTGAGCTGACGAGCGCCGCTGGCGAAGCGAGACGGCGGAACGCGCCCGCGTTCCGCTACGCCTGATCGTGCGGCCGCCGCTCGCGGGAGCGACGCCAACGGCTCGCTATGACTGATACGTGAGGAAACGCAGCACGCCGAAGGGCAGGCAGGCGTTGCCGGCGAGGAACCACCACCAGCGATGCGGGGTCGCCGGCTCCCGCACGAGTTGCAGGTTCACGGCGATCGTCAGCGGGAGCATGTAGCGGCACGCGGCCGAGGGAAGTTCCCAAACCGGGCCGCCGAGGATCAGCAGCAGCAACGTGAACGCCGCGCCGATGCGCCAGAGCGGGTCGTCGAGACGGCGGTGCGTCCACAGAAACACCGCCTGCGTGAGCAGGCCGGCGATGACGAGCAGCGAGTTGATGGCGCCGGGGCTGAGCTCCGTCAGCACGCGCCAGAGATTGAGCGCGAGCGCATCGGCCATGTGCACGAGCGGTAATCCGACCGGGCCGCGGGGCACGAACGCGGATTCCACCCGGAGGTTGAGATAGGCCATCCAGAGGACGAACGGCGTGAGCGCCGCGGCGCCGAGCAGCGCGCGGCTGAAAAACGACCGCTCGACCGGCGAGCGGCGCACGAAGTACGCTGCGGACGCGAGCACGCCGGTTTCGCGCGTGAGGCAGGTGCACGCGAACGCGGCGACGGCGCCCAGGCCGGTGGCGCCGACTAGGCACGGCAGCACGGCGAAATAGGTCGCGGGCAGGTCGATGACCGAAAGCCGGATACTCTCCAGCGCGCCGGTCGAGAACAGGATCGCCGTGACGGCGGTGCGGTCGAATGCCGCCATGGTCGGCACGGTGCGGAGCAGCAGTGCGAAGAGCAGCGCCCAGAAGACGACGTTGATCAGGGGGAAAACCTGGATGATCCAGAAGGGCTGGCCGGCGCCGAGCACGTGAGCGAGGGCGGGCACGAGGATCCGGCGGGCGCGGAACGGCGGGTAGTCGATCGCTTTCGCGGTGTCCGGATCGAGCAGCAGCGGATCCAGCGCGATCTGGGCGTAGAACTGGCCGTCGAAGCCGCTGGGCGTGCGTACGTGGTGCGGGATCGTCGCGAGGGTCGGCGTCTGCCTCAGCTGGTTCTCGACATCGAACTGGATCAACGCGGTGAGACCGTGGCCGGGTTCATAGCGTCGGCCGACGAGCAGCGCCAACGCAGCGATCAAGCTGAGGATCCAGAAGGTGCGGGCGGAGGGCATCGGCGAAGGGCTCTCAGCCGCGGGTGAGCACGCTCACGAAGAACGCGTCGGTGTCGTGCACGTGCGGTAGGATGGACGTGCCGAATTCGCCGACGGCGCAGCCGAACGTCTCGGCGGGCGATGTGACTCGGAAATGCGGATGCGCGGCGAGGAACGCGGCGACGGTGCCCTCGTTTTCGGTGCGCGCCAGCGAGCACGTGGCGTACACGAGGCGGCCGCCGGGGCGGACGTGGGCGGCGTTCTGCGCGAGGATCGTGAGCTGGCGCTCGTGGTGCGCGCGAAGATCGGCGGTGGTCGTCTGCCAACGCAGGTGCGGGTGGCGTCGCCAGGTTCCGGAGCCGCTGCATGGGGCATCGACGAGCACGCCGTCGTAGAGGCGATCGGTGGCGGGGGCGTCGGGCAGAGTGGCGATGTTGCGCAGACCGGCGCGGGCGGCGCGGGCGCGGAGTTCGGCGAGGGCGGTGGCGCGGATGTCGGTGGCGTCGACCTTGCCCGCGGGGCCGAGCAGGCGCGCGAGCTGGAGCGTCTTGCCGCCGGCGCCGGCGCAGGCGTCGAGCCAGCGGGTGCCGGACGCAGGGGCGGCGAGGCCGAGGATCAGTTGCGAGCCGAGGTCCTGCACTTCGAACGCGCCGGCTTCGAAGGGCGCGCTGCGCGTCACGTCCGTCTCGATCAGCAGCGCGCGGGCGTCGGGGAACGCGGGATCGCGGCGAAAGGGCAGGCCTTCCTGCTCGAGCCAGGCGTCGACCGTGGCAGGCACGTCGGTTTGGAGACGCAGCCAGAGCGGCGGGCGGGTGAGGAGACGGTCGCGCGCGGGACCGGTGAGCGCGGGCGCTTCAATCGCGAGCCAGTCGGGGAAAAGTTGGTCGACCGAGAACGGGTGCGCGAGGCGGGCGGAGAGCAGCGTGGCTTGTTCC
>DATGXA010000118.1:0-9004 GCA_035299125.1 Opitutaceae bacterium
AGTCGCACGCGTGGTGCTGCAAACTCCGCATCCTCGCGCATCACGACCTCCAGGCCGTCGGTTGGTAGGGCGGCGCCGGTCGCGATGCGCACCGCCTCGCCGCGCGCGAGTGCACGCGGGCGCCAGTCGCCGGCGCGGAGGAAGTCGACGACTTGAAACTCGACCGAAGGGTCGTCGATCCCGATGGCGAAACCGTCGACCGCGGACCGGGCGAAGGCGGGTTGGTCCTCCGCTGCGACAACCGGTTCGCGCAGGGTGCGCCCGAGTGCGTGCGCGAGCTCGACTGGTTCGGTGCCTAACGCGGGAACCGCGGTGCGCAGCAGGTCGAGGATGGCGTCGAGCGGTGTCACGGCGGCGGAGTGGGTGCGACGGGCGGCGCGGCCAGCGGTCGGCCGGTGCGGTCGAGTGCTCGTATCTTCCAGATGGGCACGTCCTGTTTGAGGCGGTCCATGAACTCGGAAAGAAAAACGAAGGCAGGACCGCGGTGGCGGGCGGCGACGACGAGGTGGATCGCGGCTTCGCCCACGGGGACGATTCCGACGCGGTGCACGATGCGCGCGGAGAGGACGCCGTGGCGGCCGCCGATTTCACGGGCGATGCGCCGCATCGTTTGCTCTGCCATCGGCGAGTAGGCCTCGTACTCGAGCGCGCTGATCGGTTGTCCGCCTTCGTCGTTGCGCACGAGTCCGCGGAACTCGGCGAGCGCGCCTGCGGGGCCGGCGAGGGAGGGCGGCACAGTCGGGCCGGGGCTGATCGGCCAATCGATGACTTCGACGTGCAGGTGCATCTTCAACCGCCGGAGACGGGCGGAATCAGCGCGATCTCGTCGGCGGAGGTGAACCGTGCACCGGGCGGTGCGAACTCGGAGTTGCAGGCGAGGCGGGTATGCGCGTGCAGTGGCGCGAAGGCGGGAAACCGCGTGAGCAGCAGAGCCCAGAGTTCGTCGGACGAAAGCTCGTCCGCCGGCAGTTCGTGCACCGAGCAGCCGGCTAGAGTCTTCAGATGGCCAAAAAAGAGCACGCGCATGGTGGTTCGGGATGAAGTTGAGCGGGAGTTAGCGGCGGGAACTCGGTGTGTTGTTTGGCGAGCGAGCGGCACGCGAATTGCGGCGACCGGCTCCGGCGGGACCGGTCGCAAGTTGCGCGCCAGTCCCCCGAAATGCCGATGAACAGTTTCGATCGAGAGCAGCGAAACGATGAATGGATCGCCCGTTCGCGCGGCGCGATCTGCCGGCTCGCGCTGTCTCCGGGACACAACTATTTCGGCCACCACGGCGAGCCGGCGGGCAATGCGCCGGTGGTCGAGGTCGCGTGCGTTGAATGCGTGGCGGGGCGTGGGCTGCGCGGCGATCGCTTCTTCGATTTCAAGCGCGACTACAAGGGGCAGATCACGTTCTTCGCGCTCGAGACTTTCGACGCGCTCGCGGCGGAGCTCGGGCTCCCGGCACCGGAGCCGCTGGCGGTGCGGCGCAACGTGTTCACCCGCGGCATCGACCTGCTCGCGCTGGTCGGGCGCGAATTTGAGCTGCAAGGCGTGCGGTTCCGCGGCGCGGAGGAATGTCGACCTTGCCACTGGATGGACGAGGCCGTGGCGCCCGGCGCGTACGAATGGCTGCAGGGACGCGGCGGACTGCGCGCGCGCATCCTGAGCGACGGTCCGCTGCGGCGCGGAGAGGCGGTGCTGCGTGTCGTGTGAGTTGCCGTTTGCCGTGGCCGTGCTCGCGGGCGGCCGCTCGACGAGGATGGGGCGCGACAAGGCGCTGCTCGTCCACGAAGGCGCGACGCTGCTTGAGCGCCAGGTGGCCTTCGGGTGGCGACTGGCGCCGGAGGCGGTGTTCGTCGTGGGCCGGACAGAGGCCGAGCTTGGCAAGTTGCGGGCGCGTGCGCTGCTCGATCGACAACCCGGCTGCGGCCCGCTCGGCGGACTGGCGACGGTCCTGCGCGCGGCGGGCGCGGCGCATGTCGTCGTTCTCGCGGTCGACATGCCGGCGCTGGAAGTGGAATTCATGCAACGTCTCCTTGTGCGACGTTGGCCGGGGATCGGAGTGGTGCCGCGGACGGCGCGTGGCTGGGAACCGATGGTGGGGATTTATCCCGCGAGTTTGGCGGCGGCGGCGGAGAGCGCGGTTGCGGCGGGAGAACTCGGTTTCGGCCGATTCGTCGAATGCGCGGTGCGCGATGGCACGCTCTGCAGCTATCCGGTCTGCCGCGAGGAGGAGTCGCTCCTGGAAAACTGGAACTCCCCGGAGGACATCAATCGCCGCGGGTGCGATCGGCAGCCGGCGATGTGAGTTAAGCTGTGCGGAACGGGCGACGCGCCGCTTGGTGGGGCGCGCCGGGCCCATGGCATTCCGCGTGCTGAACGCGCGTGGATGACCACGTGCGACTCTTGTTCCGAACGTCCGGGCACGACCGCGACCGATCAGCCTCGGGATCTCACGTCCGGCTGTCGCGTGCTGCAGGAGTTTCGGCTGCTGCACGATGTCTCGGCCACGCTCGCGCAGGGCCTCGAGTTGCGCGATGCGGTGCAGCCGCTTTTCCGAAAACTTGCCGAGACGACGGGGCTGCGGCGCGGTTTGCTCACGATCGTGAACCGCGAAAGCGCGGAGCTCATGGTCGAGGAGATGCAGGACCGGCCGCACGCCGACCATCGCGACAAGCTCATGCGGGAAAAACTCGGCGAAGGTTTCCTCGGCCGCGTGGCCACGATCGGTGAGCCGCTGGTGCTGCCCGATCTCGCGCAGGTGGCGGACGATGAATGGAGCGCGCTCGAACAACGGTTGTTCGCCGAGGCGCGAGCGCAGGGCGAGAGCCTCATCGCGGTACCGATCCGCCACGGCAGCGAAGTGCTCGGCACGTTGTCATTCACTCGTGCGACAGCGACCGAACTCGTGCTCACGATCGACGCGCGTTTCCTCGTGCTGGTGGCGGGGCAGGTGGGGCTGGCGGTGCGTTTCCGGCAGATGGCCAAGGAGCGCATCGACACGTTGCGCGAGGAAAACACGCGCCTGCAGCAGCAGATCGCGCGGAGCTTCGTGCCCGAGGGCATGACCGGCCACTCCTCCGCGATGCGCATGGTCTATTTCCACATCGACCAAGTCGCCGATTCGAAGACGACCGTGTTGATCCGCGGCGAGACTGGCGTGGGCAAGGAGCGGATCGCGCACGCGATCTGGAGCGGCAGCGGGCGGCGCAAGAAGCCGTTCGTGCGCGTGAACTGCGCCGCGCTGCCCGAGAGCATCATCGAGAGCGAGTTGTTCGGCCACGAGAAGGGGGCGTTCACCGGCGCGCTCGCGCTGCGCAAGGGCCGCTTCGAACTCGCCGATGGCGGCACCATCTTCCTCGACGAAATCGGCGAGATCTCCGCGGCCACACAGGCGAAGCTGCTGCGCGTGTTGCAGGAGGGGACGTTTGAGCGAGTCGGCGGCGCGCAGACGATCCGCGTCGACGTGCGCGTAATCACCGCGACCAACCGCAACCTCGAGAAGATGATCGAGGAGGGGCGCTTCCGGCTCGACCTCTATTACCGCATCAACGTCTTCCCGATCTACGTGCCGCCGCTACGCGACCGCCGGAGCGACATCCTCGAGCTCGCCGACCACTTCCTGGAAAAATACGCGCAGCAGAACGGGAAAAACGTGGTCCGCATTTCCACGCCCGCGATCGACATGCTCATGGCCTACCACTGGCCGGGCAACGTGCGCGAACTCGAGAACACCATCGAGCGCGCGGTGCTGCTTTCGCAGGATGGCGTGATCCACGGTTTCCATCTGCCGCCCACGTTGCAGACCGGCGAGGCGTCGGGCACGGTGCCGCGCGGCACGCTCGAGCAGGCGGTCGAGGCGGTGGAGCGGGAGATGATCGCCGAAGCGCTCAAGGCGCACCGCGGCATCATGGCCAAAGCCGGTCGCCAACTCGGCCTGACCGAGCGTATGATGGGCCTGCGTGTGCGCCGGTACGGCATCGACCCCGAGCGCTTCAAGACTGATCCCGCCGCTGCGGCGCTCGAGGCGAAACGCGTCGGCATCGGCTTGTCGACGACGTGAGCGGGTGTGGCGGTCGGCTCATTGCTTTGCAGCTTCGGCGGCGGACTTCACGGTGAACGGCTGCCCTTGGATTCCGGCGGCGAAGAACACGATACGCACGGGCTCGCTGCCGAGCGTGCGGCCGTTGTGCTCGGTATTCACCAACTCCGCGAAGGCCTCGCCGGCGCGAAATGTGCGCGTGGGGCCGTCCTTCTGCGCGACGGCGATCTCGCCGCTGAGGATGTACGCGAAACAGGGCACCGTGTGTTTGTGCCAGCCGGTTTCCGCGCCGGGCGGCAGCTCGACGAGCAGGCCGCTGACCTCCGCCGCGCCGCCGGTCGGGTAGGCGAGGGGATTGCCGGCGACATCGGTCGTGGTGCGCAGCAGCGGCGTCGCGCGCACGGCGGAGTTGTACTCGGCGGCGGAGTTGTCGCGGGCGGAGAGCGTGAGGACAGACGCCAGCACGGCCACAAGACCGAGAGTTTGGCGGAGATGAATTCGGCGCATGGGCGAAAACTGCCAGCGGGCGATCCTGGCGTCACGGGCGAAGTGCGACCGCGGGCACGGGCTGGGCAAATTCGCGCCGTGTTGCCGCGCCGCTCGTGATGGCATCGCGACTGCTCAGCCGAGGGGCAAATCCCACGGGCCGGGCGTTTCCCGGAGTTTCCAAGCTTCGCTCCAACATGTCCGCTTCTTCCATACCGCCGCCGGCCACGGGACCGGCGAGCACCGATGTTTCCGAGGACGTCAAACTGCTCCAGAGCATGGGCTACGCGCAGGAGCTCATGCGGCGCATGAGTGGTTTCTCGAACTTCGCGATTTCGTTTTCGATCATCTGCATCCTCGCCGGCGGCATCACGTCGCTGCAGCTGGGGATCAGCGCGGTGGGCGGTGCGGCGGCGGGCATCGTCTGGCCGCTCGGAGTGGGTTTCTGTTTCCTCGTCGCGCTCTGCATGGCGCAGGTGGCCTCGGCGTTTCCGACGGCGGGTGGCCTCTACCACTGGAGCTCTATCCTCGGCGGGAAGGGCTGGGGCTGGGCCACGGCGTGGTTCAACCTCGGCGGTCTCATCTTCGTGACCGCAGCCGTGAACGTCGGGGCGTACAGCCTCTTCGTGAACTTCATCGGGCCGATGTTCGGTCTCGATCCGAGCAAACTCACAATCGTGCACCAAATCGTCGGTGTGTCCGCGATCACGATCTCGCACGCGCTGCTGAACCACTTCGGCATCCGCGTCACGACGTTGCTCACCGACTTCAGCGGCTACCTGATCTTCGCTGTCGCGATCCTGCTCACCGGCGCGATGTTCCTTGCCGCGCCGTCGTACGAGTTCTCGCGGTTGATCAGTTTCGAGAATTTCAGCGGCGATGCCGGTGGTGGCGTGTGGCCGGCGAACTCCAGCCTCGGCGTGATGCTTCTCCTCGGCCTGATGTGGCCGATCTACACGATCACCGGCTACGACGCTTCCGCGCACACCTCCGAGGAGACGGTGAACGCCGCCGCCAACGTCCCGAAGGGCATCCTGCGCTCCGTCTATCTCTCCGGCCTCTTCGGCTGGGTGATGGTGTGCTCGTTCGTGATCGCGATGCCGAATCTCAAGGACGCCGCGGCGCAGGGCGCCAACGTCTTCCCGTGGTTGATGGAGCAGGTGCTGCCCGGCGTGTTCGGTAAAGTGCTCTGGGTCGGCATCGTCGTGGCGAACTACCTCTGCGGTCTCGCCTGTGTCACCTCCACCTCGCGCATGATCTTCGCGTTTTCCCGCGACGGCGGTTTCCCCGCCTCGGGTGCGCTCAAGAAGGTCTCGCCGAAATGGAAGACGCCGACCAACGCCATCTGGACCACCGCCGTGCTCGCGATCGCGTCGACGCTCTACGCTCCGGCCTATTCGACACTCACCACCGCGTGCGTGATCTTCCTCTACATCTCCTACGTGATGCCGACCGCCGCCGGCTTCTTCGCCTTCGGCAAGACGTGGACGAAAATGGGGCCCTTCGACCTTGGTGCCGCGCTTTACCGCTCGCTCGCCGTGATCTCGGTCGCCGGTGTCGCCGTGCTCGTCTGGATCGGGGTGCAACCGCCCAACGACAAGGCGCTCACGGTCACCGCCGTCACCGTCGGCGTGCTCGTCGCGGCGTGGTGGCTGGGCGTGCGGAAGGTCTTCCGCGGCCCGCCGGTCATGTCCGCCGAGGCGGTGCCGGAAATCGCCGAGCCCGCCGGACTCGCTCCCGAACTCGCCAAATAACTTCACCCCGCGGCCTCGACCGGCGGGGGGAACCCACGCCGCCGGCCGGCCGAGGCCGACAATCGCCACAACGAGATCTCCGCTTCCATGGCCCCTTGGTCCTGCACGATCGGCGGACAGCGCCACGTCTTCTCCTCCCTGCGGGAACTGATGGCCAAGGCCACACCGCGCCGCTCCGGCGACGAACTCGCCGGCCTCGCTGCCGCCTCCGCCGAGGAGCGCGTCGCCGCGCAGCTCTGCCTCGCCGAGGTGCCGCTCGCGCGTTTCCGCGAGGAGCTCCTCGTGCCGTATGAAGACGACGAGGTCACGCGCCTGATCGCCGACACCCACGACGCCGCTGCGTTTGCGCCCGTCGCCGGTTTCACGGTGGGGGAATTCCGCGACTGGTTGTTGCGCTACGAAACCGACGACAAGGCGCTCGCCGCACTTTCGCCCGGTCTCATGCCCGAGATGGTCGCGGCCGTCTCGAAGCTGATGGGCAACCAGGATCTCATCCTCGTCGCGCAGAAACGCCGGGTCGTCACCGCGTTTCGGAACACCCTCGGTCTCCCCGGCCGCCTCGCCGTGCGGCTCCAGCCGAATCATCCCACCGACGACCCGAAGGGCATCGCCGCCTCCATCGTCGACGGGCTGCTCTACGGCTGCGGCGATGCCGTGATCGGCATCAATCCCGCGACCGACAGCGTGCCCGCGCTCGAGACGTTGCTGCGCCTGCTCGACGAACTGATCAACCGCTACGGCATCCCCACGCAGTCGTGCGTGCTCGCGCACGTCACCACGCAGCTCGAGGCGATGCGTCGCGGCGCGCCGGTGGATCTCGTTTTCCAGTCGATCGCCGGCACCGAGGCGGCCAACCGCAGCTTCGGCGTCTCGCTCGCGTTGCTCGAGGAGGCCCGCGCCACCGCGCTCGCCCTCGACCGTGGCACGGTCGGAAACAACGTCATGTACTTCGAGACCGGCCAGGGCTCCGCGCTCTCCGCCGGGGCGCACCACGGCGTGGATCAGCAGACCTGCGAGGCGCGCGCGTACGCGGTGGCGCGACGTTTTTCGCCGCTGCTCGTCAACACCGTCGTCGGCTTCATCGGCCCCGAGTACCTCTACGACGGCAAACAGATCATCCGCGCCGGTCTCGAGGACCACTTCTGCGGCAAGCTCCTCGGCCTGCCCATGGGCGTGGATGTCTGCTACACGAACCACGCCGAGGCCGATCAGGACGACATGGACACGCTGCTCACGCTCCTCGGCGTCGCCGGCTGCAACTACATCATGGGCGTGCCTGGCGCCGACGACATCATGCTCGGCTACCAATCGACTTCGTTCCACGACAGCCACTATCTGCGCCAAGCGCTCGGGCTGCGTCCCGCACCGGAGTTCGAGGCGTGGCTCGAGAAGATGCGCATCGTGACCGGCGGCCGGAGACTGCTGCCCGTCGGCGAACACCACGCCCTCATCGATCATGCCCTCGCTTGAAACTACCCCGGCGCGTGCCGCCTCCGCTCCGCTGCCGTGTGCTGGGGCGGGCTTTACGGCCGACCAAACTCCGGTTGGCGGTGACGACGCCCGCGCCACCTCCGCCACCTCTCCCGCCCCAGCCACCTTCGATACCTGGGGCGTGCTCGCGCAACACACCAGCGCGCGCATCGCGCTCGGGCGTGCCGGCGGCAGTGCGCGTACCGGAACGCTGCTCGATTTTCGCCTCTCCCATGCCCGTGCACGCGACGCCGTGCAGATGCAGTTCGACGCCGAGCCGCTCTGTGCCGCGCTCCGGCGGGCCGGGTTGGAGACGGTGCAACTGGAGACTGCGGCGGCCGACCGTCGCACGTTTCTCGTTCGCCCCGACCTCGGTCGCATGCTCACGCCGCTGTCGCGCAGCGCGTTGCTTCAGCGCCGCGAGATCTGGGGCTGTCGCGATCTGGCGATCATCGTTTCCGACGGGCTCTCCGCGCTCGCCGCCGAGCGTCAGGTCGGGCCGGTGCTCACGCATCTGGTGCCGCTGTTGCGCGCGGCGGGTTGGAGTTTGTTCCCGATCCTTCTGGCGCCGTTCGGTCGCGTGAAACTGCAGGATGAGGTCGGCGAGCTCCTTGGCGCGCGTCACACGCTCATGCTGCTCGGCGAGCGTCCCGGCCTTGGTTCGCCGGACAGCCTCGGCGCATATTTCACCTTCATGCCGCGCGCCGCCTGCACCGACGCCGATCGCAACTGCATCTCGAACATCCGGCCCGAGGGTTTCCCGCCGAAAAATGCCGCGCAGAAGATCGCGCAGCTGCTCCTCGAGTCCGCGCGTCGCGGTCTCAGCGGAGTGGCGTTGAAAGACGCCGGTGACGACCTCCCGTTGCCCCTCGCCGCCGCCACCCGCGCCATCGCCTGAACAACCTAGGTGAGCCGCGGACCGGGATCGCGTCCCGGCGCCACGATTTCCGAACGCGCACTAGAGCGCGCGCCGCTCGCGGAACAATTGCGTCTGGCGTCGGGAGAATTCCACGTCGGAACCGTTGGTCAGGCGCACCCGGATGGTGCTGCTGAACCACGGCTCGATGCTCGCGACGTGCTCCAGATTGATCAGCTGCGAGCGGTTTGCGCGCAGGAAGAGCTCCCGTGGCAGACGCTCCTCCATCGATATGAGCGTGCGGAAAATCAGCGGAGTCGCGGAGCCGAGGTGGATCCGAGTGTGGTTGCCGTTTGCCTCGAGCAGCGGGATCGAACCGACGGGCACGAACCAACAACGGTCGCCCTCGCGGAC